>CAYQLB010000001.1:0-37251 GCA_964418415.1 uncultured Candidatus Peribacteria bacterium
AATCATAGCTATCGTCCTTGAATTTAATCAAGTCATTGAATGTTTTTCTTCCTGCATTTGATGAAGTGAATTTATATGAAGTTGTAGAAAGCTCATATAATGAAGAAGATGCGGTAGTTCGAGAAGAACCTGATTTTTTTTCAATTTTGAATTTAACGGTACCTCTATATGCTGTATCTGTAGCTGTACCGTTTCTTGCTTTGACCGTTAAATCTACGAATTGAGAAGTTGTAGGTGTACTATCGTCAGTGGTTACATAAAAATTATCTGTATCACTATTATTTTCTCCATTGAGAGTGAATATTTTGTAGGATTTTGTACTACTATTACTTTCATCATAGACAGTTAATCTATAATCATAGCTATCGTCCTTGAATTTAATCAAGTCATTGAATGTTTTTCTTCCTGCGTTTGATGATGTGAATTTATATGAAGTTGTAGAAAGTTGATATAATGAAGAAGAAGCGGTAGTTCGAGAAGAACCTGATTTTTTTTCAATTTTGAATTTAACAGTACCTCTATATGAAGTATCTGTAGATGATCCATCCATAGCTTTGACAGTAATATCTACCCGTTCGTTTTCTTCAGGATCTGAAGGTGAAGCAGTGATAGTATAATCACTTGTATCACTATCATTATTATCTTCGTTGTCATCAAGATTGTCATCCAATCGTCATTCATCATCAAAGTCATAGATTCGTTGTGGATAGGTTCGTTGACTATTGCTACTTGGTTTACCTTCCCGGTCTTCCGGTGCTTGCTCATTGTATCTTATCCAAAGCTTAATTCTTCCTGCATCATTTCCATCATATTCGAAGGTTCCGTTACATCCTGGAACACTTACCAATATAGAATCTGGTGTCATAATATCGCATCTCAAAAGACCTTGTGATCCTCCATCGAGATCCGTCTCGAGTTCTCGTTCATCTGATCCTGCATCGTTGATATTGACACATGCGTCCACTCCGTTATCAAAATTTACTTCCTTACAATCTGTATTACTTGCTGCTGCAATAGAGATAAATCCTCAGAAAGTTCAGATGAGAACTAAACTTAGTAAAAGTTTTTTCATAATTATACGATAAATGAGTAAAATACCTTTTTTATGTATTGTGATATATATACACAATTGCAGTTCTTTTTCCAGACTTTATAAAAATTTTCTTATTGATACTTTCCTACGAATATATATATTTTTTACTGGTATTTTATCTTTTCCCCTCATTTCCTATGCGTTTTTTCTGAATACTCATTAAATACTTGCTCCGATCTCTCTTTTCTATCATTGTTTTTCTTCTTTTGGTAGGGTTATCCAAAGTCCATCGGAATACCAATACCTATATTTCATTTCTTAATACTACGGATTGGTCCGTTTTTCATCGATCTCAACTTAGTACTTGGGTAGATCCTTTTTGGCCCATACCACAGCAAAATACTGGTGATATTATCGATGAACTTTCCGACGATTCTTTGGATGCAGAACTCTCTGGTCTGGATGTTTATGATCCAGCATTTGAGCAAGAGCTCAATGATATCACTAATGATATCTTGACTGGTGATGAAGATTTCGGATTTACTACGGATGATCAAAATATTACTGGTACTCATGAATCTGCTGATACTTCTTCCAAATCAGAACTTCTCAGACTTATACAACAACGTGAATTAACTAAATAACTCTTATATATGACACTCTATACTGATAATTTTATTCCTATTGTTGTTGCCGAAAATCATTTTTTGCAGATTATCGATATATTCCGTGTTTCGGGAAAAAAATATATTGAATTGGAATCTCATTCCTCGTTGGTCTATTTGGTCGTTGGATCGGGATCAGAGATAGATATTGAAATTATTACGAAAGGCTCTCAATGTTCCTGTAAGATTTTTGCTTTGTTTAGTTCTGATACTACGCATCCTATGACGGGTTCACTTACGGTATCTTTGAAACATTCACAGACATCAGCCGAAGTTGAAATCATTACTTTTTTGCGTGATGGCGCTACAACAGCTATTGATGGTTCCATCACTATAGAAAATCATTTACATCATGTTCATGGTCGCTTATTGGAACAAAATATTGTCCTTGGTAAAAATATTTCCATCAAAACGTTGCCGAAATTGAACATAGCTTCCCATGATGTCCGTGCGTCTCATGGCGCAAATATAGATTCTTTGGATCAGCAGAAACTTTTTTATATGATGAGTAGAGGATTGACCAAAGAACAATCACAAACATTATTGATAGATGGATATATAGAGTATGCATTATCGCATTTTAACGATATTAGCGATAGAGAAAAAAATCAGATACATACTATACTTTCTTAGATATTTTTAAACGCTTCGTTGAGACCTAATTTTCTCTGATTATATTTTTTTTTGTTCGTCTTGGGGCTTTTCGTGCCCCAAACCCCACGACCAATATTTTTACCTTGATGCAAAAATATTGGATAAAAAGATCAAGCCGGATGCTATACTCTGGATAGATATTTCATATATACATGACCTACGTCTCGCCTCCAACCCCGCAGTACTGCGGGGGCCCATTCCGGACTCGATCATGTAAATAGCTTTATCTATATATTGATTCCTATCTCGTTGTGAGCATCCGGCATTGTATTTTGGTTGATTTGGTAATGGCAAAAGCACTATAGTTGATTTTTCTTGTATCCTAAACATGATTCCCTATATTTCATTGTATGAGATATAAATATTTCGCATTTTTTAAGTTAATTATGATCGTTGTTGCGCTTTTCGTGGCTGTTATTTTGCTTTTAGAAGAAAAAACAAAAGAATTTACTCCTGATCATAAGATCGTTTTTGTCCTTGATATCAATAGGACCATGAATACCGAAGATGTTCTTTCGGGGACTCTATTTCTCTCGAGACTCGATGCTGCGAAATATGTAATACAAAACACTCTTTTGTCTTATCCTGGCTTCTCATACTGACTCATTCTTTTTAATGCAGGAACTGATTATCTTCTTCCGCCTACTTTTGATACTGGCACCTTTCTTTTGTATTTGAGTGGCATCACTACAAACCTTCTTCCTGATGGTATCAAAAATTTTTCTTCGTTGACTGGTTTGTTTAAGGATGACTATGCGACGTATCTCCTTCTTTCAGACTTTGATACTGTAGTACCTGCAGACTTTTCACTTCCTCGCTGAACTTCTGCTATAGGATTAGGTTCTCCCGATGGTGATATTGTGAGGTACGCGAATGGTATCCGTTATTATAATAATGGTAATCCCGTCTACAGTGCACGTGATGATGTAGTCGGTAAGTCATTGAATGTCCCGTATACCGCTGTTTCCGACTTAAATGATTTTGCTGTGGATGCGTTATTGTTCCGTGGTATCTCTTTACCACTTTCACAGCGTATATTCTTATATATGTTACTTGGTGTGCTCGTAATTTTGACAGTTATGATCTAATGATAATGATGCATTAATTTTGTTGTTAAATAGTTCTTGAATTTTTAATCTTGTATCTTGTATCTATATGTCAGATTTCTCCTTTTTGGCTGTTCCGAATATCGAGGGTATGCGTTTCCTTCGATATCTCAAAATAATAGGCATCGTGTTGTTGTTTGGGGTCTGTCTTTTTTTTGTCATATATTTTTGATATAAATATCACAAAAGCAAACAATTATTGAAACAGTTGAATATATACAATCATCATAGCAAAGAAATGGAGCAGGAGCTTATTCTTCAGAGTATTCGTAAAGGTTCTGGTAAGGAGTTGGTTGTATTATTTATTGATTATCTGGAAAGATTCGTTACAAACAGTCATTACGCAAATATAGCTGAACTTTTGCTTTCTTATGGATTTAGCGATAAAGAAGTCAAAGAAATAGAAATGGTCTTGTATGCTCATGGAAAATTAGAGAAATCTCTTGAAGAAAAGATAAAAACCACAATCAAAAAATATTAGATATAGAGACGCCATAAATCTATTGAAAATAATGAGACGTCATACATGGACGTCTCTACGAAATGAAAATATTTATTCCTTTATTACCGTTGTTTGATGCTCATAGACATGGTAGAACAGTATGATGATGAGAAAAAGACTTTATTCCGTGGTGTATGGGAAAGGACACTTCTCCATCTCGCTCAGCAGCAGGATCACAAAAAGATTCTTTCTTTTCTCTGTAAGGTCGGAATTATCGATTTGGATGAAAAAGAGAAGACAGTCGTCTTTGGTGTTCCCAATGAATTTATTCTTACTCAAGTAAAAAAATTCTTTGCGAAGCCGCTCAAGGAATCTATCAATGAGGTCTATAATGAGCAATTCGCCGTCAAATTTCTCGTCTATGCAAAATTTGCGAACAACAATGATTTGTTGATTGATCTCAAGAAACTCCTCAATATCAAAGAGATAAAAAAATCCGAACTCAGTTCTGAAAAAAAAACTATCAAGCATGAACTCTCTGAGTTCTTTGGTATCCTCTTCGATCCAAAATTTACGTTTGATACTTTCGTTGTCTGAGCGACGAACAATATCGCATTCTCTGCAGCCAAAGCTGTCACTGCTAAACCAGGACAAGCATACAATCCATTATTTCTTTATGGAACTGTTGGACTTGGAAAGACACATCTCATGCAAGCTATTGGCAACGAGATTATGGCGAAATTCCCTGACAAGGTCGTCGTTTATTTGCCGACCAGTAAATTGATCGATGAGATCATTACTGCGATAAAGGGCAATAAGCTTACAAATATGCTCAAAAAATTCGATGATGTGGATGTCTTGCTGATTGATGATGTGCAATTTCTAGCCGACAAAGATAAAACACAGGAGATCTTCCACAATATCTTCAATGATTTTCAACTCAAAAATAAACAGATAATCTTATCTTCTGACCGTCCTCCAAAAGAACTTCTCCATATTGAACCGAGATTGAAATCACGTTTTGCTCTCGGATTAGTCGCAGATATCAAATCGCCTGATTTTGAGACGAGAATAGCTATTTTGCAATCTAAACTTATGAGTAAAGGAGAGGATATGGATTTCTATTTGCTTGAAATTATTGCGAAACATATCAAAGAAAATGTCAGAGAACTCGAATGAGCGTTGAATATTTTACTCAGCAGAAAAGCTGTTTTACACAAAGATATTGAAGAGACTGATGTCTACGAATGTTTGAAGACTTTAGGATATACGATCGAACATACTGCTGATGAAACACAAACCGTTGTCGATTCCAATAGCAAAAGTGTCAAAAATTTTGATGCACTTGTGCATATGGTTGCACAGTATCACGGCATCGCAGTCCAAGATTTAAAATCTGAATCTAGGAAAAAAGAAATAACCAACGCACGTCAGATGTTGATGCTACTCGCAAAGAAATATTTCTGACGAACGCTCGAAAGAATTGGTGATTACTTTGGTGGAAAAGGTCATGCAGCGGTAATTTATGCAATTAATAACACTGAGAAGAAACTAAAAAGCGACAAGGATATGTCGCATGATTATGAAGTGTTTGTAGACCGACTTGGTAAATAGACTAATATTGACGAAAGTCCGCCTTAGGCGGACGACTAATAATAGACGAATATTGCTCGGTAAGATAATGGCAGGGGACTGCTGTTTTTTTATGCAGTCGGTGTATCTCGTGCGCTGCTATTTTCTTCCAAAAAATTCTCAGCTACTATATTCTGCTGATATTTGTTTATAAAATTTTTCGACAATCCTGAAGTATCTTTTGTTATCATACTTTCTATAGTTTCTCCATTTCCTTTTTCGAGTATATCATTTATAGTCTCTAATGTCCTGAGATCGATGACTCAAAAATCATCACTGATTAACTCGTAGAAAGTTGTGTAATTGATCTTATCTTCTTTGCTTTGTCCATTTTTTCGATTATTTCCACTTTCTCCCATAGTATCTTCGTTGAAGAGCTTTTGGATAAGCGGTTCTGCATTCATTTGTGCAGGATTATCTTGTATCAAATTGGTATTTATCAGTGCATCGAACTTTTCAAAAGCATCTCTGAGCTGTGTATATTGTTCTGAATTTCTATAATGTTCCATACTCCTATCTATAATGAAGAAGAGCTGGTATTGATTTGGTTTTGTCTCTGATGCAAATTCCTGGTTTCCGTCGAAATCTACGAGTTCTTCGCCGATCGCTCATCAGAGATTATCAAATACATATTATAGGCTTTCTTGCATTACCAGATTCTTCTCGTTATATTTCTCTATGTAATATTTATTGAGTTCAGTATGTGAAAAATCCTTCGCTAATGTATCGTCCAATGCGCCGCTGAGATTCTCTTCGTATCCACTCAGATCATCTGATGTTTCTAAGATTTCTCCTATGTTGGTGTTTTTTGCTGTCTGCCTCATCTCTTTGAGGGTAGGAAGTTTTACTGGTAAGGTAAATTTCTCTCCTTTGTTTTGTTTTCCTACTTTAAATAATCTTTCGCTGAAATTCACGACATCGTCCATCTGAAATTCTCCTGTCCTGAGATTATAATAGAATCCTGTAGCATGGCCGTTTATTTTTCCATCTAGTTTGATAGTTCTCTCTTCCATTATGCTTTTGTCTTCTGCTATGTCCAATTCCAGATCGTCTGCGAAATTCTCTTCACGGCTATTGGTGATATCGAAATATCCCGCCAATCACTTGAAAACATTGGTCATTATTTTTTCTTTCATTATCTTATTGGTTGTCTTTATTATTTCCTCTTTTCCTTTTTTGATAGCATCTTCTTTTACTTGATCGGTGATAGTAAGTATACTCTTTATCGTTTTCTCGTCTGTTTGGTCTTGTCTCAAGCGTTCTTCGCTTATTTCGCTGTCGACGATATATTTTGTTATATCGATATCTATACCTGCTTCTTCAAAATTTTTGTTCATAGTTTTTTGGATATCTTCCGGTTTGTAGAGTTTGAGGATATCTTCATCTGCTATGTCTTTGAGCTGTTTCGTATCGATAAGATCTTTTGCATTTTCTACATATTCTTTTATTCACTTCGTATTGAGTATTTTCGTCTCATCTGCAGCAAAATTACTCAATGATGTAGTATTTTCTTTGTTTGTCTCTTTTTCTCTTTCTTCTTTGGCGTTGAACGGTATTTGTACATCGATATCGAGCATTTTGTTCAATATGTTGAATTCTCTGATGAACTCTACTTTGTTTGCTATCGGTATAGAATTGTCTTGTGATAATGCCAAAGCAGTGCATAATTTATCCTTATAATATTCTTCGTCTATTCATCATGCAATGAGTTTATCCTTATTTTCTTCTAATATACGTTTGGTTTTTGGATCTTCCAAAAATACTGCTCTTTTTTTACTGTCTTTAAATTCTTTTGGAATTGTTTCATATTTTTTATCAAGATTTTCTTTTTGGCGTTCAAGTTTCTTTTCTCGTATATCTCTCATTATTTCTTTTTTCTTGTTGAGTATTTCATCTTCTCGTATGGTTTCCATCTTTTTTTTTATGATTTCCTCATTTTCTTTTATGATTTCCTCATTTTTTTTTATGATTTCCTCATTTTCTTTTATGATTTCCTCATCTTTTATGATTTTTATAATTCTTTTTATATCATTTTCTGTTTTTTCGCCTGACAAAAAATTTGGATCGTTTTTAAATAGATCCTTGATTGTTTCAAATCGTTGAGTAGAGAAATTGTCTCATATGTCTTTATTTAATGCTTCTATTATAGTTTGAAGGTTTTTTTCGTTGCTTTGTGGATAGTCTTTTATGATGCTTTTGTGAAATGCTTCTATTTCTGGATTGGTATATTTTGGAGTTTCAGGAGTATTCCCAACCGGTAGGGTTTTTCCCGCTTCATTATTATCTGTTGTTTTTAATACATCAAATGGCATCCTTCGATTATTTATTTAAATATGCATCATATATATCTTCTATTTGTTGTAACAATTGCACTGTTGCTTCTAATTTTTTTATTTCTTCATCTAATTGTTTATTTTTAGCTTCTAATTGTTTATTTTTAGCTTCTAATTGTTTATTTTTAGCTTCTAATTCCTTTTTTTTTGTCTCTAATTCGATGGTTTTTATATTTTGTACATGTATTTTGCAGCATAAACTATAGCTTGATTTTAATGTAGCATTACTGTCTATGGTTTGAAATGCTGATTTTCCAAGTGTTGTTTTTTTGTATGGATCTAGAAATGATGTTACAAATATCGCTCTTTCGTAATCGCTGTCTGTTGTTTCCCATACATCGAATATCGTCAATTGAACTGCTGGTCGGCTTGGGGAGTTTTTGCTGTCGTTTCGCATGCTGTTGAAATCCTTGATTTCTTCCGGTGTCAAAAATCCACCGTTGAGGAAGAAGTTCTTGATAGTCGTGGTGTCCGGTGGGACGGAATCTAATTGTCATTGTTTGTTCAGAGTATATGTTTTTTCATCGTCTTTTGTGGATTTTACTATCTTCCGCTCTTTGACAGGAACGGTTTTGAGAATCTGCATTAGTTCCGCTTTAACTTCAGCGCTATTGCTGCTGAAGGCTGGCTTTAGTACGAAAAGCAACATTCCACCAGTAAGGAGGATTGATGAGAAAAACTTTGATGCTCAATGTGATTTAGCTGATTTTTGTAATTTATTGAACATGGTGATGAAATTAGGTATAAAGCTTTTTTGTATAATAGTTAATTCACACACGGGTGCAAATATATTATATCTGTTTTTGTATTTTTGTCAAATATTTAAACCAAATATTTCATCCATTCTTCAATGGAAAAACAAGATTTTTTCCAAGGAGAATGTATCAAATTTCTTGATAATAAAAAAACCGCCGGATTTTGGCGGTATGTATTGTAATTTTGGCATTTTTTATACTTCTATCAGTTCTATCACCTGTACCGGACAATTGTTTATCGCTTGTTGGACAGCGGAGGAGTCGAGATTATTTTGGGAAATCACTTGCGCATGCCTTCCTCCCATCGTGAAATTGCTTGGCGCTGTCTGCATGCAGCGGCCGCAGCCTATGCAACCTGGATTGATTACCAATTGCTGTGTCTGGATATTCGTTTCATCTATAGTCGTCGTATCTGTCTGGATTTCTGCGTTTTCTGCAGGTTCGGTTGTTTTGATCGTCGTTGTCGGCTGTGTGGTCTGTGTTTCTTGCTGGCAGCCTCAGAGGATACTGAGTACTCAGCAGATACCGACTATGCTGGCGAGCTGTTTCCGTTGTTTTATGGTCATTGTATAGTGGTGAAGTATAAAGTGTGATGAGAATATACAAAAGTTCCTTAAATGAAACTAAAATTATCTTTTGTTTTATTTTCTAACGCTCCGCTGAAACTTACTTTACAAATGCTCCGCTGGGGATACTTTTGGATTTATTTCTTTGGGGCTTTTCGTGCCCCAAACCCCACGACCAATGTTTTTGCCTTGATGCAAAAACATTGGATAAAAAGATCAAGCCGGATGCTGTACTCTGGATAGATGTTTCATATATACATGACCTACGTCTCGCCTCCAACCCCGGAGTACTCCGGGGGCCCATTCCGGACTCGTCAATGTATACAGCTTCGTGAATATTTTGATTCCTATCTCGTGGCGAGCATCCGGCGTTGTGATCTTGTTGGTGGAGTCATGGCGAAAGATTATCTCGTGGTGTGCATCTGGTCTCTATGTTAGTGAAAAGTAAAAAAAGCGGGGTTTGCCCGCTTCTCAGAAATAGTATTTTCGAATTTATTTCTTCTTCGCCATGATTTTTTTGATCAATTCTGGCTCGATTTCATCTTGGATATATCTTTCGAGCGGTCTTGCTCCGTACTGAGGTTCGTAGATTTTTTCTATAATATCCTTGATTTGTTTATCAGAATATTTTGGTAATACAATCTCAGAATTGTTTTTTCGTGCGTTCAAGAACTCGGTGATTTTATTTTTCATAATCTTACAGAGGGTTTCTTTGTTGAGATGTTTGAAGACGATTTTATAATCGATCCTATTCAAAAGCTCTGGGGTAAGGAAGCTTTTCATTTCTTCGATGACTCTTTCTTTAACTTGTTCAAATTCTTTATCTTTGAGATCTCATTTCTCTCCGGTAGCGAATCCGATCCTGCTTTGTTTTTTGACAAATTCTTCTGATCCAATGTTGGATGTCATGATGATGATGGTGTTTTTGAAATCGACGATTCTACCTTTTGCGTCTTTGAGATGTCCTTCATCGAGGATCTGCAATAAAATATTTAATACATCGGTAGCTGCTTTCTCTATTTCGTCAAATAAAATCACAGAATACGGTTTTCTTCTGACTGCTTCGGTGAGTCATCATCCTTCTTCATATCCTACATATCCTGCAGGTGAACCAATGAGTTTAGAAACCGAATATTTTTCCATGAATTCAGACATGTCGATTCTGATCATTGAATCAGGATTTCCAAAATATTCTTTTGCGATTAATTTTGCTAGATATGTCTTACCTACTCCGCTTGGTCCGAGCATAAGAAATGATCCTATCGGCTTAGTATATTTGATGACAGATAATCTGCTTCTGGTAAGTGTTTTGACGACTGCATCTACCGCTTCATCTTGTCCTACGATATTTTTCTTGAGTTCTTTATCGAGTCTTCTGAGTTTTTCTATCTCTGATTCGTTGACGATATTGGTAGGGATTCCTGTCTTGTCAGCGAGGACGTTTCCGATATCTTCTTTGGTAATGACGGGTCTGAGATTGATAGGAATATTTTTATTATTTCTGATCTTATTCATCTCTATCTTTGCTTCTTCTTCTTTTGCTTTGAGTTCTGCAGCTCCGAAATAATCTTGTTTTTCGATAGCTTCTTCGATTTTTGCTTGTATCTTTGCTAATGTTTCTTCAAACTTTTTATAATCTTTATCATTATCGAGTTTTTGATTCATGGTAGATTTTCTTGCACAAGCTTCATCGATGATATCGAGTGCTTTATCAGGCAAATATTTATTCATCATATATCTTTTGCTCAGCATGATTGCTACATCGAGCGATTCGTCAGTAAGTTGTACTCCATGAAAATCCTCATACGTTTGTTTCAATCCTGTGAGAATTCTTTTGCTTGTCTCTTCATCAGGTTCGTTGACGATAACCTCTTGGAATCTTCTTTTGAGTGCTTGGTCTTTTTCGATATATTTTTGATATTCGTTGAACGTGGTAGATCAGATCAATTTAATCTTTCCTCTAGATAATAATGGTTTCAACATTTGTGCAGCGTCACCGTTTTCTTGCCCTCCCGCACCGATAATAGTGTGAATTTCATCGATAAAAAGGATGATATTATTTGTAGGATCTATTGCTTCTTCGAGGATAGCTTTCATTCTGGATTCAAATTCGCCTCTATATTTCGTTCCTGCTACCAAAGTTCCCATATCGAGTAAGAATATTTTCTTGTTTTTGAGTTTGTCTGGTACGTCTCCTTTGACGAGTTTCTGTGCTAATCATTCTACGATAGCGGTTTTACCTACACCAGCTTCCCCAATAAGGAGAGGATTGTTTTTATTTTTTCTTAGTAAAGTATAGATAATCTGATTTATCTCATTGTCTCTTCCGATGATAGGGTCAATCAACCCATCTTTCACTTCTTTGGTGAGATCGGTTCCAAAATATTCTATCGTAAGTTTTTTGTCTTCTTTTTTTGTCTTATCTCCCGTGATCGTATTCTCTTTTTCTACGATTTCACTTTCTACGGCATCTAAGAGCATATTGATATTACTGAGTTTCTGAATTTTCTCTAACTGCATAATCTTGATTTTGTTAACATCTAAATTGAACGTTAGCAATATTTTACTCAAGACTTGTAAAAAAGCAAACAGTCACATCTGTTGTATGATAGGGTTTTTTGTAAGTTTTTTGTAGTTCTGAACTATTGTTTCCTGGTTAATATTGTGTCCATTGAGATAGGTAGTAAATTGGTTTGACATATCATAAAATGATGCTCAAAATAGGATATCGAGATCTAATTTCTTGGTTTTTTCGTTTATGGCTGCACGAAGTGCTGTACCGAATCTTTTACTCAATGGTAATTTTTTTGTTTCGTTACCTGTTGTTGTAGTATATTTATGATTGAAATATTCGTCTAAAATATCTTCCGATACACCGAGTAATTTCCAAAATATATTGCTAAGATCGTTGTTTTTAAAGAACATGGAAATGCTTCGGAAAATATCCTCTCCATGGATCGTTTTTTGTTTGTTAGTATATGCAAGCTTGTTTGCATGCGTGATACATGAGCTTCAGTGATTCGTAAGTAGAGTCTTGATCTCGGAAAACATATCTTTCGTCGCTCAATATAAAAATCGGATGTTTTTTTACAGTATCGTTTTGTGGGAGAAATGCAATAAAACTTTTTCATCAAAAACGACTTGTTTTTGTCCTTTCAATACCTATAGGTGTCTCTGCAAACAAAAAAATATACCTATGAAACCACAAGAAGTCAAAAAACAAATGTTCTTTCCTTTTATGGACAAGAACGGCAAAGTTCATGGTATCATCATCAATAAGCTTGAGGATGGTTCCTATCTTATCGAACAAAACGGCGTTATTCATTCTTTCACTTTTCAGCAGCTTCGAGAGAGTCCGCGAAATGACAATTTCGTAACACTTCCTTTTGTTGCCGGTAACAATGAATTCGGTTCACCTTATGCTATGACGCATACCACTTTCAAGAGATTCCTCGAAGATTTCACTACCTATTTCGATGAATCCATTTCCGGATGATTCTCTCCGGTTATCTAACAATTTCTGACTACATTCTGAGTCAGATTTTTTTATTTTTCGCTCTCCTTGATTATTCTCGACTGATAATTACTTTATATGCTGTGATTTACCTTTTGTACAAAAGCTATGCTGTGATTTCTAAGATCCTTATTCAGTTCCAAAGTGAAACCCATGAATGTCGTTCGATTGCGTAAAAGGGTTTTGCTTGAAAATCTGGAATATCTACAATCGCTTCAATCGCCAGCAGCAATATTTCCTGTACTCAAATCCAATGCCTATGGCCACTGACTCAAACAGATTGTGAAGATATTGAAACATGCTGAAGTACCTTATCTTGCTGTGGATAGCTATCCGGAATATGTTATGGTCACCAAGTTGTGCAAGATTCCTGTGTTGATTATGGGAGAAACTTTACTTGAAAATTATCGTAAATTTGATGTCAAAAAAACGACATTTTGTGTCTATAATGTATGAACAATAAGACATTTAGGAAGATTAGGGAAACCGACGAAAATCCATCTTTTCTTCAATACAGGAATGAATCGTGAAGGTATCCAGGAAGATGAATTATCATGAGTGATCAAAGAATTACAAAGTCATCCGAATCTAATGGTAGAGTGAGTGATGTCTCATTTTTTTGATTCAGATGAATTGTATGAATCTACACTACCTGATCAAATAGCTCGTTTCAAACGTATGTATTATAAGGTTCTTGATGCGTGATTTACGCCTGAACGAAGACATATAGGCAATAGTGCTGCGATGTTCAAAATTAAGGATGATTTTTTCAATGCCTATAGACCAGGGATTGCATTGTATGGCTATAATCCTTTACGTTCCCATGATCCACTCTTCAAATATGGAAATAATCTTTTACCTGTATTGTCTATTACTTCAAGAGTTATTAGTTTGCAAACGATATGGCCAGGGGAGTGAGTTAGTTATCATCATGAATACAGACCGAGTGACAGAGAAACGGTTGCAACTGTGCCATTCGGTTATGCAGAATGATTATCCAGAATAGCTTCCGGCAAGATCTTTATGAAACATCGCAAAAGTTTCTTCCGCCAAGTGGGGCTTATTTGTATGAACCTTTCTAGTTATATTGCTGATACTTCTGTCCATATTGGCGATGAGATTGAGATTATTTCTGATAATCCACGTGCCAAAAATTCTCTACAGAGTTTAGCTGATGCAAGTGGAACTATTGTCTATGAAACGTTAGTTAAACTGGATCGTGGTATTAGACGTGAGATAATATAATTCAATGACTAGGGACAAGAGAAAAAGGAATAAGAAAAAACATTCCTTTCACATAGTTCATTGTTCCAAATTTATTTTTTAAGTTAGTGATATGATTTTTTTGTATGCATTGATAAGTGTTTTGATAGTAAGTGCTGTTGCATTGATAGGTATCGTTACTTTATGATTGCGCGCCGCAATGCTTAAGAAGATTGTTCTCTTGCTTGTCAGTTTTTCTGCTGGCGCGCTGTTTGGTGATGCTTTTTTCCATTTGCTGCCGGAGGCAATAGAAACTGATGGATTTACTTTTGTGGTTTCTCTTTGGTTGCTCGGAGGAATACTTTTTGGATTGGTTACCGAAAAAGTTATTCGTCGAAATCACTGTCATATGCCGATTACAAAAGAACATACCCATCCCTTTGTTATCATGAATTTAGTTTGAGATATGGTTCATAATTTGATAGATGGATTGATTATCTGAGCGAGCTATCTCGTAAGTATTCCGGTTGGTGTCGCTACGACGCTTGCCGTCGTTTTCCATGAAATACCTCAGGAGATCTGAGATTTTGGTGTACTCGTCCACGGATGATTTAGCAAAAAGAGAGCTCTGCTCCTGAATTTTTTGACGGCTTTGACCGCTGTTGTGTGAGTGATTATCGCTTTCATTTTGTATCGTTACGTCAATGGTATGGTCGCTGTTTTGATTCCTTTCGCTGCTGGTACTTTCATTTATATTGCTGGTTCCGACCTTATTCCCGAACTTCACAAAGAAAATAAACTTTCTCAGACCCTTCCGCAGTTGGTATTTTTTCTCGTCGGTATCTGACTGATGGCAACCTTATTGTTGTTGGAATAAACATATTCTTCCTGATACTTCTTTTTAAACGCTGCGCTTGCCTTATTTTTAAACGCTCCGCTGGGGTTACTTTTGGCAATACCCCAAAAGTAACCAAAAGGGCTTTCCAGATGCAAATCGACAGAACTGTCGTTTCATAATGGACGGCTTACCATCTCACCTCCACCCCCGGTGAAATACCGTGGGCCCATTCCGGTTCGTTCATATTGATTGCTTCGAATCAGGGGAGAGTCTGGCGTGCATCTGGTCTGTATTCTAGTTCGTGAAATGATGGTTCAAGTAATAGATAAAATATTCCTTGAAATCAGAGGATATTCCGAATGGTTGTAGATTTTTTTTAAAAATAAAAAAAGCGCTCATTATACATGAGCGCCTTTATTTCTTTTTTTCAGATTCTTTTTTTTTCGCCAGACGACTATGGATCCCATGATAATTCCTAGGATTGGTGAAGCCATAAGCGAATTCCGCATACTTTCTATCATATGATCGTAGGTCATTCCCCACTCTACAAGATAGAAGAAATATAAACGGAGGAAGTACGTACTGATGTATATCCCCAAAAAACAGAATATATACAACAACGTTTTCGTTGGCAGTTGCACAAGCCACTTTCTTTTTTTGATTCGTCGTGTCAGTTCATTGATTTTCCTATTGCTTCGCAAAAGAAGTTTTTCATAGATACCGCTTACGAGATATTCTATGATTAATGCAATGATTTGGATAATCACACTGACGTATCCGTCGATTCCGATCCAAAAGAAGTGGTAGCAAAAGAATACTATGTTTCCAACGGTTACAAGAACCCTGGAAACTGTGAACCATTCTTTGAATGGCTTTCCGAAGATTCTCATAATGGTATATTTTTTTATGTTTAGATACTATCTATATACTTTTTCTCCAAAAAAGCAAGAGTGCTACGCCTTCTTCAAAATATAAATGACTCTTGGGATATCTCCTTCGAAGAGTTGATATTCGTGCTTTTTTCGAAGTCTGAGGCGGTATTTGGGTGCCAGATCCTTGATATCTATATTTTCCTCGGGAGAATATTGCTTGTAGAGGAGTAATAGCCCTCATTTTTTGACTAGATGGTGGACTCGAGGTAATAACTTGTCTATATAGCCGACCGCTCTTGCGGTGACGTAGTCGTATTGCTCTTTGTGGTTTTCTGCTCTGGTTCGTATGGCTTTGGCGTTGGATATCTTCAGGTTTTTGATCATTTCGTTGATGGCGTCTGTTTTCTTCTTGGTGGAGTCGATGCCTGTACACTGCACTTCTGGATTACTAATGGCTATCGGCAATAAAGGAAAACCACCCCCGGTTCCGACGTCGCAGAGGGTTGATTTTGGCTTGAGATACTGGATTTTATTGATTTCAAGAGAATCGTTGATGTGTTTTATCTGTATTCCTTCTGGGTCCCTGATAGCTGAGAGATTGGTATGTGAATTTATATATATAAATTGCTCTATTAGTCATTTTCGCTCATTTTTCATAGATCAGAAGCTATATTACTAAAAATTATACATATTTCTATACTCTTGCTTTCTTTCTTAAAATCATTATAGTAGGTCATTGCATCCGGTTTTTTTTATTCTTTGTTGTGTTGCAATGGTTATAAGAAATTTAAGACAAAAGAAAATACTAAATATAAAGGTAATTTTGTGGTTTGTCCTGTTGTGTATTGCAGTATTCTTCTTGATTAAATTAGCAGGATCTATTGTTCAGAGATTTAATCAAACTCCTCAAGAAAATATGATTTATACTTTGTGAGCGAGTATTGCTTTCTCTGGTACAATTGTTGTGGATAATAATTTCCCTAATTATACACATTCTCTCACTACATCTGATGGTAAGAAAATAGGGTTAAAAAGCTCAATAGTCAATCTTAATGCGTATGTCGATAAGAAAATAGCATTGGTTTGAAAGGTCAAAAAATATTTTAAAATCACTCCAGTCCTTGAAGTAGATACTATTAAACTTCCTGATCAGTGACTTATTATTACTGCTAATAGATATTTTTTTGTCGATGATCTCATGTATTTGGATTTTTCTACCCAGCCTCAGTTGAGTGCTATCAAATCAGGAAATGATATTCAGGTACTTTTTAATGAAACTCCTGTTGTTAGTATAGAGCGTTTTGTTTGTAGTAAAATTCTTAAGACTCGTGATTGTACGTATCTTATCGGTAATTATATTCAAACTACCAAGGATACCTTCGAATCTTATCGATCATATACTTTCTATAAACACAGTACAGGATATCGAACAACCTTTGATAATGATCAATACGGATTTATGTTCAAAGATGTCTCTGATGATATGATCTTGGATATCTCTAATATGTTTAGAATAGTAAATAAGCAATTTGTTTTGGAAAATAAAATGGATCTTATAAGGTCGCATTGTCAAAACGATTTTGCTCAACTCCGCAATGTTTCTTCAGAATGAACGTTTACTTACCATGCACCATATACTATCACACTCGGTCTTCAATGAACTGATAATAAAAAAGATCCCGCTACGTGCAGGATCACTTTCGATGTATGGAATGAATGGAATGTTACTGATGTACAGTTTAATTAAACAACGTATAACGAATAGCTAACAGTGAAAGGATTTTTCATTACCTGTTAGGTATATCAGTATTAATTTATTTTACCTCCAGGATTTTTACATCCTTTTTTCCCGTATGGAGTCTCATTTTTACGATATCTCCTGCTTTTTTTCATTTTATTGCTATACCTATGGGTGATTCTAGGGATATCTTGATGGAATCTTTTATGGTTTTATTGTTTTTATCGAAATCCATGGTTGTTTCTCATGTACCGACAATATCTACGGTATATATATCGTTATCATCTGTTTGTACAGTTACTTTAGATCAGTAGTCTACGAATTTTTCTGCTTTGGTTTTTTTCTCTTCTTTGATGATTTCTACATTTTCGATGAGTACATTTATTTCTGAAATTCTAGAATTGATCAAGTCCTTATCTTCCAGAGCTGATTTATATTCGAAGTTTTCTGAAAGATCTCCCATCGCTTTCGCCTCTCCGAGTCTTTCTAATACGGCTGGTAATTTTACTTTTTTTAGCTCATTGAGCTCTTGGACTAGTTGCTCGTATCACTCTTTGGTGAGATAATTTTTTTTCATAACAAACATTAAGATGATAAAATACTATGTACGAAGACGGTATAGACAGATTAGGTGTTCTATCTATTTTGTCTTTAAGTCTTATTATTTCTTAGGTCTGACTGGTTTGTCATTTTTGTCTGAGAGATGTTTTTTGAAATGTTCGAATGCATGATTTGGAATATCTTCTATGATTTTGAATCCACCTTCTCCTGTAGATCGTTTGAACATTTCTCCGTCATAGTTGAATTTAAAATCTCAAATCCATTTACCGAGTTTATTTTTTGTAATGATATATTCTATTCTGATTTCTGCAGTCTCTTTTTTGGTATAAATCTTCTTGAAGTATGAGTCCATCTTACCTTCGAGGTTTTTTTGCACAATGTCTTTGATTCACTCTTGCATATTGGTAGGCACATCCACGAATTGGTATGAAATTACTGGTTTTTTTGTCATTATCTCTTTGGATACAGGATAAAAAAACATATAAAGCTAAGCGCCTTGTTCGATATATATCTAATTGTTCAGAAAATTCAATCTCATTCTCAATTATCCAAGTTTGTTGATAAAGTCCTTCTTGATGTCTTGATTCTTTTGTCCTTCTTTTATCAGTGCATAACTTTTTCTGATGAGTTCTCTGATATCTTGATAATAAATAAGTGCAAGCACTTCGGTTAATGTACATCGTTTATGGATTCCGATATATCCTTCGGCACGTTCTATCTTTACAAAATCTGGATCTCCAGAATATTGGATCAGAAAATAGGTGACATCTTTGTCCATCTGTCCTTTCTGTTTTTCTATATTTCTCAACTGTGTAGTTCCCAGTTGTTGTTTGATCCTCATCTGATTGATAGGAATGCCCGTTTCTTCGCTTACCTCCCTCAATGCCGCTTTCGTTATCTCTTCGCTGCCTTGGATCTTACCTTTGGGAGCGACCCATTCTATTTTCCCGCTGAGTGCATGTCTTTTGATAAGGAGATATCTTGGTTCTCCGTCTTCTGCGATGAAATATACAATTCATCAAGCGCTTTGAATTATCGCCATACGTAAAAATGCTGAAATGCTAAAATATTAATGTGTTAAAAAAATATTCTATTATTCTTGTTTGGATGATCATCCGAAAAGTCATTTAAATCGGTCTCTTACTCTGTTTGGTAGTTTCATCATATCATTGAAATCATTTTGTCCTGTTTTATATGCTTCTGCTATATTTTCTTGAATAATCGGATCATCACTACGTTTCAGGATGTCGTTTTGTTGTTCTGGTGGTAATTGTTTGAATGCATTTCCTAATTTTTGATACACATTGTTCGATCAAAATTTTTCTGATCGTCATCCAGATCATTTCTTGTCTCGATTTTCTATGAGTTTTGCTGCTTCATCTGCTGATTTTGCAGCTTCTTCCTCGGTCTGTTCTCTCGCTTTTTTCGTTGTATCGGAAATTTCGTTTTGATTGATTTTATTCAGGTCTGTGTTTCCTGTTCATGTATCCGTCTCAAGGTTCAATGACTCTTTTGCTATATCTGCCATATTTTTGGAGCTTATTTAACTAAAGATTGTAAAAGTTTTTTGAAGATTACTACATTTTTTTTATAATTCACTCTTGTCGGTCCTATGATAGAAATGATACAATCATAGTCGTCGACCATTATTTTTGCATATAAACAGGAAATTAATGTTTTATGATCTTCAATGAAGGTATAATAGATCTGATTTTTTTTCAAAATTTTACTGTCGATAAATTTTATGATTCTCTTTTCTTCGATGAAGCGGATGATATTTCTTGTCGCTTCATATTCGCTGACCATATCGTCTTTGAGCAGATTATTTATGCCGAGATAGTAGTATTCATCATTTCTTACAAACCCTACTACGACTCCGTCTGCTACACCTCAAATACTTTCTACTAATTGCTTCAATCCACTTCTGACTTTGACGACTTCTATATTTTTTTCCTCTTCTTGCGCTACGAGATAATTTTCTATGTAGGTTGTCAGTCATTGGACGGTAGGCACCCTTCAAGAACTGTTGTATGGCTGATAGACCATCCCGGCTTTTTCCAGTTGATTGAGATATTTTCTCAGTGTGGATGGAGCATATTCTGCATCTTCCAATGAATGCAAAAATTTTGAGCCAACGGGTTCTCCTTTGTTGATATAATTGTCGATGACGACATCGAGCAATGCCAAAAGCTTACTATCAAAACCTGCCATATGAGGAAATTCTTAGTCTATTGTATAAAATAATCGTTTTTGTTGGTTAGACTATATAGTTTTGCTATAGATTCTCAAGACAAATTAATAAAGGCTCCCTTTGGTCGCGATAAACATTCGCTATGCTCATGATAAAAGCTCAGCTAACGCTTCGGGATAAAGGCTTCACTAACGCTCTGCGATAAAAAGATAAAGTGATGAAATGATGAAAAATAAAAAAACATCCGTCAGGATATTTATCATTTTATCGTCTGCTTTGCGGATTTTTAGTCGGGCAATGTTGCGTCTTCGGTATTCAATGTTCCTGTGTTTTTGAGCTGTTTTTGTCGAAGCATTCTGTTGATAGACATTCTGGTAGGGGAGGCATTACAAAATTCATCTGCTGTGAGCACGAGAAATCATTTAACACCTTGCATGACATAATTGAGATTGAAATCATTTTCCCATATTTTTTGTTTCATTTTATGTTCTCCTACTTTTTCTAATCCTTTTTTGGAAATATAATAATGAAGGTCATGTCCTTCTTCTCGTTCCATATCTTCATTGTGGATATGTTCTAATTCGTGAATCTGATTTGTGTTTTGTTGATCCAGACAGATAAGATATTCTTTTAGTGCATCTATATTCTGGAGTATATTCTTGATTTTGTAATAATGTAAATACTTCAAAAAATCTTCCACTTCGTGTTTGAGATATCCTGCTATATCCAAGATATGTATCTCTTCAGAGATATTTCTACTTATGATATCTTTCTTCGTTTCTGCCATAGGAAGATTGTCGTTATCAAGAGATAAAATTGTTTTTTTAAGTCAATCGTAGATATGTTTATCGTTATCTTTACTTTTCAGTATCAGTATTTTATTTGATTATATGCAAGGTAATAGGATGTTTAGCTTTGAGATAATTCAATAAATGTATGTCGTGGGTGATCAAAAAAATGGTCGTTCATACTTTGTTCGCTTGTATCAAAATATCTGCTATTGCTTGGGTATTTTCCCGATCTAGATTACCTGTCGGCTCATCTGCAATGATAAATTCTGGATCGTGGATGAGTGCTCTAGCTATAGCTACTTTTTGTTTTTCTCCTGCACTTAATATCTTCACGGATTTATCCAAAAGATGTTTTATATTCACTTTTTGGAGTACTTGCTTAAGTTTTGATTCTATGATCGTTTCTCCCAATTCATAGAGATGGAGTGGGTATATAATATTTTCTCTAACATCCAGATCATACAATAACTGATAATCTTGAAAAACTATACCTAACCTTTTTCTCAATGTCTGGATATCTTCTTCTGTAAATTTGGAGATATCTTGTCTGCTGTAGAAAATGGTTTTTTCTGGTGGAGTAAGCTTTCCGGTGATGAATTTTACTAAGGTCGTCTTACCTGTTCCTGATTTTCCTGTGAGTACGAAAAATTCTTTCTCTTGTAGAGAGAGGTTAAGTTTTTCGAACAATGGCATGGGATTATCTCGATATCATCGGCTGAGATTTTTTATTTCTATCAATGGTATGCTTGTTTCCATGGTGAATATGGTATATAAAAACTTCTGCTTGTATGATATGATTATATCGTCAAAAATGCTATTTTGCAAAATAAACCCCTCGCACCCGGGTGTTTGGATTGACAAAATCACTAAAATTGACCAAAAATGTTAAAATATCGATATATTCGTTTCGTCTATGATAAAAGCTCTCGTTCGTCGAAATAGAGGCTGTATGATAAAATGTTAAAGAAAATCGTTGAATTTAGGTCAGAATTATGTATTTTTGAGTTATCATTTTATTTGTTGTTTTGATATTATGTTAGAATTGAAACATGCTTTAGGAGAATTGGACAAGGTCGTAGATATTATTCAGTTGGAAAATTTTTTCCAGATATATCTTGGTAAAAAGGGGCTTTTAAATGAGGAATTTAAGGCTATGCTTGCTCTCGGATCTGAAGAGAAAAAAGATCGCTGAGCTAAGCTTTCTGAATTAAAAACGAAATTGACCGAAGCATATGATGCTAAAGAACAATCCTTTAAAATGGCTCAGATTAACGAACAACTCGAAAAAGATCCTGTAGATATTAGTTTGGATACTTCTTATAAAGAGGGTTCTTATTCTTTGCTTGCAAAAATCAGAAGAGATGCTGAAGAAATTTGTAAATCTATGGGTTTTGTTATTGAATATGGAACGGAAATGGTCACTAAATTCGAGAACTTTGAATCGGTAAATATTCCTTTGACACATCCTGCTACTGAAATGCATGATACTATCTATCTCAATGATAAAGATGCTAAAGGAGAAAATCTTATTCTCAGAACACATACTTCATCGATGCAAAATTATCTTATCCAAAAATATGGATTGCCACTCAAGGCCGTTGTACCTGGTAAGGCATACAGATTTGAAAATATGGATGCGACACATGATATTATGTTCTATCAGTTAGAGTGAATGGTGATTGATAAAAATATTAGCATTGCTCATTTCAAAGAGATGATTACTAAATTACTTTCTTCATTGTTACATAAAAATGTAGAGACAAGGATGAGACCTGGATATTTTCCTTTTGTGGAGCCAGGATTCGAAATTGATGTGAGGTACGATATCTATAATCAAGAAACGGGTACCATGGAAAAATCCAAACGAATGGAAATTCTCGGGGCAGGTATGATTCATCCTAATGTCTTGAAAACTGCGGGAATTGATGTTTCAGATTGACGATCAGGGTTTGCTTTCGGGGTAGGAATTACGAGACTTGCCGCTGTCCGTTATGGTATGAAAGATATTAGATATTTCACTAATGGAGATTTGAGGTTTGCAAAATCATTCGCTTAAACTTTTGATTGCTTATATACGAAAAATTCGCTATTGCGGATTTTTTTAATTATTGTATGTTACTTATTTTTCCATTTTTCCCTGATTGTTTTTGCGATATGCTCTCTGTCTCGCTGGGTGGTCATAAATGTTCTGAACCCTTCTACTAGGGTATGATGTTGTTTATCTTTGACTAATACTCCACAGGTTGTATCTACTAATTCAACAGTTGCTCACTGGCCATATCCGAAGACGGGTACACCAAGAAGTAGTGCTTCCATCGTTCCTATTCCATAGCTTTCTTTGGTGAGATTTATAAGACCTTTTGCGTTTTTGATGATTTTGATTTTTTCGTCTATATCACCAATTCGTCCTATGAAGATGATTGTCGGACCTGCTATAGATTTGAGATACTTTTCGTCTGGGCCGCTTCCCATCATAATGAGTGGTACTTTCATCTCGTTGCAGAGTTTGATAATCTTGTCTGCTTCTCTGACAAATGAAACGAGTCTGCCTATATAGACATAGTATGGTTGTGGATTTCTTTCTATGGTTGGGATGAAGCATTTTTCTGTAACTATAGGGTATTTGATGGTGATATTATGCATTTTATATAAATTTTCCGCTTCTTGTGCAGTATATTTACTATTTGCATAGATTTTATCGAATTTAGTGAATTTCAAGTCTCGTTTTCTGAGTGTAGGAACGATTCGATGGAAAATCTTTCCTTTGATTCCTGTTAGTTTTTCTTGGTATTCATCGTGATGGGTTCGGATATATTGCATCGGTGAATGAAGATATAATGTTGTTTTTATGCCGGAAATCGGAGAAATGTTTTTTGCTATAGCAAAGGAGGAAATAGTGATATGATCTGGTGCATATTTTTTGATTTTTCTTGACAGTATTTTCATCAAACTCGGATAAAAGAACATGAGATTACGATAATCCAAGAGTCGTGAAAGAAGAGGAATTTTGTGCGTGCTGCATCGAAAAAATATATCATTGATTCTGCGAGGGAGCGCAGTGATAATTTCTATTTTATACTTCTTCGTTTCGAGTTTTTTCCTATCGGAGAATATCGTGAACACTTTGCTGTGTGTGAGTTCTTTGGTTTCGTCGATAAGGTCTTTGAGGACATTCAACGCTCACCCGGGTGCTATTCGACAATGCACGAAAGCAACTTTCATTACTATGACTAATAATTAAAAATACATAGTGGTAGTTCTTTACTGTTTCTTAGACTATATATTCTTGTTTGGTAAACAAGGAAAATATCGTTTGGAATATAAGCGCTTGAAAAGGAATGGAAAAAGTATATCAATCAGTCTGCTTTATGTTTTTTGTTTTACTATGAATACTGAAGAAAGAATATTCATTAAGAGGAATCTTGTTAAACTTATTATAGGTCTTATCTTGCTTGGTTTTTCATTTTCTTATATCCAAAAACACCCTGCAGAAAAAGCATCTATCTTTTCTGGTTTTCAAGTATTACGACAGAGGGTTGTGGTATATGTACATAAGATTACTGATACTAACTCTGAAGCATACAAAAAAAAATATGATTATGAAAAAACTTATCAGGAGCTTATTAATATGGCAGAGAGTAAAGATTGTGTTGATCCAAATATTATTACAGAATTAAATGAGACCTATCTTAGTCTTAAGAAGGAATGAATGAAAACGCTTGAAGAAAATCTTCCTGGATATGTTCGTAAAGCTAATGAATATAAACATATGGTAGATAGTTGTACTAAATAAATAATTTTCAATTTCTACTTTCTAATTTTCAAAAAAACTCTGCATCATCACAGAGTTTTTTATTTTGTAATAAAAAAACCTTATTTTATACTATAATTTCTCCCCCGAGAAGCCGGGGTCGAAAAATTATCCTATAAAGGGAATATTTATTGCTCGGAAATGACTTAAATCTTTGAGGAGAATGTATATTCCCAATGACATCAATGCTATGAAAAAGAAGAGATTGATATATCCTTCTATAGTGAAATATTTCTCAGGCTTTAATTTTCCTATTCACTGAATCAATACACCCAACAATCTTCCTCCATCTAACGCAGGAATAGGTAGAATATTGAAGATGGCGAGGGCGAGAGAGATCATACCAGCGAATCCCAGATAGAGTTTTCGTCATCATTCGCTGAGCAGGATTTCTCCGAATTTGATAGCTCCTGCGGGTCAGGTGAGTTTATTCAATGAATGTTTGATTCTTTCTTTTTGGAAAGAGAAGAGATCGCTGCCGAGCGTGCCGAGTGCAGAGAAGGTGAGTATAGTCTGTGTTTTGATTTCTTGGAATCCTATTTGCATAGCTTTGCCTATCGGGAATTTGATGATAGTATTTTGTGTCTCTGTAGCTGATGATTGAACAAACGCTATTCATAAGATACAATTGTCTTGAGCGCATGATCCTGTGACTGTAGTGGTCTTGCCCTTTCTGAGATAACTGAGAGAGATATCTCCGCCGATATTTTCTTTGAGTGTGGTATTGAGATTCCGTTGGTTGATAGGGATTCCGTTGATGTTTTGGATAATATCCCCTGACACAATGCCCATCTGATAGGAAAGCGATCCAGAGTCTACGATTGCTACTTGGACTTTCATTGCTTCTTTGCGTTGTTTTTCTGTCTCGGTGATGAATCCTTCTTGATACAAAAATGTCTGTGTCGGCATCAAATAACTATTTTCTTTGGAAAGCAGAGCGTTTTCTGATATTATGGAGATGGGTTTCGTACCCATGGCGAATATTGCTGAAAATAGTACCCATGCGAGGATGAAATTTGCTGTCACTCCTGCAATCATGATCAATATCTTGTGTTTCATTTTGGCTTTGATGAAGCTATCTTTCGCATGAAAATCCTCTTTGATATTCGGGTCTTCTCCTTTGAGTCTGACGAATCCTCCGAGCGGGATGAGATTCAATGTATATTGCGTCCCTGATTTGTCTGTTCGGAGTTTGCAGACTTTTGGGGGAATGCCTATACCAAATTCCAGGACTTTGACGCCGCTTTTTTTTGCTGTGATGAAATGCCCCAATTCATGGATCAATATCAATCCCATAAACATTACTATTCACAATACTACCGCCATTTTTTCAATTACGAATTTAAAATTACGAATTACGAATTCTTTTGTTGATTAGTATTTACGGAATTGTATAATCAATACAACGTATTTTTTATCGATTTTCCAATATACATGAAATTGATTGATGCGCATACGCATTTGAATACTGGCGATCTCTATCCTCAGCGAGAGGAATATCTTTTTCAATTTATTCAGGCTGGGGGAGTGGGATTAGTAAATTCTGGAGCCAGTGAAGAATACAATACAAAGGGGATTGAAATAGCTAAGATGGCTTCAAGTTTAAAGCTTCAAACTTCAAGCTGTCTTGTTAGGTCGACTATAGGGTATCATCCGGATTGTTGCAATGATGGCGAGATTACTGAAGAAAATCTTCAGCAAAAAATAGTTGATTTGAAAAAAATGTATGAAGAAAATAAAGAATATGTTGTAGCAATAGGCGAATGTGGTATTGATACCTATTATCCTGGCAGCGAAAATTCATTAGAATTACAAAAACACCTGTTTGTAGCTCAATGTGATTTAGCTAAAGAGCTCTGACTGCCGTTGATGGTGCATATCAGAAAAGACTTTACTACTGCTTTTGAAATTCTCAAACGCTACGCTGATATGATACTCTATATTCATTGTTGGGGTTTTGGACCTAATGAGTTCAGAATGTTGAGTTCAGAATTCAAAAATCTGTATATAGGATTTTGTGGTAATGTGACCTACAAAAATGCTCAGGCACTTAGAGATACTTTATCATTGGTGTCTTTGGATCAGTTGCTTTTGGAGACAGATGCGCCACGACTTAGTCCACAAATTGTTCGTGGAACTATCAATCATCCTACTAATGTGAAATATATCTATGAATATGTATCCGCGTATGTATGAATCTCTGTGGAAGTCTTATCTAAACATATATATGATAATTTCTGTAGTATATACAAACTGTAAACTACACTAACAAAAGATTGACTTTTTATTTTAAATAGATATATAAATTTTATATATTTACTTATTTTTTATTTATATGTACGATTATCAAAAACTTGGCACAAGCATCAATGATTTTTATGTTTATAAGGATTCTATAGAAAATTTTTTGAAGTCTGGTGATATTTTTGATCCTGTAGATAAACAACATTATACTATTACTAAACAGCAATGTTTAAATTCCTTATTAAGTATTTTTTCTCTTACTCAAGAAAATATCGTTGATCCTCGTATTCGTACTATTGCTACGGAACTTATGCAAACACTTTCTTCTATCAAAACTCCTGATGATTTATCATGGACTTCTTTATCTTCTTGTTCTACCATAGTACAACGTATACACAATGAAATGATGTGCGTCTTACAAACTCCACAAGTAAATAGTAAAAATATGTACATACAGACATTTACTACGTTGACCGAATCTTTCAGAAATTATATTGGAATGCCTATGTCCTATTGCTCTTTTACTCCTGCTCAGCTATTTTTGCAATCACATAGATATACGGTTATGAGCGTTCAACACTTACATGCACTTATCAAAGAAATAGATACTATTCTTTCTGTTTCATTATTTGCTGATGATTGATTTAAACAAAGCTCGTATGGGCGATTTCCGTGATTTCTTGTTCAATTGAGAAATGTTGTTGAAACTGTCGTAAATAAAAAACATATACGTACTCCTGTAAAGAGAGCTTCATCTTTTGTCGCTTCCAAAAAAAAGGAACATATTGTACCTGTACCATCAGAGCCAAAACCTGATAAATATTCTGATATCCATCATGATGATGAAATTATTGTTCCGAAAAAAGATTATCTTCATAGACTTAGCGATGATTGGGAGAATATTCTTTCATATATATCTCTTGATGAAGAGATTACTCAAGATACGTATTCAGATGTTTTTGAGGAACATAAAGAACATATACTATCTCTCAAAAATATTCAAGAATTTAAAAAATTTCTCAATGCACGTGTTCGTATCTACAAATCATATACTACTAGGAATAATACAACATATTGGATGTGATCAGCGATGATATTTTTGCAAAATATGCTAAAAAAAGATATTCATAAAAAAAATATATCAGATAATGAACATGATGAGGATAATGAAGAAAATATACTTCCTCGTTATCAGCAAACTATACAAAAACAAAAAGAAGAAAGAGCAGTATTACTTCGTAAACAAACTGCATATTTTCCTCAGATTATACTATTACTTCAACAGTTCAAACAAAAGTGTATCACTGAATATTTTCCCCAACCTCCTCAAAAATTTAGATCTCTATTTGTTCAGCAGTACGATCTTCTTGTAACTCAGCCCGTTATTCAATTTGATCCAGAACTCTTTGGTTTGGATGAATCTGCTTTGTCTGATTATAAACATCGAAAATATGAACTATACAAAGGAATTCCTTCTCTTATCAGCAAGTGATCGGATGAACTTATCAAAAGAGGAATTAAACAATGATTTATTTTCGGAGAAATTGATGATCTGATAGATCAGCTTAAAAAAATGTATAATGAACATCATACATAATTATTTGAGTTTCAATATTTTTCTTCATAGAACTATATTAACGATAATAATGAATACGCCTAATCCTATGAGGGCGTATTTTGGTTCAAACAAAGAAAGCAGCTGTTTACCTCCGGTCATATACAATGCGAAAATGGCGAATATGATCGATCTCGTCGTCGCTATCGCTTTGCCTTTGGTCAGCTGTACGAGCACGTGATTCCGGCTCGGCTGCCGCAGGCCGTCGAAGATCTCGAAGACGAAACAGATGATGATGAGCCGTATCCGTGATCCGGTGAGCAATCCTGCAATGATCAATAACAGTCATTGTACACTGGTTCAGAGTATCCGCGCGAAATTATAGCTGTATTTTTCTCCTATCTTGTAGGCGTATTTCAAAGCGAAAATCCCTCCTATGCTTATGATCGTCGCTACGAATCATCCGTACCGATCAGGCATTCCATTGTTGGAAAGCATTGGTAAGAAGATGATTCAGAAGAAGGCTACATGATGAGATAATGAACGGTAGATTACCAGTAATCTCGTTTTTTTATTCTTGAATACATTGGCGATAGCGGTCTTCGCTGTCTCCCGATTCTTCTGTATGGCTTCCTTGATGGTCATCATCTTCTTGTGTATCGGATACGGTTCCTTCAGCTTGATTACCAGCGAGACGAGGATGAGTGCACTTATGACATCCAATCCTGCGAGCATTGTGTATCCTGCGTCACCGAAGAGCTTCAATATTCCTGATGCTATGAGCGGCGTGATGAGTGCTACCAATTCTCCGTAAAACATGAATCTTCCGATATGTTTTCCGAATTCTTTCTCTCTTCAGAGTATCCTCAGATTCTCTTCCAGGAATGCTTGTCCTGTCCCGCTCCGGAAACTCCCATATAATGCGGCGAAGAATGCCGCTATGGCGAATCCTCGAAGGCTTGGAAAGAGCAATATCATCACTGCAGATATCACGTTGCATACCACCGAAATGAACATCGATTTTTTCCTTCCTGCGGTATCCGCTCGTACGGAAGTCGGCAATTCGAAGAGGAACATGCTGAAGGTCGTGATGTTGGAGATGAGTATGATCTGTGCCAGATTCAGTCCGGTATATTTGTAGAAAAGCGTGATGATAGGAATCAGAAAAACGATCCCTGAAATCAGGTTGATCAATCCATGTATTCTCATATTTCTGGTTGCAATATCCTTCATGATTAGACACCGACCCTAAAGAAGATTTCCTTGTCGACGAGTTCTCTTTTTGTTCATCGTTTCAGTGCTGATATCTGTTTCATGATTTCTACTTTTTCTGGTATGTTCAAGATAGGATCTCCATATGGTACTCTTGTCTGAAAACTGAAAGGCCTGGTTGGTTGGTTATTAACTACGATTTTTGCAGCAGCCCTAAAGGTATCTCCGTTTACCATATCTATCGCTGAAAATTCTGGTCCCATTTCTTTTTCTAATAATTCAGCATCGGGTGCACCGACTTTGTGGAAGAAAAAGTTTCCTACGTTACCGAAGATAGTTTTGGAAAGATCGAGATTGCCTCCTAATCATTCTTGTTTGAGCTGATCAATATATTGATGTGCTATTACTAATCCTAATTTGTATTTTCTGGCTTCTGATAAGATACTTTCAATCGATTTCGATACATAATTTTGGAACTCATCGATATAGAGAAAGTAATTCTTTCTTTCTTTGGGATCAAGTCTTGCTCTTTTGAGCGCTGAAAGCTTGAGCTGCATTGATACCATTCTTCCTACCAATTTACTATTTTCTTCTCCTGTCAAACCTTTTGCAAGATTAACAAGAATAACCTTTCCTTCATTCATTGCATCAAAGAAGTTGAATGCTGATTTTGGTTGTCCAATTACGTTTCTGATATATGTACCTGTAGTGAATGGTCAGAATTTTGCTTGCAAGAATGGGATGATTTCTGATTTTTCTCTTTCTCCCATTTTTCTGTAGGTCTTATTCCACCGTGCGGCGATGATAGGGTTTTTTACGTTTCTTATTTTAGATTCTGCGAATGCATCATCAGTGAAAAGTCTCATAATATCTACGAGTGTTCCTCCTTCTTCTTGTTCCATGAGGAGAAAGCATGCGTTACGAAAGTAATCCTGGATTCTCGGTCCAAATATTTCCTCTCCGTACATAGAGACGAACATCTCTACGAGATCGTTGGTGATAACATCTCTTTCATCGTCGTTTTCTGCACCGTCTAATGGATTGAAGGCGATCGGATAATCGGTATTTGCAAGATCGAAATAAATCAGATCATCTATTCTTTCTTTGGGATAATGTTTCATAACAAATTCCACTAAATCGCCATGCGGATCGATAACACAGAATCCATTATTGAGCCTAATATCCTCTAATAATGACGTCAGCATCAGTGTTGATTTACCTGAACCTGTTTGTCCGATAATATACATATGTCTAAATCTATCGTCATTGGTGGTCATAATTCTAACTTCTTTCTTTATTCCTGCATAGGTATTGTATCACAATAAAATTCATTCTGTCGGAAGATTGTCTGGTGCCGGAATAATCTTGAATTTTTGTCGGCTGATTCTTGGATTTCTATTGAATTTTGCATTCGGAATATGAATGATAGAAGAGACCTCTTTGATACTCAAGATCATCTTTTTTTTCCATTTTAGAATATTATGTAATCGTCCTCCATTTCCTCAGAATATTCTATTAACAAAGTCTTTAGCAAAATTTTGGATATCTTTAGCTTTTTTGAATTTGAACGCATTCAATCCTATATAGCTATATTGGCTGAATGATCTTGCTAGATCGTCGATGATCCTCTCTGGTCTATTTACATCCGGCGATGTGACCAATGCTTTGATCTTTATAGAGAAAATTTCTTCCTCGACTTTTTTGTCGAGATCTCCTGTTTGTTGTTGGGTAAGATCGCTTTTTTTTGTATCATCATCTTTGTTAGCATCCTTATTGTCTCAACTTGCGCTGATGATACCTTTTCGAATATCTTTAAGCAACATTCCCAAAAATCACTTATTTTTTCCCTCTTTGATTTTTTTAGATTCTTTTCTTAATTTTTTGAGTGCGTCTTCATCCATTGGTGAGACCAACATTTGTAGACACATTTTTTCATCGGTGAAGACTTTGGAATATGCGGAAAGAATACTATCCATTGGATCTGCTTCGAAGACTTCATACGTCTTGATTGGATATGCATTATCTTTGCTTAATACAAATTCTCCGCCTGCCATGTATTTCCCCGCTTCGAGGAGTTTCGGCTGATCGATAGGATCCACAACAGCACCTATAAAGAACGAAGAAATTAGTTTTTCCATTGTCTCTATGTGTTCTTTTGGTACACCCATGATGAATTTTATGACTTCTTTCTCAATGAACATCTCCATACTGATATAGTTCTGTCCTAATTTGTTGAATCTTCGTTTGTCTTCGACTATGGAATAGAAATTCTTATAAATCTGATTCATTATCTGGATGTTCTGTTTCATATCTTTGATGGTATCTCCTCCTTCATCGCCTCCCTTTGTTGTCACGCTTTTTGGGATCTTGATTTGTAAAAATCTTAACTGATTTGCTTGCTGTGTTCTATGCTTTTTGTACATCGAAGAAAAAATGGCTTTGATGAAGAATTCTCCTATCAGCCGTAAGCTTAATGTTATGATAATTAGCATACCTACTTCATTCATTCGTTTTTTTTGCGTTAAAACCGTAATGCGGTTCGTTGATAATTATAGCTAATATGTCCAAAAATGCAATTTTCTTCTTTTATTTTGTGCTTTACATCGCTCTTTTTTCACCAAAAATATGAAAATGTTATCTAATATGTTTTTGTGTTCGAGTGAATTTTTTGAAGTTGAGATTCGACTCTACTTTCGTAAAATACAGTTAGTTTATTTTTTTGTACAAAAAATCCATGCTGCTTTCATGAAAAGAACTTTCCTTGCAATTGAAACAAGAATTGACTGATAAAACTGCGAAAATCTTCGCTGGCAAGAAGGCATATGTCGCTATTATTTTCCTGTGAGATGATTATTCTTCTGCTACGTATGTGAAACACAAGAAAGCATATGGTGAAGCAATCGGACTTCCTGTTATTGTCTTTGGACAGAATCATCAAGCTGAATATGATAGGAATCAAGCTGGCAAATTTGATGATATTGGTATCTATATCAATCAAAAATATGACAGTGTGTGAAAGGTCATGGAACTCATTAGATATCTCAATCATGACGATGAATGTGTTGGAATTATTATTCAATTACCACTTCCTGATCAGTTTGAGCCATACAAAGAACAGTTATTGGCTGCCATAACTCCACAGAAAGATGTAGATTGACTTGGATGAGTGATTCTTTGACTTTCAGAAATCGGTCTTGTTGACTTTGTTCCTGCTACTCCGAAGGCAGTATTATATCTGCTTGAACAGTATAAACTCGATGATTTCAAAGGTAAAACTATAGCGATATTATGACAGAGTAACATTGTTGGGAAGCCTCTTGCCATCGAATGCATCAAGAGATGAGCAACAGTCTACACGTGTAATGCAAGTACGCCACCAGAACAGATCAAAACTATCGCAAAAATGTCTGACTATATTATTTCTTCTACATGAAAAGTTCACTTAATTGATAATTCTTTTGTGCGCGATGATCAATCACAGATTATCGTTGATGTTTGATATGGACATATTGATGGAAAACCTGTCGGTGATGTACATATTGAAACCATCAAAGATAAGGTTGCTTCGTATACACCAGTTCCTGGTTGAGTAGGACCACTGACCGTGGCATGTATTTTTGATAATGTGTTTGTTCTTCAGTGATATGAAGAGATTTTGAAACCATATAAGCTTTAAAAAAAATTAAAATTTAGAAAAAACAAAAAAAATTTAGAATTTAGAAAAAATAAGAAAATTTAGAATTATAGAAACAAATAAGATAATTTAGAAATTTTAAATTCTGTCTTTTGGTTTCTAAATTCTTCTTTCTAAATTTTAAATTCTTCTTTCTAAATTCACCTCGTTTCTAAATTTTAAATTCTAAATTTATTCTTTTGTTATATGATGTTATCATTATCGGTTGAGGCGCATCCGGGCTCTTTTGTTCGATATTTTTGCCAAAAGAACGAAAAAAATGTATTATAGAAAAAACTGATAAGCTTGGCTCTAAAGTTTTGCTTTCTTGAGGAGAAAGATGTAATCTGACTAATATCTCTCTAGATATTTCTTCACATTATGTCTGACAGTCATTGAAATCCCTTCTTTCCTTATTCCATAAATTCTGACCGGAAGATATGATTGCTTTCTTATATGATCATGGTATAGAAACTATCGAAGAACAGAATGGAAGAATTCTTCTCAAAAGTGGAAAATCTAAACAGCTTGTAGAATTTCTTGTTGCACAATCTCACAATAATCAGACAGAACATCTCCTCAATCATGAAGTACATGCTATTAGTTGTTCAGAAGAAGGAACCTTTGTCGTGACTACTTCTGCAGGTGTATATTCCACAAAACGTGTAATTATTGCTACCTGAGGTCTAACCTATCCACAACTTGGTGCAAGTCCTTTTGCCTATGAAATAGCAGAACAATTATGACTTTCTCTTATAAAACCTCGTCCTGCGTTGTGTGGTATAGAAACTAAAGAAGATGTTTCTTTGTTGGCTGGAAATACCGTACAAGGAATTTTGATGCTCTATCGTGAGAATAAAATCTTCTATAGCGCCAAATGACCTATTCTTTTTACTCATACGTGAGTGAGTGGGCCTGTGGTTTTTGATGCTACTCTCTATATAGATGATATTTCCAAATACGCATTACAGATAGATTTCGATCTTTCATGAACCAGTAAGAAAGTTGTTCAAAAATTGAAGCTCGTAGAAGGGGATACTATTCGTGATTTCAGAATAAAAATGTTGAGATCTCTCCAAGAGGCCAAGGTATCTGTCTGAGGAATTTTGCTCTCTGATCTTGATCAATGATTTCAATCTAAAAAAATCTCTTGATTGTATTTTATCTGAGAGTCTCTTGATATCACTGGTAAGACTTGATGATATAATTTGCAACGAGCACGAACTAGTGCCTATGTTTGTGCAAAACATATTTTTTCATAATATATCTTGATAAGAAAAAAATAGGGAACTGTCTCCCTATTTTTCTGTCTATTACTACTAATATACTATTTGATTTGGACGTTTATACCCATCAATTTTCGTGTTCACTCTTCTTTGAAAAACTTTTCGTTGAAATATACTGTACCATCTTGTGCTGCGAAAGATCCATCTACACTCAATATACCATTACTATCTATTGTAGGAGTTGCTGCGTAGCTAGGTTCTATGTTTGTTATAGCTCATAGATTGATTTTGTTGTCGATAAATGGTTGAAATGCTGCTTGTAATTCAGCTGCAGTAGTCTCTTGCTTTCGTATTTGTGCTATAGTATTGTAGAAGTTAGTGAAGTCTCCTGCGTTGATTGCGTCAGCGAGAAGTTTCATACCTCCTTGTACCAATATCGTAGTGTCCGCTTGCGAAGGAATGTCTGAATTAGCTGTACCTTCTTCTGTTATTCCGCTTTGTGGTACATTGAGATTTAGGATTTTCCGTTCTCCATCTTCTTTGATCAGATTGATTTCCAAAGGTAACTTACTTCCATCTTCCAAGGTAACAGTTCCTTTCAGTATTCCTTGATTGTTAGCAATTTCTCTTTCGTTCCATGATGCACTTTTGAATGTAATCAAACCTGCTTGTTGGACGAATGCTTGAAATTGCTCTAGTGTGGTAGAAGATTGAAATTGTCCTGCTGTCGCAAGATAAGCTTCTTGTACGTTGCCTGCTTTGATATCCGCAAACATCGTATCGGCTACTTTAGGCAATCCTGAGGTAAATACGAAAGCTAGGATGATGATGAGTACGATGGCTCCTACGATAATCCCGAGCACTTTAAGAAATTTTTTCATGTATGATTATATAAAAAATAAAAAAGATTCTACTACGATAGATAGCAAAATCTCCTATGAAATCAAATGTATTCCTTATATCTATTTTTTCAAAAAATATCTACGTAAGAGGAAATATGTCGCCAAAGCTATTCCTATGGATAATAGTATGAAGAGGGGATAAGCAATTTTCCGATTTTCTGCTCCGGTCATCATTGTTCGTTCTGACATACCTCCGATTCCTGCAATGACGGTCAGTGGCATGAAGATGGAATTGATAAATGTTAATCTTGTTACACTTTTATTACTCTTGATACCGAGAAATGTGTTGTATGCTGCCATGAGCGAATCGTTTTTCTCTGTCAGTGCTTTGATGGTTCTGATGATTTTCGCTAATTTTGAACTAAGACCTTTGAAATAGGTGATTAGATGTTTTTCGTGTAATTTTTCTATATGTTTTATAAGTTCGTCGATTATCTCATCCTGAGAAATGAAGTTGTGTTTTATAAATATCTTATTGAGATCTTCGTCGATAAGTTCATCTATAACATCTTCATCCTTTCTATCTATCTTGGATTGTATATCTAAAAGCTTCTGTGATGAAATTGCTAATGATTTGATAGTCTTATCATAAAATCCATCTATGATCCTGTAGAGAATATAATAGGGAGATGATTTATATGATCCATCGATACCCTCAGCTTCTTTTGTCATTTCTTTGAATATATCATCCATTTTCTGCGATACCAATCCTATCGAGGTGATGATAAGATGTTCTCCTATGATAACATCCATTTCGTTGAAAGTATATCTAGATTCTTCGGATATGTATTTGGTGAAGGTCAACGCCATGAAAAAATGATCGCTACTCGTATCGATCTTGGATTGTGCATTGATGTCTAGAATATCTTCTACGATCATTTCATGAAAATTATATTCCTTGGCCAGATTATCTATTGTTTCTTTTTCAGGAGATTGAATACATATCCATTTGGTTTTACCAACTTGTAATGTTTTTTGCATATTGAACGATGATTATCGTATAAAATTCACTTCTCATTATACTCGTAAAAATTTTCCTGTCAAATTTTCTTGTGTTGACATAATTATAAAAATAGCTTCTGTATGTATAAATCTTCGATTTTGATAACCCATGGTTTGCAAACATACGTCAAAATTCATTTTTGTAAATAAGAAATCATATATTTAGTTTTTTTGCTTATAAAAATATCTTTCTCTGGTGTTCTTTCTTGATTTATTTTCTTTCGTGGGGTATACTTATATTGTACAAACAAACCATTTACCCCTTTATTGCATAATCATCATGGAAAACTTCAACGCAAAATTATCATCTGAATCAATTCGTAATGTAAACGCTCTTATCCAAAAGATCGAAGGCGTATGTAAAGATATCGAAAAAAATCTTGCGCTTTGTTTCGAACTTAGTGGTGAATCTGTAGCTCAATATAGTGTCACTACAGCCAATAAAGTAGAATCAGAATTTGTGGATAGAGTCATCCTTAATATTCAAAAAATTAAGAATCATCTCAAAGATCTCAGAAAGGCATTAAACAAGAAAATCATAACAGATACGACTGATATTGAAAAAATTATTGGATCTCTCCAAGAGACATCTGATACTTTACAAACATTCCTCCTTTCTAACGGTTTTTTCAATACTACCTTTCAAATGCCGGTCATGGAAATCCAGGGAGCTATCGACAACATATTCACTCAAGTTACTTTGGTAGAAGAGTATGATAGATAATTTCATTA
>CAYQLB010000001.1:37351-111787 GCA_964418415.1 uncultured Candidatus Peribacteria bacterium
AGAATTAAGGGCTACGCCAATTAAGAATTAAGGGCTACGCCAATTAAGAATTAAGGGCTACGCCAATTAAGAATTAAGTAAATGATTAATTCTTCATGTCTTAATATCTTAATCTAAAAGTGTAAGCGGTCTTTCAAATATATAAGTTAAAAAAATGACCCTGGTATATCCAGGGCATTTTTTATACATATTTTTATGTGCTATTTTTGGGAGGTAGAAAATCTTTATAATACAAATAATATTCTGAATCCTTTCCTTCATCTCGTTCATTATATCCATTCGCTTTGTTCCATTGTTTTGATATATCATTTTTTTTATTCACTCTTGATGCTACCATTGCAGGTTTATGTGATCTTTGCATTGCTTCTTCTGCTTCTTTTTCGAATTCTTTTTTCAATTTTCTTGCCAATCATTTCTGTCTGTATATATTTTGCACACCGACATATTTGGAAAAAAATGCATAACCTTCCCCCATTTCTTCATTTAGTACTTGTTCTTTTACTATACCTCGGAGGCATGCAATGATTTCTTTTTTTTCATCTTGTATCACGTAATACATGTGAGTATCATCATTTTCCCTGATTATCTGTTCGAGATTGCCAGTAACTTCTTGTTTGAAAATATTTTTTTCTGTGTAAAAATTATTGATTTCATCAAATGTTTCTTTGATGAGTTTACTTATTTTTTTGATAGTTCATTCATCGTTTTTCATCTCTTTGGATGAATATCTTTGAATAGTATATTCTTGTTCCATAGTGTATTTTCTATTATAAAACTCTTTATTTTTGTGCCCAAACTACTTTCTGTTCACCATTTATTTCCTTAAATTCTTTGGCTTTGACTATGATCTTATCACCTATATTGTAATACTTTTTTCGTTCGACTCCAGCTGGAGCAACAATAAAGTTCTTGTGTAACAATCCTTCAACTCCCTTAACGGTAACGAACATGCCGTAGTTGTACATCAGCTTGATGTAGCCGTCGTATTCTTTTCCGAGCGTGATATCCTTGATACTGAAGGTTCCGTTGTCGTGAACGATCTCTCCTTCGTATGCTGGCGTCTTCGTTATGGGCGCTGCAGATGTTTTCGTTGCTGCAGTAGTTGCTGCAGGCGTCACGACCCCCTTTTCCTTCTCTATCTTTGCGATGTTCGGACAAAATTTTAGATAACTCTGATTTTTGACTCCGGCTTGATTGTAGATTTCTTGGAGTTGCTCCAAAGCGCGTTCTTTTTTTCCTACTCGGATAATCAATGCCCCATTATTTTCTATTGTAATAGTTTGATGCTGGTAAATATCTACATGTACGGGTATTGTTTTTCCGTCAGGAAAACTTACTTTTCCTCCTATTTCGTATTTTATATTTGCTTGATCTTCCAATCCTTTGGGTTTACTGTATCGAATCGCTTTGTGTGCATAATATTCTGTATCAAAAATTATTGCATCTGGTTCTTCACCATCAATGGCAAATTCTGTAAAATATGTAGTATGTTGTTCAATAAAGAGATCATGGAGATTCTCTACTTCATTTTCTGTGATTCCTAATGATTCGAGCCTAGCTTTCTCCATTATTTTTTCTTGGAGGGAGAATGTCTTATTTGCTCGTGCTGCCATAAGTTTTTCTAGTTGTTCTCTTTCCATTGCATATCTTTGTCTTGATTGTTTTCTTACTTTGTCGATGAGTTCGAGAGATCCTTCGCCTAACTTGATTGGAGGTAATGTTTTCATGGAAAAGGGGTCGGATGAGATACCGTCGATCATCAGTCTGGTATATGTTGTATATTTTGGTAACGAAATGAGATCATTGACGGTCGACATATTTTTGAATTGCCCAGTGATCATATCTGCATCGTCTTTACCTAGTGTGAATGCTACCGTCGTACCTACGTTTCCAAATATTGCGTCTTTGGTTTTTTCGTCGAGCTGCGCAGTATATTGATTCGCTACGATGAGTGCTAATTTATATTTTCTTGCTTCAGACAATATCGTTGCAAATGATTCTGATGCGAAATTTTGGAACTCATCGATATAGAGATAGAATGGTCTTCTCTCATGTGCTGCGATATTTGCTCTGGACATAGCATCGATTTGGAATTTCGTTACGAGCAATGATCAGATCATATTTGCATTATCTTCTCCTATTTTTCCTTTGGATAAATTGACGAGCAGAATCTTTCCTTCATCCATAGCGTTTCTCAGATTGAGTTTTGTCCTTGGTTGACCAAAGATATTTCTGACTAATTTGGACGAGAGGAATTGTCCGACTTTGTTGGTGATAGGACCGATAGCTTCTTCTCTTTGTTTCGGCTGTCGTTTGTTGAATTCGCTGGTCCGGAATTTCATAACAACTGCATCTTTGATATATGACATTACTTCTGTACGAAAATTATCGTCGATGAGCATCCTCAAAATATGCATCAAGGTTGCATTTGGATAATCAACAAGAGATATTGCTACATTTCTTAATATATACTCCAATCTTGGTCATCGACTATCACCGAAGAGTTTTTTGAAGGTAGAAACCACTCCTGATGCAATGAGATTTTTTTCTTCTTCGGTCGATCCCTGTAGGAGATTGAATCCAATAGGGTAGTCGGTATCTCCGACATCGAAAAGTATTACATCATTGATCCTATGTGTCGGTATATGTTCCAAAATATTATCTACCAATTCTCCATGCGGGTCGAGCAAGGCGAGACCGTTTCCAGCTGCCATATCACTTTTGAGGAGATTCTCTATGAAAGTTGATTTACCGGTACCTGTTTTTCCTACGATATACATATGTCTAAATTTATCTTCATCTCTGATACCGAAGGTGATTTTTTCTCCTCTATAGTCCGTGTTTCCTAGGATGGTCAGTGTTTTTGGATCAGTATTTTTTGTTGTAGGTAAATTCGTAGGATAGGGTAATTTTCTATAGAGTGTATAATCTAATCCTTTCACAAAGTTGTCCATAGTCGGAATGTGAAAGAAATTTACCGCTTGGGAATGCATCATTCCGTGAAACTTTTCAGATGTCTTTATTTTTATTTTTCCGTTGGAAACAAATGGTGCAAATGCAGCTATGATATTTTTCTTGAGATTTTCTCTCGTATAATGATCTTTGGTTGCGATTTTGTAACTGAATGAACCATAAATTTCCGGCTTTTCCTCTTTTGGTTTCTCTATCGGTGTTCCATCAGGATTCTTTTTTTTAGGTTCTCGAATTCGTTTAAATATTGCTTGCATATATTGAAAAAAACTTTTTTCTAATTTGAATGTATAAGTAAAATAGATATCGAGTTTTGAATTCTGATCTACCATATTGTATAGCGAAAAAATACCATTCATAGGATCCATATAGGTTCCTCCTCTTGTAAATTCATCTTTGGTAAGCAGTATTCCCTCTTTGTCGAACTGTAATCGTTCTCTTCTTTGTGTTGTAGGAAACGGTTCTTTCATTTCCTGTATATCCGAAGTAGGAAAACTTGTATAGAAGGTATTTTCGAAATAATTTTTGAAATCTCTTGGTACGCCTACATAGAGTTTGATATCGGCTGCATTTCCGCTTATAATAAATTTTATCTGCTTTTTCTTGAGGCTTATGATATTTTTGCTTACCGTGTCCCGATGGTTTACACCATGATCGTTGTCTTTGAATGGTTTTATATGAAAAAAAACATAGCCTTTGCTCTGTTCTCCCGAAATTGGCGTTCCTGATATTTTGGCAATAGTAGTTTTCGGTTTAGTTGTGGTAGCTCAAGCAATCATTTTGCCGAGTTTCTCTGCGTGTTTTAACATTTTGTTTGGAATAGTGCTAAAGTTTCAAAGGAAATACAGTTGAAACTGTTTTTATTTATATATTTTTATTATACATATTTTGTCATAAAAAGCAAGTATTTCTGATTTTTTCTTTGTCTCCCTTTGCGACCGAAGTAAGTCCCGTAGGGGGTAAATGGAGAAACCCGGAGGGGAGAGGAATTTATGGACTGTCCGTAAATCCTCCTCCCCGTAGTACTACGGGGCACCCCTCCTTTACAAAGGAGGACAGAAAGACGTTGTATTGTTTTTGACTTTCTGTATATCTTGGATAGTTTTATTCTTTGTGATTTTGCTGTGTATTTGTACAGTTTTGATCGTTTTTTCGGCGTTGATAAGGTCTGTTTACTTGGTGACTCTGGTAAAAAGAAAATCAAGGCGGGTGATCTGCTGATCTTTGGAAATCAGTATTTTCTTGCGTTAGGCGACAAGATAGTCTTTTCTGAACAATATGAACACTTAGAAACCGTCAAAGCCGAACTCGTCTACAAACAATTCTTCACAAAACCTACCCTGAATCTTTTTCACTGGATGGTGGAAACCTACTATACGACCTATAAATCTGTGGTCAGACTTTTCATCACTAACGATATAGAAAAACTCTTGGAACGTGAAAATAAATTGCCGAAAATCGCTAAAAATTGACAAAAAGTAGCTGAATATTGATTCTCATTAGCTGCTGAAGGACAGACGTTGATTGTTTTTTCGGACTTATGGACGATGTTCAATTCTACTTCAGAACAATTCCGCGAAAGCGAAGGTGTTGTATTCTTGTCGGCGACGCAGACTGAGAAACAGAAGGATGTACATCGATGGGAAATCAAAAAGTGAATGAAATCAGTTATTATTTGTACTTATGCTGAAATATTCCAGGATTTTTATGACTTGAAAAAAATAATTTTTGTCGATCCCCATAAGCGATATTATGCTAATCAGCAGGATCCGAGATATAAAGTAGCTGATGTTTTGCAAAACATGAAGAAGTTCTATGGAACTGAATTAGAAATTGTTTGAATATAATTTTTCAAATAAAACCATACATTAAAAATGATAAAAGATATTATCTCTTCTGTTTTTTTAAAAAATATAAAAAAACCGGGGAATACCCCGGGTTCTATGTTTTTTTTATTCGCTCACGATATAGAAATCATGATCTTCTCCGTCAGCAATGACGGTAATATCGACATCATTATTTTCTAATCTTTCGCACATCCTGTTTTCATTCATAACCGCGTGGAGGGTGTCTCCGTTTTCCATCTTTACATTTACCAAGATATCTCCTTCCCAGAGAAAGGAAAGATTCTCTTGGTCTTTTGTGTTGAGTTCGCTCATATTGCAAGGACCTATTAGGGTTCCTTTACTTTTTTCTGCGCAGCTTGTGCAAAACAGTATAATAGCTACTACGATAATTGTTGTGAGTTTTTTCATTTTGTATATTTTTTTTCTTTTTATATATATTTACTTATATATGTCAACTATAATTTACTTTTTTATAAGTTTTGGAAGACGAGAAAGGAATCTATGCTTATTTTATTTGAAAAAAATACGTATCCGGGATATACTTAGCTGTACTTTATTCTTTACGTATTTCTATGAGTGCAGGTAAATTCCATTCCAGGCGAAAATCATATTTCCAGTTATTGCTTCTTGTTTTTGGCTTATTATTGATTGCTTTCGGCTATCTCAAGGTCGATACCTTTCTGATGAACCAAAATATTACCGATAAGCGTGTGATGGTTGAAGAACAGACTAAACAATTGGATGCATACAAACTTCTTACGGGATATAATAAGTTGCAAGCAGTAAAAATTCTTGAAGAACAACAGACAAGTATGCCTCGATCATCTCATATCACCAAAATCATTGATATGCTCGAAGATATGAAAAATATCGATACGAATACGACAGATTCTATTCAGCTTTCTGATTTTAATGTCAGTATGGATAAAATTACGCTCAAAGGGCAAGTTTCTAGTTTACTGCTCTTATATTATTCCAATACGAACAAAGGCATTAAGTCCCTCATAGATAGATTCTCTAGTTTAGACTTTGTCAAAGATATTAGTATTCATACCTATGATAGAGTACAAGAAAGTAATTATTATGAATTCGTTTTAGAAGCTAACGTCATCAACGATGCAGGAACAGGTAGCACCACAAAATAATCAAATCATCGATCGTTTGCTCGGTGAACAACAACAGCAAAAATCCGCATCTATTGATACACTTGCGGAAGATTCTCAGGTCTTGATTACGACTTCTAGGGTCGTAAGTATCAGATATAGGATATATTTTATTGTTCTCTTTCTTATTCTTGTTATTTTTGGTAATAATATTCTACTTCCTGCTTGGGATACCTATCAAGATACTAAAACAGAAGTTAGTGATATCAATCTCAAGATAACTACATTTGAAACTAATAAACTTAAAGCAGAATCTGACAAGAAACTTATAGAGAAGATTGAATCTCAGCAATCCAATATTATTTCATGTCTCAATACGAGATCTAATTGTAGTTCTATAGATCCTGCGTTGAGGAATAATTTTTCTTTTGCAAGATCTTATATCCAATTGAATAATTTGACGGATCCTAAAATGGCGGTGAATGAAAAAATTCTTCTTGCAAATATTAATGAATATTTATTGAGAGATCCGGTAACTAAAATTAAAAATTGATTAATTAATAAAATTGTCATAGGTAAACCAACTCAATTCTTTGGTAATCTCTATTATGTACCATTACAGCTCAATATTACATTTGATAATAAAGATGTATTACTTTCTTTTGTTAGTAATGTCGAAGAGAAAGTACTTGCTGATCAAAATTATCGTGTACTCTATAAAATAGATAAAGTGAATTATGATATCGCTAATTATCAAAATCAACAACAAGTAGATATTACTATGAATGCGTATTATTATACAGATTAATTTAGAATTAAGAATATAGAATTTATAAACATAAAAAATTTAGAATTTAGAAATGCTTTATGGAAGAAAAAGAACTTACACAACAGGAATATAAACCGGGACCTATCGATGGAATGATTGTCTCGACATTGCAATCCATGGATAGAGGAAGTTTCTGAACTAAGGATAAGATTCTCTTTTTCAAAGAAGTTTCTTATTTATTAACAGGAGGAGTATCTATTGTTGATGCTATGCATATCATCGGTCAAAGTTCCGATAATTATGCACTTAAGGAAATTTCCAGAAGTATTCTTGCTTTTCTTCGTCAGGGTAAAAGTTTTTCGTATGCTTTAAATAGATTACCTGATTACTTCGATCAAGGAGATTATACTATTGTAAAAGCATGAGAAATGTCAGGGAATCTTCCTATGATTCTTCAATCATTATCCAATGAATATGTATATGTTAACGAAATGAAAAATAAATATATCGGTGCATTGATGTATCCGATGATCCTTGTTGTGATTTCTATTGTTGCAGTCTTTGCTTTGTTTTTGCTTGTTTTGCCTGGTATATTCTCTATAGCGACGAGTTTCCAAAATCTTGAGCTACCGTGGATTACTAGGACACTTAATGATATTTCTGTTTTCTTTCAATATCAATGGAAAACTATTATTGGTGTTGTAGTAGGGTTGTGATTATTTGGCTGAATCTTTTTTTCAACAGATTTTGGTAAGAAATCGCGATTCAGTATTCTGCTTAATATTCCTCTTATTGGTAAAATGACTAAGTTTTTCTATCTTGTAAAATTCTGCAGATATACTAAATTGATGATGAGTGCATGAATGAACTATTTACAGACATTTTCATTACTTCATGATATTCTTGGTATCGCTGCATATCAGGATATGATAGAACGTATTATTGTTGGATTAAATAAATGAGAAACTATCTATTCTACCTTGCAATATGAGACAGATTTAATTCCTTCTGATGTGGCGGTTATGATTAAGGTTTGAGAGGAAACTGCTAATCTTCCTGTTTCTTTGGAGAATGTTCTTAAAATGTATGAAGAGGATCTTAATGTCATTATCGGACGTTCATCTAAGATCATCGAACCAATAATGTTGGTTGGTGTCTGAGGTATTATTCTTGTTATTGCCTTATGAATATTTTGATTGATTGGTCAAATTATGGAAGGAGCAGGACTATAAAAAATAGTTAATAGTGCATAGTGAATAGTGAATAGCATTGGATTTGTCTAATTATGGACTATAGAAAAAACTGTTATTGAAGACAGTTTTTTTCGTTTTGCTTATATTTCTAGTGACAGCTTGCTTGTACGTTTTGTTGTAGTTGTATTGAGGTATCCGCTTTTGTTACTGGTACCACCATCATCCCCATTCAAATAAGCATTATGAATGCCATTACCCCCATACTTATATTTTCTCGGAGATTTATTTTACTCATTTTTAATGGGAAAGTGGTTCCCATACAAACACAATCGATCGCTTCCTTTTTTCTTAATGAGCGGAATATACCTATTCATGTGATGCCAACCAATAATAATGTTGCGCTATTTATGGCTATCCGATATTGCATCTGGCCATCCAAAATATATGCGAGTCCGAGGATGATTTCGAAAAAAGGAAAAAGATATGCATATCCATGTCGGTGTCTTGCAATGATATCATATTTTCTATATGAGTCGACAAATCCTTTGAGATCCAATAATTTAATCACTCCGAAGAGCAGGAATCGTATGCCCATAAAGTCATTCATAGCGATCATACCTTCTCGGCGACCTAATATGAATTGATGGACTGCTGTATATATCGTAACTATTGCCATTGCGATGTAAAATGGCATAAGACTATGTTTTTTCATAATTATTTGTTATAAGTAAAATTATTTTCTTGTAGAGACATCCCATACTCTTACGAGCTCTTTGACGAAATCATCAATCTCGCTCTTATCTTTTGATAATAGCTTTTTGGCTCCACAGCACTTGATATGATGTTCAAGTAGTTTGCTATTTGCACTTTTGAGCAATCCTATTGCAGCGTTGATTTGCTGGGCGATATTAGCGCAATAAACATCGTCTTCGATCATCTTCTCCACTTTTTTTATTGTACCTACGGCCTTTTTGATGGAGAGTAGAATTTCTGATTTATTATCGAGTTTCATGATGATAGGTCAGTGATAAAACATTGAAATATACCTATGATTACGTATACTGTACAGTGAAAAAGTTGATAATTGGTATCTCACGAAGGTATTGGTTATTGGCTTTTTCTTTTAGTCATTCAACTGAGCTGGACTCCACTATGCTTCGCACTTGCAGCAACATGTGCATTTCCCTTCACAGGTGCATGTTCCGCCCTTGCAGCATTTGCATTCGCATTTGCAGTCTTTGCATGTGCAAGTCTTCTTTGTTCCACATGAACATCCGTTTTTTGCTTTATTTTCCATTATTTCCTTTGTTATAGAGGTAAAAATTTTTTGTTACGTTAACCATAGGTATAGGTTCATTATACTCAAAAAAATCTTAAATGCAAATCTTTTTAGATTTTAGAATATAAAATTTATCAACATCAAACAATTTAGAAAAAACTATCTGTAAAGATAACTTTTTTCGTTGAAAGAGTGAAAGTAATCATTACATACTACTATTATAGTATTTACTTGTTTTTTTGTATGAAAAAAGCCTTTACTTTAATAGAGATGGCTATTGTTCTTTTGGTTATTGGTATACTGATGGCAGCGACGATGAGATTTTGATCTGGACGTATTACCGATCTCAAGGCACAGTCTATCAAAGAACAATTTATCGGACGATATAATGATCTTTATAGTCAAAATATGACTTCTAGTTTTCGTGATGGTCAAAAATATGAGCAGATGACTATCGTATTGTGAGAAAAATCGTACTATATTTTGGACCAAAGAGACTATATCGATACTAAGCTCTCAGATTTTGTTATAGAAAATATTCGTTTTGCTACTGATGCTAATAATTTCACTACTGCTACACTTAGTTTTAAACCATATCAGCTTTGATGTAAAATTATGGATGGTGATAATTCTTGAAAAACATTATATTTTACTTTCACTGTACCAGAAAACGGTAAACAATATTGTTTTGAAATTCCTTCGGAAACGTGTAAACTCATCGAAATAAAATGTAATGAATAGTAATGTGTCCTTTGGATGTAATTAGACCTTCGGTCGTAATTCATTGTAATCATTATGCGAAGCACATTACTAATTACGTGAGCGGAGCGAACTCATTACAATATTAATAAAAGCCCAATCGTTGTGAAATATCAGAATTTAGTTCATTAGTCCATATATGAAAAAGAAGTCTGCATTCACCTTTATAGAAGTGATCATTGCGATCACTGTTTTTGCTATTGGTGTGCTTGCTGTTCTTCGTCTTATTACGCAAAATCTCGTTACCTTAGATACTACACAAGCTCGTACTACAGCAACATTTTTGGCTAAAGAGGGGATTGAACTTATCTATAATATGAGAGATTCGAATATCGATAAATTACTTCCTTGGGATTGTTTACTTGATCCTGTCCTTTCTGCTAATGATTTTGGTGAGATCGATGAAGAAAAAGTATGTCTCCGACGTTTTGCTGATGGTACAAAGGGTGATAAGATTTTACAACTATCCTTTGATCCGGAATCCTATATGCATGTAGCAGTTGTCGAGGCGGATGAGATGTTTGACGAGCTTCGAAAACAGAATAGGTTATATTATCTTTCATGAGAAGTAGCAGGGACACAATTATTTCGATATTCATACGATGAAACTGGTAAAGAGACTCCATATGCTAGATATGTTACGTTTGCTAAGGTTCATGACGGAGATGAAGATTTGCCGTCTGATAGAATTCTCAAAATAGAATCTCATGTTCTGTATGTGAAGTGAGGTATGACCGGTGAAGTGGTTCTGGAGAGTTTTATTTGAAATCACTAAATAAAAATGTAATTAGTCCTGCAGGCGTATATTTGGTCTTAGTCCGTAATTGGTAATTATTCAATACATATACGTGAAGCGAATTACAATACATTACCCGAGCGAAGCGAGTAAATTACAATATGAATGGTAGAATATATTTAGTTGATGTATCCATATATGAAAAGAAAATGAATGACATTATTGGAACTCCTTATCGTGATGGCTATTCTCGGTATCCTTTTTGTTATGCTTCTTAGAACATACAATCGAATTTCTACTATGGTATTTCGTGTTCAGCAAGAAAAAGAAGTTTCTCAGGAAATCCTGCAAGTCTCTCAGATTGTTCAAAATCTTGCAGATAGAAATGATATCGATTATACTAAATATTCAGTGACAAGAGATGAGGAACAAGTGATAAGCTTATCAGATACTGATTGAATCACTGATATTCTTTACTTGAGCTGACTTGATGGCGAAGTGAAGTTGTATACCCAAGGTGATTGTATCGATCCTGCTGTGGAATATGTTTTGACCGGTGCATGATCAGGATGTTCATTATTTGCCGATATCTGAGGTAAAACTAGAGAACTTATCAATACCAAAAAAGTGTTTATCACTCAAACAATATTTAAAATCATTCCTTATGCATCCGAAGAACAATATATCCATACGGATACACTTTGTGATGGTGGAAATTATCTCAACTGTTTTAATGTCCCGTGATTCCGGATGATATTTACGGCATATAGCATCAATTATGGCAAGCAATGGGCGACCCATGTTACGTTACCGTTTCAGCAATTCTTTTAATGAAAAAACGTAATTAGCATTTCGTGCGTAATGGATGGTAATGTGTTGTAATGGATGGTAATGATCATTACATCAAAAATACATTACGCCGCAGGCACATTACATTCGCGTAGCGAATACATTACGCGAACATAGTGAGTTAATTGCATATCAATAGCGAGTCTTATTTAGTTTGTATGCTTTATATGAAAAGAAAATCAGGCAATATCAGTATTCTCGTCATCTTCGTACTATTAGCTTCATCGCTTTTAGGAGTTTTGTCATTAAATTTCGTGCAGCAGATGATGAAACAATCATCACTTATACATTCTTATTATAAGTCATATTATCTTGCAAAAGCTGGTATAGAATTATGACTTTCTGAAATATCTTCACGTGGTGTATGATTTGACCAAATATTGTCTACTGGCGATGCGTTTTTCTCTGGCAATTTTCTTTGTGGTAAAAATTGTAATCTTTCCTTATCCATATCATGAACTTCATCTTCGCTCACCAAAAAATTCTGGCTTGATGCTGGTTGTCAATATCCGTATATGCTGAGCTGATGAGAATCGTTCGCACTTCCGTTATTTGCTGATGCTACCCCATGATCTGTCGTCGATATGTTTACTACAGGCATTGTGTATGAAAATATTACTGATGTTTTTCATGGCGACAATATCGAAATAGAAAATGTCTCTGATATTTCCAGTGATAACGACATCATCTTCTGAGTGCTTATTCTTTCTGGACAGGATGTTCGCGAGAATGGTATGTATGTAACTTCTGGCACACTCGATACTGCTTCGCTTATAGCATTCAGGAAATCTTTTGAAGAGCATATTCCTATTCTCGATTCGATGCTAACAAACTATTTTTCCGATACATTTATAGCAAATGGCCATACGATGTATCTTCTCATCTCCAATGTTACAGATACACAACAATCGTTCTGTATCCATTCTACATCATCTTCATTGACGGTTGCGAAACCATTGCCTGCCGATACATTTTTTTTCCAGAGTGTGGGTTCTTATGGTAATCAGCAAGCAGCGCTTGATGCTTCATATGCTCAACCGATCCCTGGTTATCTCTTCAGTAGCTATTCTCAATAATATACCGACTTTCTTGTGTTGACTTTTCTTGCGAAATAGATATTTTTTGGTTCATTAAATATAAACAAATTCATCAAATATAAACCAAAAATTAATTTTCTATGAAACAACCAACAGAAAAAAAACCAGTACTTCCTTTGAGTGAAATCACTGCAATATCTTCCGTCGATGGGAGATATGGACCAAGAACAAAAGATTTGAGGCATTCACTTTCTGAATATGCTCTATTCAAATACCGGACAATAGTCGAAATTGAATACTTCAAGGCTTTATGTAAAACTCTTCCTCAATTAAAAACTTTCCCTGATTGTTTCCCTGATCTTGATGCAATCATGGAAAAATTTTCTGTGGAAGATGCCTTGAAAATCAAAGGATTTGAAAAAATTACCAATCATGATGTAAAGGCTGTCGAATACTTCCTTAGGGAAAAATTTGACGCTATGGGTATAGGCCAGTATAAAGAATTCATCCATTTCGGGCTTACATCGTATGATATCAATAGCCCTGCTGTCAATCTTATGATTATCGAGGCTTTGAATAGTATTACTTATGAGCTCAAGGAATTGGTTTTTATGATTTCAAATTATGCTGGAACATGGGAAAATATTCCGATGCTTGCTCATACGCATGGACAGCCGGCTTCTCCTACGATGCTTGGTAAAGAAATCAATGTCTTTGTAGAACGGTTACGTTCAATTATTAGTACTATCAAAGGATACACTTTTGAAGCAAAGTTTGGAGGAGCTACCGGCAACTTCAATGCTCATTATGTAGCATATCCTTCCATCGACTGGCACGATTGGGCCAATGTCTTTTTGTTCAACACTTTCGGTCTTGTACGTCAGAAAACGACTACGCAAATCGAAAGTTATGACAATTTGGCTGAATTGTTCGATATTTTGAAACGTATCAATACAGTATTTATTGATATGTCTCGTGATATGTGGACGTATATCTCTATGGGCTATTTCATCCAAAAAGTGAAAAAAGATGAAGTCGGATCATCTGCTATGCCTCATAAGGTCAACCCTATCGACTTCGAAAATGCTGAAGGTAATGCTGGTATAGCAATAGCGCTTTTCGAACATCTTTCCACTAAACTGCCAATATCACGGCTTCAACGTGATTTGAGTGGTTCAACCGTGGAAAGGATTATCGGTTTACCTTTATCTCATTTCCTCATTGCTATCTTATCTCTACAAAAAGCGTTCGGTAAGGTGGAACCCAATCTCATAAAAATCAATGCTGATTTGGAAGATAATTGGGAAGTGGTGGCAGAGGCAATACAGACAGTATTACGCAGAGAAAGTTATCCTGATCCCTACAATGCGCTCAAAAATCTTACTCGAGGTAAAAAAATTACCGGGCTTGATTTCATGCATTTCATCGATTCGCTTGATGTGAATCAGGAGATCAAGAACGAACTAAAAAGCATTACTCCATGGACGTATATAGGTAAATAGTAACATGCTTATTAATATATCTCCGGTTGGTTTTTCCAGCCGGTTTTTTTGCATTTTTTATTTTTCTATATATACTTGTATTGTGTATTTATTTTTTTCTTTTTTTATGCAAATCATAGAACAAAAAGTTCCGGAAGAACAGGATAGAGAACAGTATATTTCCTCTAATTCTTCTTATATACCAAATGACATTAATTATCCGATAGAGGATGTTGTACAAAAAGAAGAACGTTCGCAGCGATGGTTGGAATCACAACTTAATTCTCCTCAAGATTTTTCTGATCATATCAAGAATTTAATTGATGAAACATGGTCTGATGAATACGCATAGTTTGCCACTGATCACTACGAATTATATCAACAAGCTTCTCAAGGAGAGTCAATCCGATACGGAAAAATTTGAATTTACTATCTGATGAATAGTTCATGGATTTTTCGATTTTCTTTATCAGGATAAGAAGAAAAGTGTGGATTTTTCTGAAATTGAGGATGTATATTATCTCGAACAAGTGAAGGCATATCTCGTCACATATCGCGATTCCACCTCCCATAAATATAAAAAATTACATTATACCTATGTCATTTCCAAGCTTGACGATCGTCTTTTCGAACTTCAGAATAATGGTGATGTGAAAGATCCTTTACATAAAATCAATCATATTATCCGTTCATGAGATATTATGCTTATCAGTTATCGTTCCCATGATTTTTCCCGGGAATCGTTCTTTACTAATGTGGCGAGCGATGCTTTGAGGCTTGCATCCCATTCACTTTTCGCACATGTAGGATTGGTCGGTACCTTAATTCCTGATGCTCAAGGTCATCGATGGCTCCATTCCACGCTTCATCATGATGATGGCAGAATGGGTGTTAAAAAAACTCCGCTCAATTATTATCTAAAATCTAATACTCCCTGCGATCTTCTAGTCCTGAGATATACAGGCACTGATACCAAACACCTCGATGATATGATTGCCTACGGTTCTAATCTTGCCAAGAAAAAAGTGTGATACGATAAGCGAGATGCTGTAGAGGATGTATTATGAACGTCATATTTCAGGAAGGATGATGCATTTAATTGCGCTGAATTCGTCTATTCCTGTCTCAAGAGTATCAGTCCTTCGTTTTTTATCGATAAGAAATGACTTCCGGCATCGTATATAGACAATAAGATGCTGACACAAATATATCTTACGAGGTTTCAATAAAAAAATCCGGGATGTCCCGGATTTTTCAAAGAAATATTTCTGTTTTAGAGTTTTCCCATCAAATCTTCCATCTTACCTTTTTGTTCTTCTTTGGCCTTTTCTCCCAATTCTTCTCTATCGAGTGTGGTGAGCACTGCTTCCCATCTCTTGAGTCTCATCTCTCTTTCTGTATCGATAGTGTTTTTCTCATTTTCATCTTCGGCTTTGAGTGCGTGGAGATTCATCTGTTCTTCGATGTATATTTCGTATAATCTTAGAATTTGAAAAGATCGTAATTCAGAAACTGTTTTTACTACACTTTGTTCTCCGCTTTTTACTGCGATATAGAGTTCTTTATTTTCCTTATTTTCTTCTTTTTTGAGTTCGTAATCACTACTAAATGATCATAGGACCAATTGTTGTAGAAGATTTCGATCGAAATCATCTTTGAGTTCTTCTGGTGTCTCATATGGCAATGGTTCAAATTTGATCAAATATTCCGTGTATCGTGTCTGATCTTTCACATCTCCGGTGATCGGTCAAAAAAGGGTCTCGTATTTTTCAACGATCTGTTTTTTTTCAGGTTTTTCCCTTAATTCCTCTATAAATGCCTGGAAATCGAACAGCATGTTCTTTGGATATATGATAAAAATTGTGCGTTAGTTGTTGATAGTGTAATTATTTTAGGTATCAATTCAAGAACTCTTTTCGTCACATGGCACTTTTTCCTTCAGGCTTGAGTTTGATATCTTGAATTGCTGGATGAAGTTCTTTTTCCCTGAATAATGGTATTTCATCATTGCTGTTGTATAGCGGTTCATTGAGTTGTAATGTTTCAATAATTATTCTTTTATTTTCTCGTATAAAATAGATTTTCGGTCGAAGAGCATATGCACGGTATTTATTATAAATAGTTTCTATGGAGTCCTTCCGTGGATCGATCAGTCAAGATTCTTTTTCTATCTTTCCACAATAGCTTGCTTTATTTTCGTTCTGTTGTACTTCTCCCAATATTTTTTTTCAGAATTTTCGAAGTGTATCGTTCAAAAATTTCGGGCCGATTTTTTTCATTTCTTCAATCAATTCCTTTGTTGTCCACTCAAAAGGTATCGTGAATCTGAGAATATCGATCATATTTCCTGTATCCATAGTCGCATCCATTTTTATGATAGTAATTCCTGTTTCTTTATCGTTATGTAATAGTGTAGATTGAATAGGTGAGGCGCCACGATATTTCGGCAATATCGATCCGTGAATATTGATTGGTGCGATATTTGGAATATCTAAAATTGCTTGCGGGATGATTTTTCCATACGCGATAACGACCAAAAAATCTGGATTTTTTTCTTTGAGTCGTTCTGCAAATTTATGTCCTTCCTCTGATTTTTCGGGATTCAACTTTTCTGGTGTAATTATATTGCAATGTTTCAATTGCTCATTTGCTTTCGTACATTTTTTGATAATATTTTCGCATATTTCCATACCTCTGCCTGCGGGTTTGTCGCATTGTGTTACTACGCCTACCACATCAAATCTTTTATCATTTGCTAGACGTTCCAAAAATGGTACACCGATAGGCGCCGAGGAAAAGAAGACGACTCTGTAGTGATCGGGGTCGTAGTGTTTTTTCATACTTGCAGTACAATGTAAAACTCTATCGGTTGCATAAAAAACTCCTGGCCGAAATCCATACCTTTTGAGTACCTGAATGCTGTATTTACTACAATGTGGCTCATGTGCACACACTCTTCCTTTTAATCGAAATGATGGTAATCATTTGTCGGGTGATATGGTGTATTGATAAATTTTTATTAACCGGATTGTTGGTTTTGCTAATGCTTTGTTCAGTTTCTTGAAAAAATCCATTCGTCATATACTATATAAACGTGCTGTAGTGTAATTACTTGGCATGAAATTACAAAGAAATTTTTCTGTTTGAAATCTATCGGCTAAACAATACAATGATTTAGCGTAAAAAAACGCTATTTTTTGGCGACTATACTGTTATTATGTCTCTATCGAACGTTTATTTATTTACTGGGCAGGAGAAATATCTTCTGGACAAAGAAATCCAAAGACGAAAGGATAATTTTCTTGCGAAATTTGGTTTAGAAAGCGTGTTTCATTTTGGTGTAGATAATTTAGATGTCAGTATGATCAAACAAGCTATTTATTATAGTGGACTTTTTACGACCAAAAAACTCATTCTGATCAATGGCATCCCTCTGGATACTTTAACCAAGCTTGGTGAAGATAAAAATGAACAATTAACCACATTTATCGATGGGTTCATTAAAGTTGAAGGAAAAATTCCTGATGATTCTCTATTAGTTTTTGTCAGTCCTATTCCAGATAAAAGATTAAAACTCTATAAATTCCTTGAGAAACATGCAACCCTCAAAGAATTTAATCAATTGAAATGAGGAGATTTAGAAAAATTTATTACGACTGAACTTCAAGAATTTACTATCACGCATGAGGCTGTTCAGTATTTTCTCACTAAAGTCTGATCAGATCTCTATCGTATACGATTTGAATGCGATAAACTTAAAATACGAGCTAAACTTAAACAACAGAAACAGATAGATGAAACTATGATCGACTATATTGTGTATGGACAGGTAGAGACAGATTCATTTATCTTTCTCAAAGCCTTGTTTGCCGATAAAAAGAAAGCAATATCTCTTCTTGAGAAAATTCAAGGAGAGGGGAATGATCGAAATCAATTTGCTGGTATGCTCTATCGAGCAATGAAATTCTATATCTTTATGATGGATCTTGATGAAAGCGGAGTGACTGATTCCAAGGATATAGCATCTTTTCTTAAAATGAATCCTCGACAGGTAAAAAATGAATATTCCAAGATAGCAATACTAAAAACGAATAAGAAAAAAATAGAAGAAATTTATGTTAAACTTGTTGAATTGGATACAGATATCAAATCATGAAAAGTTCCGGATACGTATTTTCGGTTGTGAATGAAACAAATTGTTAATCGCATTGCATAGTAGTATATTTAGACGTTAATGTTTTGAAGAAATTGATGAAAAAAGTGATTTTTGGAGCACTACTTATGATAGTAACTATCTGAGCTGTACATGCTGATCTCTCGGACAGTTTATTCTGTAAAGTAAATAAAGAACAGGTTGTTATTTCTCTTAAACAGACAGAATGATATTATCTTTGTCAAGATACGATTTCCTCATTGGAACATCTTATTATTCAGACAGCTATGGATCTCGATAAAATTGATCAATATATTTCAAAGCATCGTAATCTTTGATATCGGGTATGATTGAAACATGAAAAGACAGCACTTATAGATCAACTCCAAAAGGCTAGAGAAAGTATTGTTTCCAATATGAAAAAATTTGAGAATAATCTTATCAAAAAATATGTTCAGTATTTTTTGCTCAAGATTACTCCATACAAAAAACAACTTCAGAAGTCTGTTGCTAAAATTGAGATCCTCAATATGAGCGGATATGCAACGCGTGAACTTAATAATTATCTTTATTTGCTTACCTGACAACTTACTACTATAGATGCTTTAGGTAAAGCGAAAACTATGGAAGAATTATTGCCGCTACTTTCTACCTATGTTTATTTCAAAAAAGAGATCATATGAAGCTATGAATAATTACTTCTTGAACGGATACTTTGACCCTATTCACGTTCCTTTCAAAATATCCTAATGAATATATCGTCTATTATGATGATTATCATCGACCGTATGGAGATAAATCGTTCGATCATGCATTATCCTGTGTAGAACAGGGAATTGATTATCTGGTCAAACAAAAAGTCGATGCTATCATCGTTCCACCGGTGTATGAGTTGGCGCTTTCTAAAAAGAAAACAAAAGCAAAGATTTTGCCGCTGTTTTCCACGTATGTTATGGAACAATGCTTTTCGCATTCCTTGGTAGGTAAAATAGGTCTACTCTGAGATTTCGCTGATCTGGAAAAAGCTCAGTATCTCCTTCAATGACTCGAAAAGTCATATACATTAACTTCACATCAGAAATCTATCAAAAAATTTCATTCACCGTTTCATTATCGAGCCAAAGAAGTCCCATTACGAAAGTATTACCTGACCTGACTTTCCTATTCAAACGTTTTGGTGAATAAGATCATTAAATTTGATCTGAGATATTTTAAGGATGCTATGACGGATACCCTCATTCCCTTCAATTACTGATATTTTCATTATCAGCCTACGATCACCAAATTCCTTAATTTTAAAAAAATTAAATTTCATAAGATGGAAAAATTGGAAACAATTTTTCAGGAACGGGTGATGAAAGACAAAGAACAAACAAAAAATACATATTCTATCACGATTGCCTATACTGGTCATCCTGAATTGCTAAAAAGAGAGAAAAGAATTATTCGGCTTTTGCAGAGAGGAAATGCTATAGATATTCAGTGGGAGAAAATTTAATTATATAGATATATTATGATGATATTGGAACAATATAGAAAAGAGATACACCATATCGATGAACAAATTATAAAGCTTTTGATACAGAGATTTGCTATCGTTGAGCAGATAGCAATATATAAACACATCCATAGTTTGCCCATATACGATCCAATAAGACGAAAGAATGTCTTATCTTCAGTTTTATTGATAGGAAGAAAAAAATGACTTTCTTCTGATTTCATTACAGATGTTTGGGAAAGAATTCATCAAGAATCATTATTATTGCAAAATATAAAAAAATCCGCCTAGGCGGATTTTTTTATAGTGAATAGAAATTATTTCTTGATTTTCACTGCAGCTCGTCCAACTAATTTCTTAGCAGGTTTTTTAGCTACTTTTTTTGCTTTTTTAGCAGCCTTTTTAGGAGCTTTTTTCTTAGCTACTTTTTTTGCTTTTTTAGCAGGTTTTTTCTTAGCAACTTTTTTAGCAGCCTTTTTAGGAGCTTTTTTCTTAGCAACTTTCTTAGCTACTTTTTTAGGAGCTTTTTTCTTAGCAACCTTTTTTACAGCCTTTTTAACTGGCTTCTTGACTGCTTTTTTCTTAGCAACTTTTTTTGCCATTGTGAGTAATAATAAGAGAATAAAAAAGAGGTATATTCTACTTCAAAAACATTTTTCATGTTTTTGATTGAAGAATATATAGTTATTATCTCGATAATTCCTCATTGAAATAACTCAGAATTATTTGGATAATAATCTATATTACTTAATGTATATGCTATTTATTCTGAATTGCAAGAGAAAATGAAAAGTGTTATATTTTTTTTTGTCTTTAAAAGTCGGCTTCTTGACTGCTTTATTTTATTTTATTTTATTTTGAAAAAAAATTTTTGAAAAAAATATTTTCTTTGTGAAAAAAAACCTGTCGAAACTGTTTTCGTGAAATTATATTCTGGATTGTTTTTTTTACGTATAATATTTTCCTTATATAAGATTTTTTGGTATTGTTTAAGCCCCCGTATTCGGGGGCTTTTTGGTTAATATACTTTTTTTACTTTTTTAGGGTGTAAGATTTTGAGAATTTGTTTGGCAATTCTGCCAGCAATAGCTCGTAAGGACTTGAAGAGATGTTTACTGAATTCCTGAAGTTCTCTTTTGAGTGTTCCATAGCGATTTTGTTCTTCCTCGAAGCCGAATACTTTTCGCATTACCCAGTAGGAAAATGCTTTCAATATATCATTCTCTTTTTCAGGGTGAAGCTTCAAAAAGCTTTCAAGTTCTCGTGGCTGGTCGTAATACCAGTTTTGTACGATAACTTCATTAGCTTTTAGTAATCCTGCGATGGTACTGGGACATCCTATTGCTAAGATTCTTTGCTGATTCGTGTATGCCACATGTAATGTCTTTATATGATAATTTTTAGTTATTTTTTTGTATACTATATTGGTTTATATATATTTTCTATTAAATGTCAATTAAAATATACCATTGTTTGTTTCTTGAAATTTGACAATTTTGTCTGTTCCGGATATACTTAATCAAGTATTTTTATCATTTTATTTATTCTCATGGGTATAGATATGTCCGCTATAGGCAATATCGCCAAAGATAATGCTGTCGATTACGGTAAGAATAAAGCTAACGAAGCTCTTTCCGATCAACAAAAATTCAGTGATACTTTGGATAAAATTCACAAATCCGATGCTTTCAAAAAATTCGAGAAAGTCTGGAATGATGCTGATGAATCCGATAAAGAAAAGGTATACAAGAATGGAGCACAAGTTTCCAAGAATAAAGTGGTCAGAATATTAGATCCTTTGGGAGCTATCCAAACCACGAAATCTACTAGTCCTGCTTTGATTGCTATACAAGCAATGCACTATAAGAATAAACAACTCAAGAAGCTGAAATTGCTTGTGCCTGGTCAGACGCTCGAACCTACATTCAGACTTTGTGTACAGCTCGGAATGCTCAAAAGACCGAAATCGCTTACTGATGTAGCATTGCTCGATGATATGCAGACAGATTTCAAGTCTATTGATCTCAAATTGACGGTTTTTGAAGCTGTTGCTAGCATAGTGCCGTATCTCAGACCGATAGTTCCTTTAATCCAAGCACTCAAAACATACGTAAAAAAACTTGGTCAAGCGAGTGTCCAAAAAGTCGCTACTGAACAAGCAGCTAAAGAAGATGCTGTTATTTCTCCTGAAGGTCAAACTAATGATGTTGTCCAGAATACTAAGACATGAACTACTGTTTTAGGAAGCAATGTCCAAGAAGAACAGATCAAGGATGCTATTGTGAAGAATCTATCTACAAAAAAAGACGATCCGACTCCTACAACAAAAGTTACAAATCAGACTGATGAATCCCAACAGCAAGTAACAAATGAAAATGGAGGTGTTGGTTCTATGAAGCCAGAAAACTCTATAGAAAAGACCGCTGCTTAATCTACTAATCTTTATATTCTTATATCATCATTATGACTACTTCTACAGAAAAACTCAAAGAGACCAAAGAGAATAAAAAACAATCTCCTGACGTCACCAAAAAGGTTGATACCTCATTGACTACACAAGAGACTAAGGTAGATGAGACAGTTTTGAACAAGGATGTTGTTACTGATCAAGAGAAGGAAAAGGATAAAGCTGATCTTTCTGCGATGTTCGAAGAAAAGAAACTCAAGAATCTGAAGACTATCGAAGATGTCCAACATGCTACCGATCAATATGGTAGAATCATGGATAGATATGGTGTAGATACTGTCTTATGATGGCTGCCTGGAGGTGATTATGTCTCAGGAGTATTCAGTACGTTTTTCTTCATCTATCAATGAGGCAAGCTTCCCAAAGGCAAAAATCTCCCTTGGATAGATAGGGTAAAGATATTTTGATTGCAGGCTGTTGATACGTTCGGTAAACCGGCAGGAAAGATAGCATCAGCCGCATATCTCGCTGCTCAATGAGTTATATTATGAATGGCTATGGGTCCTATCGGTGCTGTTGTCTGATGAGTTGCATGATGAGTCTGATGATATTTTGTCTGATGAGTTTTGTTTGACTATTTTTTCAAAGCAAATAAGCGATCCGCTCAAATTTTCAACAAGCATTGCGAAAAATTGAAGGAAGAAGCTCAGAATCAGGGTATGACTCAAGAAGATATCGCAGCATTGCAGAAGGATCAAGAAAAATTGAAGAATCATTTTTCTCAGAATATCCCTGTTGTATCTGATACTAAAACAAAAGATGGAGTAAAAGATGAGAAAGAAGTTTCTCCAAAGGTTGTTTCATAATATTTATATTATATTTGAACTATGACTGCAGTGATGAGTATAGAGCAATTACAAAATCAAGTGGATGATGTAAATACCGATCTTATTTCTCTCAAAAAAGAAACTTCCGATGATATTTTCGAAACCAAGAGCAAAGCATTGGAAATAAAAGTTACCAACACAAAAGATGCTATTAATAAGAAGATAGATGATCTCAAGGCAAAATGAGAAGCGGAAAATGCTGTCAGCATCTCGAGCCTCGAATCTATGCTTGTAATCTTGGAAACATCGACATCAGAGCTTTCTACGCTCAAAACCAATATCGCAAACAATGCTCCTACGGATGATTCTGATAAGGATGATGACAAAGATAAGAATAAAAAATCTCGATTAGGAAGGAATCGGTGATGGCTTGTCTGATGAGCTGGAGTTTTGCGATTGGGACGCAAGCTTTTTAAGAAAAAAGAAATAACTCCGACTACGACCCCGACAACTACGCCTACGACTTCCACGGATCAAGAGACTTCTTCAGGTTTTTGATCAAAAGTCCGGAAAGCAATAAAACGAGGATGACTTGCTGTCGGATGATTTTTTACTATGAATCGATTGTTTGGAAAATGATGATACAAGGATATTCTCGATCGAGTCGGTATCAGAAATAGGCCTGATGCACCTAACGTAACTGTTGATGATTCTGCCAATACCATCACTTGATTGATCGATGGTATGGAATATAGCACCGATGGTGGCAAGACCTATACGGTTGTTGATATTGCTAATCCGCCTAAATTCCCTTGAGATCAAAAGGTCTTGGTGAGAACTGCTAAAACTGATACTTCTCCCGAAAGCAAGACCACAGAACTCAAATTCACCAAAGATACTACATCATCGACCGATGATGCCAATAATTCTTCTGACAATACTATCGATAATTCCACAACATCATTGACGGCGGAAGAGTTCGTCAAAAGAAATACCGCTATCACTGATAGTATCAATAATGCTACATCATTTCCGGTAACCATAGATTACTGATCTGATGCTACTGCGCTTGAAGCTAAGTGATGTCCAAAGACCATAGATTTCAATAAGTCTACGCAATCCATCATGTTTGGCACTGTTCCACTCAAAGTGAAAGTCGGTAGTTTTGAGACGAAGAGGTCATTTTGAAAGGTCACTGTCGATTCCGTTACGGTCAACAGCATCTCTTATGCTTCCGATACATTCAATCTTAATGTTACGGGAAAGGGAAAAATATATGGTATCAGTAAAACGGATACACAGGATGTTTCTTTGGGTAAAGCTGAAGTATTGTCATTGCTCCAACCATATTATCTCGATAAAAAAACTTCCTATACTATCACTATCAAAGATGGTGACAACAATTCCATTCCCATCTCTATAGAGAAAATAGGAGGAGCTGATGATACTGATGTAAATTCTAACAATATCGCTCCGACAGAATATGAAAAAGAATTTTTGAAACTTGATGCACGAAAAAAAATTCAATATACATCCATAGCAGCAAATACAAAAACTATGTATAGTGATATCTATTCCAGTGCTGGCAAAGACAGGCTGCCCATGCTTTTGAAGGAAGCTTGATCAGATGCTACGGTCACCAATTTCGGTGCTCAGCCATGAGCAATTCCCTATCTTGTAGATAAGATCTTTCCTACGGTGAATGATTTTATCGATGATACATTCTTCGATAAGATAAAGGATAAAGCTAATATTGCTTTGGATGCGGTCGCTGAATTCCTCTGTAAATTCAAAGATAATAAATACTTCTGAACGGTGCTTGGCAATATCGCAGATTGGTTGAAGTGACTGACACGCGATAATAAGGAAGAGATCAAGAAGAAACTTGAAAGCGATCCAGAAGCTTTGAAGAAAGCAGAAATCCTTATCAAACAGATTTCACTTGTCAGATTCTTTGTTACAGAAAAAAAAGCATCATTAAAAACCAAATACAAGGATGGTAACAAAACCGATACCGAGATCAATAATGCCGTTGAAGAGGAAATCGATAATGTTCCTGTTGTATGATCTTCAGAAACTGCTGATTCGCTCTACAATACACTCAAGGATGCTGATCTTCTCGATGCTAAACTCTCTATGGAGACCGAAGTGGGTGTCTGATTGAATGCTGCTGCCAAGGAAGTTCAGGAAGAGATTGAAAATGAGGATATCTGAGGTGTTGATCTTAAGAGTGAAAGAGGAAAAATAGAGTATGATTATAATAAAAAAGTCATCAAGAGTTGGTGAAACGAAACCAAAGTGGAGATTGATGAAACGACATGAAAATACGCCATCAAGTGATTACATCTCAAATTCCCTGATTACAAATCCATGATATGGATAGCGAACATCACTAATATGCTCAAATACAAATATGCCGGAAGTATACGGGATAGGACCAAAAATAATATCCCTTTGGCTAAGACCGAATTTATCTGGCACAATCCGTCAGTTCTGAATTATGTCTTACCGTGCTGAATCTATGTGGATTCATGATATGCATTGCTACCTGATACTAAAAGAGTATTGAAGGATAGTACATTCTTTAAATATTGTCCAGATCGAACGGATGATGCGGCAGAGACCTATATAGAATATATCAATAATAGTATGAAATCATTAATATAAATCATCATATTTTTCCATTGTTTTACGTTTCAAAATTCCTACTATCGATACGTTATCCCTTACGGCGGGTATTATTTTAGCAACTGTAAAAAAAACAATGTTTGGAAGGATTATTAATTTTATCGCTTGAGATTATAATAAAAAACAACTCAATAAATTCTGACCACTTATAAAAAAGATACATGAACATTTTTCTGATTTTGATTCACTTTCTGATGATCAAATTAAGGCAAAAACTCAAGAATTCAAAGAGAGACTTGCTAAGGGCGAGACTCTAGATGACATTCTTCCTGAAGCATTCGCAGTAGTCAAGCAAGCCTGTAAGAGGATGGTTGGTTCTGAAATCGATGTCAAATGAGAAAAGTTGATCTGGAATATGGTCCCTTATGATGTCCAATTGCTTGGATGAATTATTCTTCATAAATGAATTATTACTGAAATGAAGACGTGAGAAGGAAAAACTTTGGTTGCAGTAGCTCCCGTATATTTGAACGCATTGTCTGGTAAGGGTGTTCATGTTGTCACAGTCAACGATTATCTTGCTTCTCGTGATGCTCAATGGATGGGACATGTTTATACATGGTTATGACTTACTAGCTGATGTGTAACCAAATCCGTTTCGCTTAATAAGAGAAGAGAAGAATATTCCAAAGATATCACCTATGTAGAAAATTCAGAGCTTGGATTTGATTATCTGAGAGATAATCTCGTCAAATCGATGAAAGACAGATCTCTTGTTTGGAGACCATTGAATTATGCTATCGTGGATGAGGTAGATAGTATCTTGATCGATGAAGCGAGGACTCCGCTTATTATCTCAGAACCTAATGCTGAAGCTACTGAAAAATATATCTATTATGCTCAAATAGCGAAAGGATTGACTCCCTGTGCAAACAAAAAGAAAGTTTCCAAATGATTGCTCCAAGAATTATTGACAGAGGGTAAATCTGGAAAAGATCAGGAAGAAGATGGTGATTATTATATTGATGAAAAGACTAAAACTGCGTCATTGAGCGGAAGAGGTATCGCTAAATTGGAACAAATTTTGAATGTAGAAAATTTATATAAAGACCTTGGATACCAAGAAATTCATCATATCGAGAATGCGCTTCGTGCACAAGCGGTCTATGAGAAGGATAAAGAATATATCGTCAAAGATAATGAAGTATTGATCGTCGATGAACATACAGGTCGTACAATGCCTGGAAGAAGATTCTCTGAAGGATTACATCAAGCGATCGAAGCGAAAGAATGAGTTAAAATCCAGAGGGAATCTAAAACTTTAGCTACGATTACGTATCAGAATTTTTTCAAGCAATATAATAAAATCTGTGGTATGACGGGTACGGCATTGACAGAAGGAGAAGAATTTGAAAAAATCTATGAACTTTCTGTACTTGAGATCCCTACCAATAAACCAACAATCAGAGTCGATAGAAATGATAAGGTTTATTACAATGAATCCATTAAACGAAAATTCGTCAAGCAACATATAAAATTTGCTCATGAGATAGGTCAGCCTATACTTATTGGTACTGCCAATATTGCAACATCAGAATATGTTTCTAGAATCTTAGAAAAAGATGCTATTACGCATTATGTCTTGAATGCAAAATTCCATGAACAAGAGGCACATATTGTCTCTCAGGCAGGAAAATTCAAAAGTGTTGTTGTCGCAACCAATATGGCTGGTAGAGGAACAGATATTAAACTTGAGCAGTGATTGAATGATAAACTTGCTGATAATTATGCGAAGTGGATCAACTCTATGGTAAAAGGAACAAGGGACAAGGCCAAAAATATCTCTGCAGTAGTATATTCTCAAGTTGAATTCGAACTTACGATGGATGGTATCAGAAGAGTATTATGAATGAGCGATGAAATGATCAGGCAAGCAGAACAAGATCGAGTCAATCATGACGGCGTTTTGATGAAGATAAAATTCAATAAAAGTAAGAAACAAAATACGGATGCGTTTGCTGAGATTTTCTGTAAACCTGCGGACAGTGAAACTGTAGATACTATAGAACAGGATTTTCATTACGGACTCTTTATCCTCGGTACGGAAAAACACGAGTCTAGAAGAATAGATAATCAGCTCAGAGGACGTGCAGGAAGACAATGAGATCCTGGAGTTTCTGTTTTCTTTGTTGCACTTGATGATCTGATTATGCGCAAAATGGGAGGGGAGAGAATTCAGGGTATCGCAGCTATGTTGCTTGGAAAAACAGATTTGGAAAATCTTGAACTTACCCAAAGCCAATTTACAAGTTCTATTGTTAGATCCCAAAAGCAGATGGAAGGATGGCATTTTGGTATAAGAAAACACTTATTTGATTATGATAGTGTTATCAACAAACAGAGACAGGCTATTTACAAAAAGAGAGATGATATCCTTGGAAGCGAAACCGATGAAACATTGAGAACATATCTTGTTGAGCAAATTAAACTTGAGATCCAGGAAAATATGGATGATATCGTTCGTCAACAAATAGCAAATGCTCAAATACTTGAACAGTCTCCAGCACAATTTCTTCGCGTGATGGATAAAGAATTTTCTTTGAAATTGGAATCTCAACAGATGAAGCAGTTTGCTGAGATGACGTTTGATCAACTTCAGGTTGAGCTTTCGCTCTTTATGCTTGAACAGCTCAAAACAAAATTTGCTATGATGGATGTGAATAGATTATATCAGATTTTCAAAGATGTCTATTTGTATCATTTAGATACGCTTCGAGTAAAACATCTTGATGATATGGAATATCTTAGAGATAAAGTAGGTCTTATGTGATATGCACAACTTGATCCATTAATTGTCTATAAGGCTGAAGCTTACGATAAATTCCAAACTTTACTCTATAGATTGAAATTTGATGTGACTGCATATATTGCTGGTATAGATTTTATTTCCTTGCAGCAGCAACAGGCTCCTCAAGCAGTACAGGTAAGTTCTCAAAGTGAAACGGAGTATCTCAAAATGCTCGAAAAAGTCGGTGCTGAGATGAAAGAAATAAAGATAGAAAAATCACAACCAGCTCCTCAGAAGATGGTGTATGAAAATAGCGATGGATTTGAAATCTTTGAAGTGAATGATAAAGGACAAGCGAAATGAACTCCTGAAGTATTTGATGAGCCAATGATTCCACAACCAGGAGGTAAGGTAAGACCTAATGATCCATGTCCTTGTGGTTCTGGGAAAAAACACAAAAAATGTTGTGGCGCTAAATAATGCTCCAAATTAATAATTAATAATTAATAGTTAATAATGAATAATGTAGGTATAAGCGATATTATATGCTATTGTATATTACAATAGTCCATAATTGGACATATCTTTCATTATTCATTTTTCATTATTCATTTTTCATTATTCATTATTCATTTTTCATTTATGGAATATAGTATCTTCGGTTGCAGACTCAATAAATACTATCTCAATCAATGGTTGGAATATTTCCGTAGCCATGATTTTGCCACACATCCATATTTAATCACTACTTGTGAAGTGACTGATAGAGCAAAACAGAAGTGGATCAAATTAGCGAAGAAAAAACTCTCTGAATGATATCATATCTACATCACGGGTTGTGGTTCATTGAAAAGAGGAAAAAAAATTACTGATAAGCAATTCTATACGATATATCCTGACTTTCTTTCTTTTTCTGATTCGATTACTTTATTAGGAGAATATCCCGAGCGCACTTCCGTATTCGACGCTTCCAAATCAAAAGAAAATCTTTTTACCAAAAAATTCGTCGTCATCCAGAATGGCTGTGATAATTATTGCTCCTTTTGTCTGACTGTCCATAAGAGAGGAGTGCATCAAACGAGGGATATGGAGGAAATATTAGAGGAAATAAGAAATTTTGAGGAACAGGGAGGTAAGGAAATCGTTCTGACATGAGTGAATATCGCTGCGCGATGATGTAGTAATTCTACGAAATCTGAAGAATCGAAATTTACATCATTACTAAAAACTATTCTTGAAAGAACTTCGATATCAAGGATTAGACTTTCATCATTATGACCTGAATATCTGGACGATGATTTTTTTGAATTGATAAAAAATCCAAGGATACTTCCGCATTTTCACTTATCTATCCAAAGTTTTTCTGATGGGGTTTTACAGCGTATGAGAAGGAATTATGATAGTAAGATTATAGGTAAAGTGCTAAAGAAAATTCGTTCATTACACAGAGAAGTTCCGGTATCTATCGGTGTAGATATTATTGTTTGATTTCCTGGTGAAACTGAAAGAGAATTCTATGAAACAGTACAATGAATCCAAAAATACAAGATAAACAAGGTACATTCATTTCCTTTCTCTGATCATCATACAGGTGAATCTATTCCTGCTTCATTACTGCCAGATCAGGTCGATACGTTAATGAAAAAAACCAGAGAAAAAGAACTTAAAAAAATAGCTGACCAACTCGCAGAGGAATTTTATCAGCTAAATGTTTGAATAGTTCATACTGTGCTTATTGAATGAAAATGATCAGGATGGACGGAGAATTATCTCAAGGTTTCTGTAGACTCGAAGCATAAAAGAGGGGAGATTATACAGATTATTTTTTAGCTTTCTACTGAATAGTTTTTGAAATATATGGTCATAAGATGACCGTTTTTTTCATCTTCTTTGGCTTTTTCTATCGCTGCTATGTCTTCTGTTAGATTTTCGTTTGATTTTTTTTTGTTGTTGTCTTGAAGTTTTTTGATGCCGTAATCATAATTGTCCCTGTAGATTCAGAATTTGAAATAGAATTTGTTTTTATAGATGTCTCATACTGGATTTTTTTCGCTGCTTGAGCTTGTTTTCCCATGATATTCTCGGATGGTTTCCTCGTTATGTTTCACGAGTATATATCCATCTTCGTGTTCTGAAAATTTGATATCATATTCTGCATGAATCCACTTTCCTAGAATATCTTCTTTGGGTATTTTTTTTCCTACATAGATATTGCCTGTCTTTCCTTCCGGATCTCCCGTGTTATTGAATCATAACGAATATATTCCATTTTTGAATCTCTGGCAAAGCAGCGGGTTATTACTTACTCGATCTTTTGCCGATTTCTGTTTCCATTGTCCAATGACCAACCTATTGTTGAGTATAGGAAAATCTTCGGGTATCATAAAATCGAATGAAAATGTATATGCTTTTCATAGTTCGTATCGTTCCTTATCTTGTATTTCAGCTCTTTCGCTGGCTGTATCTGCTTCTGTTAATCTTTCTATCTTTTTTTCCTTGAGATTGTCGTCATATGTTTGCTTATCATTTATCTGTAATATATCTCCTTTCTTTATAGTTATTTTGAAACTTTTTTCTTTTTCATTTATTTCAACTCTTCCTGGCTCCATCTTATCGAATTGCCGTTTGGTATTTCAGATTCTTGTTTCAGGTTTCTGAGGATTTTCTTCTCATTGAATTTTTTTGTCCTTATATTCTTTTATAGCCTGTTGTATTTTTTCGTTACTGTCCTTAGATAATGCTTCCATCTCTTCTTTTTTGGTGATAGAGGTAAATTGTCCAGTTCTATCAGGTAAATCTCACAGTGGTCATTTTTTTGGTATAAGGATCATGGAATACTCTATTTTGATATAAATACTTTTTGAAAGTATGAACAATGGGAAATTATTTAGATTAAGATATATTATACGATTTGAGCTGATTTTTGGAGATATTTAAATACATAATTCTGCAATGCTACCTGTGTGTATGGACCTGGAATTCCGTCCTTTTGCTCTTTTCTGTGTGTCACTGGATATACTTTGAGATCATTCATCGCAATCTGCATCTTTTGGATATCTTCTTTGTTTGATTTCCCTTCCTTGATCTTAATCATAATATCCATTACTGTTCCCGCATTTTCTTTTTCTTTAGGGTCTGTTATGTCGGCAAGCTTATTTTTTTCCTTGAATCTATTGTAAAAATATGGATGGAGCGTTCCTATGAAGTCGTTTACTTCTTTTGTTGCTCATGGGATAATCCTTTTTTCTAATATTCATTTCTCCATATCATCCGCTATGAGATTGTTTATTGCTCCGATAGTAAAAGGTCATGCTTTTCCATCATTCTCTTTAACTATTGTCTCTCATTTTTCGTTTTTTTGTCTGATGTCTGTGCGGATAGGATTATAATAAAAATCGCCGTCTTTATTGTATCATAACATTTGTTGCATCTTACTTACTTCTTCTTTTTCTGGTTTATCCAGTGCATTCTTGATAATTCCTTGTTTTGTAGGATCTTTTATATTATTTACTAAATCTTTTTGTTGAAAATTATTAAGCATTCTTTTTGATTCATAGCTATCTTTTATATCTTCTCGTTTTGACTCTACTATATTTCCTGTTTTTACCTTTTCTTCAGATGTAAGGTCATTTACTCCATTAATTACCTCTTTTCAAGCAGGAATCTCTGTTTTGTTTTGTGTCTCTAATGCTTGTGTCATATTATTATTGTAAAAGGGATAAAACTTTTTCTAATCGAAGATCTACATCTCCTTCTTTTTTATTTTCATCTTCCTCTTTTGTTTTTAGCTCCATAAGAAAATTATGAAGTTTTTGTATTCTTTCTATTCCTGCATTCACTCATTCTTTTTTCATTTCATACATGCTTTTAAGAACGATTTGATAGATATCGATATATTGCTTATCTGTATATGTCCGAGTTTCGATATCTTCCTTAATTTCTCAAAATACGGGATGTGTGTTTCCGAATGCATCAATTAATTTTAAAAGATTATCTTTCTTATCTTCTAAGGAGAATTTTGTAAAATCTTGTAGTGCTTGATTATAGATTTTTTCGTTCATTACGTATATATAGATAATAAATGTTTTTATGCTGCTGGTGGGGTGATTGCTGTTGGTGCTGAGACTTCTTGTACTGGCGCGTCTGTGATCGGTTTGTGTGGAGCTTCATTCTTTGGTTGTATTGCTGCTGCTTTGGCAGCTTCTTCTGCAGCTATTCTCTCTGCTTCCGTTTGTTCAGGAAGCTTATTTTCGTCAGTATTGATTCCCAATCTTGCTTCCATCTCTGCATCGACGAATTCTCTTTTCCTTCCATATTTCTTGGCTGAATATTCTTTGAGGATCGGTACAATTTTTTTGTTCTGGTAGCTCTTGGTGTAGATCATATTCATACTGAATGCACGCGTAGTCGCATTATCGATATTGAGTTTGATATACGCTTTATAGTTTGCAATACCCACGATATCTTCTTGTGAAAGTACCGGAGCATATTCTTTTTCTAAAAATTCTGCATCGGGCGCACCAACCTTGAATGATTGCATTGTACCCACGTTACCGAATACCGCTGCTTTTACGTCGTTTTTACCTCATCCAACATCTCCCAATCATTTAGGTGGTTCGAGCTGAGCAATATATTGGTGAGCCATGATGAGCGATAATCTATACTTTCTCGCTTCTGAAAGGATGTCTGCAAATGTTCCTGATACAAAGTTCTGGAATTCATCTACATAGAGAAAGAAATCTTTTCTATCTTTTTCTTCCATTCTCGCTCTTGCCATAGCTGCCGTGTAGATTTTTGATACGATGATCATACCCAATAGGTTAGCATTCATTTCTCCTATTCTACCTTTACTTAGGTTGATGATAAGAATTTTCTTATTATCCATTATATCTTCAAATTTGAATGCTGATTTAGTTTGTCCTATAATATTTCTGATTAATCTGTTGGTATTGAATGATACGAATTTTGCTGAGAAATATGGTATTATTTCTTGTTTTTCTCTATCTCCCATCGCATTGAATGTTCTTTCCCATCGGTTTTTTACGGTAGGATTCGTTACTTTTTTTATTTTATATTCTCTATATCATTCATCGGTGAAGAGTCTTACTATATCCAAAAGTGTTGGTCTGTCTTCGAAGTCTTCGAGCAATGTTAGAGATCCGTATTTGAAGTATTCTTGTAATCTTGGTCCAAAAATTTCTGGTCAGAACATCTTGATAAAAATTTCCGTTGCATCATTGACGACTCTGTCTGCTTCATCCAATATATTGATTTCGTACATATTTAGTCCCATAGGTCTTTCTTCATCTCCAGCATCGAAATACATAACATCTTTTGCTCTATCTTTTGGGATATATGCAAGCATGTCTTCCGCTAGATCGCCATGTGGATCTATCAAACAAATACCATCACCATTCCAGATATCTTGTCTAGCTATAGTTTGTAAGAATACGGATTTACCTGTACCTGATTTTCCTATACAATAATGATGTCTCATTCTATCCTCCCTTTTCATATATACTGGAGAAAGTGTGTTCCTATAGATATTCGTTCATAATAATACTGCGTCTTTGAAAAGTTTGTAACCGAGGCCTTTTTTTGGTACCATCATTTTTATGAATTTCTTGCCATCTTTTTCTATGATTTCTCTTCAGACAAGTTCTTCCTCTTTGAAATTTTCTATTGGTTCTAATTTTTCTTCGTTGGTACTTGTTTCTCCGGTTGCTCGGTGTTTCATATATTCCTGGAGAATGATGTCAAGTTTTCCTCATTTGTAGTTTTCTGCCAATACTCCTCCCATCACGTATCCATTTTCTTCTTTTGGTATCGGAAGATTGTCTGGAGCAGGTAATACTTTGTATTGCATCCATGAAATAATCGGTGAACGGTTATACGTTGCATCAGGAAAATGAAATAGCGATGTTAGTTCATTAATACCAAATACGTTTTTTTTGAATCAGAATTTAGTAATAAAATTTTGTGCTGCTATTTTCCAAAATGGTTTCAATAACCATCAGAGTACATCAGTTTTTCCTGTTGGTTCAATGAGTTCGTTTCCATATTCATCTCCGTAGATAGTCAATGAGCTTACGATGAGATCTAGATTTTTTTCCAAACTGTCTTTTTCATCTGAACTTGACATAATCAACATACCAGAATTGAAAAATGGTAATGCTGATTCTTCTCCCATTGCATTGAGATAATCTTCTTTTGCTTTGACCATACGCACCATAGTTACACTTTCCTCTTCATTTTTGGATGTAAGTAGTTTTTGACTTGGTCCATTAATGAGAAACCCTATAAGTTTTCGTGGCATAATGATATATTTCCATCGTGCATTGTTTGTTCCGCGGATCGAGAGGTTTTTGTAGAGTCTATCTACCGCTTTCTGAGATTTTTTATTGAATCAGTCACCGAGTGGCTTGATTGGTATTACGATACTGAGTGTATCATATCTAGATATTTTACCTATTGCATCGATGATATTATTCATCGGATCATCCGGTTGCTGTTTGAATGTCTTGATATTGAGTAGTGAATCTTTTTTTGGCTCTATAGGTATGATATCATAATATTTCTTTTTAAAGAATTTTGGCTTCGGCATTCTTTCTATGGAACAGTTTGGGAATTGGGCTGAGATAGCTCCCTCCAAAACCTGTTGGTATTCTGGATAGGTTCCTACGATAAAATTGAGTAGTCCATCTTCATAATGATAAATGAGTGTTGTTTTTGGTTTATCAAAAAGCTTTCTCATAAGGTTTTCTTTCATACTCAAGGATCATATTTTGTGGAAATTATGAAATACCTGTGCCATACGTCATATTTTTTCTTTCATATCTTTGGCTAATTCTTTATCTTGTTCGCGATCAAGCTTACTTTGTCCTCTTGGTAGAAGTACCTTAAGATAAATGATTCTCCCTGAATTAAAAACATCATAAAAGAATCTTAACATATTTTTTATGAGGATGAGAAATATCATCACTCAGAAAAAAATAAATACTCCGTTGAGTGCGTAGTTTCCATATTCCTGTACAATACCTTTAAATCCTGTTGCGGTACTTGTTGTTTGTACTATTTGTTGGTCTACTGCACTTGGTAGAGTTGTAAATCCTGGACCTGAATTCGTAGCTGCTGGTTTGTATTCTTTCCCTAACAGAAAATTTTTGATCTGACTTGTTCATCACATCATTTGCATACAGGTGAGTTTATTCTGTCCTCGCGCAGAACTGGTCAATTGCGAAATATTTTCCAAACTTGCTGGATTCCTTTCGTATTTATCTTTGATGAGTTGTTCACATAGTTCTAATTCCATAACTCAAATGCTCAAATGTTAAAATGTTGAAATGCTATATATCAATGTGACACTTTATCAATTTAGCATGTTAACATCTTAATTATACTCGGAAATATCTTTTTTGTATAAAAAAAATGGCTTTGAGAGCTTCTCTCTCCGCCATTTTTACAAAAAAATTATATAGTTATGGTAATTTTATGGATTTTTCTTGATATTGTGGTAAATTTCCTGCCAAAAATAGGCAAAAAATGCTCTTACGAACGAACTAGAATATGCTCCAAATAGGATACCAAAGAAAAAGATGCCGTATACTGTCCGTTTTACACCTCCATATTGAATAATATTGAATAAGATAGCGAGGTAAATCAGGGTGATGGGTATAGCATATACGATAATGATGTTTAATGAAAAATTGATAATCAGTATGGTCTGTATCCTAATATATCTGAAACTCTCTTTGACATTGTTCATGGTGATGGAACAACTTTGAAGAAGTGCGTCATAGAGTCATTTTTTTTCCAATGTCATAATATACCTTGTATAGACTTTTAATGCATTTACTATTATCATGACACCAAACCGTACAATGAGCATAAATATCGTAAAACTTCCATGTAATCCTCAAGAGACCGCTATTTTGAGAACAACTAATCGATATGCGGTTGGAGAGAGAAATAATGATATGATACCAAATTCAAACATCGGAAAAAAGTCATCCCATCATTTTTTTAGCGCATCTCTGATGCTTTTTTTCTTGTCGTTCAGATAATGTATGATTGCTGCTTGTCCTACAGGATATACAAGTGAATAGGCTAAGAAAAGAGTGATCGCGATTCCTATTACCCAAGATATAACATGGTTATTATTGATCTCTTGTACAAAAAATTCTGCTACTTTGCCTACATACAGGCCATTTTCGTAATTTTTTGCAAATAATGTATTTATATTTATTAAAATGAGTAAGCTTGCAATCAATGAATGGAAAAATGATGTTGCAAAGGTCAATCTAATGATTTTGCGGTCGTTTTTCATATATTCTATACAATTGGTCATAATAGATTTGAGCATGACTGGTTTTTAGTGAAAAAATCTTGTGAGGCAATAGAAACTTTGTTTTAATTTGGAGCTTGAAGCTCAAAGCTTGAAGCACTAAAAATGATTCATTCTTGGTTAATTAGTATTGCAAGTTTTGCTTAAATGTATATAGTATTTTCTGTATATTTATCCTATCTCTTTACTCATGAGGCTTATAAAAAGATTCATATTTGTGCTCGTTCTTCTTGTATTGGTATTTTTTGTGTATCGTTTAATTAATCCTAGTTGAGCACAAGCTCTTCTTTCTGATCTCAAAACGACATCCAATGACCTTTTTTGAACTCATTTTGTTATTGAAGAGATGATAAATGTTACATGATCTTTAGCTCCATGATCTGTTGATAGTATTACAGGTGATATTACTGGAGAAACTTGATCTCTCCAAGAGATGACTTGAGATGAGCTTTTATTAGATGATCTTTCTTTGACAGAAACAGTAACTACTACGTGAACTACAGAAGTGGTCACTCCAGAGCCTTGCCCTAGTATGCCAACCGTAGCGTCTTGTCCTTCAGGACAGGAAAAATATATTTCCTTTAGTTCAACCACATGTTGAACGTATTATGCTTGTAAAGCAAAAGTTACAACCACATTACCAAAGACATCCAATGGACTTACTTCACAGGAAAAGCGTGATATGGAAAATATGCTTGATAGTTTTCAATAATTTTATTTTCCAGATCAAAAATTTGTGGATTGAAATCATATTTATTATTGTATTTGACTATGGACCTCACTCTCGAAAACTATATTTCTGATGAACACCTTATTGCTCAAGATATTGTTAAACAGTATATGAATACAGCAAAAACATTAAATACTGATTATTTTTCTTTTATAAGATTTCATGATGATTATGTGGATTCCCATCTCGATGAATTCGCTTCGAGACCATTGAAGGCAGCTCCTATATGAATCAAAGATATTATATTAACTCAAGAATATATCTCTTCATGCTGATCAAAAATACTTGAGGACTACATAAGTCCATATAGTGCTACTTGTTTTCTGAATTTGGAAAAAAATGGTGGATTGATGATTGGTAAAACCAATATGGATGAATTTGCTATGGGATCAACTACAGAGACTTCATATTTTGGTATAAGTAAAAATCCATATTGAGTAGAGAGATCACCGTGAGGAAGTTCTTGATGATCTGCAGCAGCAGTAGCATCATGAGCATGTATAGCAGCACTGTGAACTGATACCTGAGGAAGTATTCGTCAACCTGCAGCATGGTGTGGTATTGTGGGAATCAAACCTACCTATGGTATGGTTTCTCGTTATGGTGTACAATCTATGGCTTCTAGTCTGGATCAAGTAGGTGTTTTTGCAAAAACGGTACGTGATGCAGAGATACTTCTCAAAGCTATTGCAGGATTTGATCCTAAAGATTCACAGAGCGATCCTAGGGCGGATGATTTTGTACATGAAACCTGATGAATGATAGATGATACATTAATTAAGAAATTCAAAGTAGGAGTGCCGAGAGAAGTATTGGGAGAATGATTGGATCCTCAGATTAAAGCGCTTTTTCTTGCATCCATAGAAAAACTCCGTATCAGCGGTATTACGGTAGAGGATATCTCTTTACCTATGTTGGCATATGCTGTACCCATGTACTATACTTTGATGCCTGCAGAAGTGAGTACTAATCTTGCGAGGTTTGATGGTATAAAATTTTGACTTCAGTCTGATAGTATGGAATCTTCTACTATTCAAGAATATTATGCAAAGATCAGATCTACGTGATTTGGTGAAGAAGCAAAGAGAAGAATATTACTCGGTACTTTCGTCCTTAGTTCGGCAAATTATGAGTGATACTACCTCAAAGCCCAAAGAGCAAGAGAAGAATTAAAAGCTGAATTTGATGCGTTATTTTCTACATATGATATCATTCTTATGCCGACTACACCTGAAGCAGCGCGAAAAATAGGTTCTAGAACTGACGATCCCTTGAAAACCTATCTAGCTGATATGTACACTATACCAGCTAATATGTGATGACTTCCTGCTATGTCTATTCCTATGGGTATGGTCGAAGATCAGAAAGAACAGCTTCCTGTATGAATACAATTAATGGCTAATAAACGAGCTGAAAATAAGCTATTTGGTTTTGGTAAATATTTGGAAAAACTTATAAAAGATGATACATTATAGAAATGAAAGACTTGCTTTTTTATGGACTATTGTATATTACCATAGTCCTTGAATCGACAGGTCTTATAGTATTCATTTCTGATTATTATTTAATGCATTACTTTTTGGTCCGGTCGTTTAGTGGATAGGACACAACCCTGCGAAGGTTGTAACCCCGGTTCGACTCCGGGTCGGGCCAAATTACTATTATGGACGGTTAGCTCAGTTGGTTAGAGCGTCTGCTTGACGTGCAGAAGGTCGGAGGTTCGAATCCTCTATCGTCCACCATAAAAGATAATCAATTATTATTATATTCTATTGAATCTGGCTCACTACCAGTTTTTTTTGTTATTTTTACGACTATTGATAAGTGATTTTATATTATTATACTTCTGTTAGATTTTATCATTTTGTATATGATAGATGACAGAAAAAGATAAATATAGACAAGATCCAGTTACGTCTACTGAGCAGCTTCTTGCTGATGAACGTATTGCTAAATATATGAGAAAGCAAAGTTTATTATTGAAAGTTGTGAAAACTAAACTTTGAAAAGTACTTTTCGGAAAAAAGCTCTACAAACAGGAAGAACTTATGAAACAACAACATACATTACTTAACAATCTTTTTGGTGATAAACTTGATAAAATAGATTCTCGTTACATTGATGATATTTTTCTTTCTGTAAGTAGACGTCAAAATAAAAGTAAAAAACCTGATGATCTTTGTATTAAACAATTTTATGATTCTAGGAAGAAAAGACTTCAAAAAAACAACTTTGATCTTGATCTTATGCAAGTCGATATTAGTGAATCTAGTGAAGACAGTGAAAAAGTGTATATGGCTCTTCCTGATTATCTCAATCTTCTTGAACATATCAGAAAATCATTTAAAATTCATAATACATACTATGAAAAGAAGGCCATTGATCAATTACCCCCTCAAGAGGTAGATGAAGATGTATTTACCGACTATCAATATAATCAACAAAAAGAACATATTAGAATAGAAAAAATGAATATTTGTGCCAAAGAATATATGTCACATATAAAAAAAGAAGATATTTCTCCAGAATTTTCCTCTCTTTGTCATGCTTTCTATATAGCATTTAAAGGAAATAGAGATATACATCCACTCAAAAAAAATTTGGAGCATGAATTAGATACTGATTTTTTTTTGGATGGTATTTTCTTTGATACATTAACGAATAGTGAAAGATCCAAAATTGCCGTATCTATAAAACATATATTCATGGTCTATGAAAAATTACTCAAAGAGAATGATCATGGTATGCATCTTAGAAATATGTATGATGTCAGCTAATTTTTTTATATATAGTAAAAGCCGCTCGATATATCTAAAAGAAATTCAGTGAGCGGCTTTTTTGAGTTTTGCGTCTTGATCTTTGTCATAAAAATTTCAATTTTCATTTAACATTAATAACAATTTCTTTTTCTGCATTGAACATAATAATTTGATTTTTTTCGCTAATATACAGCGGGTTTCCGATGTCGATCAAGAAGAAGATCTTTTGTTTTGTTCGTCTGTTTACGATCATGCAGAACAAATAATTTGTCCCCAATGTGATTATGTCATTGAATATGACTGTGGGATCCTCTCCTTCAATCTTTGTGAAGATGTTGCTTGTGTGACTCTCATGTGTCCCTATTTTTATTTTATGTAGGGCACATACGTTGGTTCCGAGACTCTTATGAATCTCATGCTTGATACGTTTCCGTATCTTACTGGATAATTTCATATCCGTTGAAATTGTTGTTTTCATAATTTATCCCTCCTTTCTGGGTGTTTTTTGTTAGACATTATATTTTTGTTATTTATATATGTCATAGCTGTATTATATAAAAAAACAAGTGATTTTATACTCAGGTTTTTTTTGTCTTTTTATAGATGTCTTTTGTTCTTATATGCTGTCAAAATTATAAAAAAAATCCTACAGTTTCCGGTAGTTTTTTTAGTATATCTGAATCGTACATGTATACCAATTTCATCATCCCAGTATTATTTATTTTAGATATATCGCCTTCGTTATTATAGCTATTCAGAGTAGAGTTACTGTTATGATGTCTGATCGATAAATTTTATGATGGATGCGATAAGCTCCGTATATCAATCCAATAATGAATACGACAAGTAATCATAGTTCGCTATACATAACTATTCACTGTGATGGGCTAAGAAAAATTAGTGTAATAATAAAGACCTCGATACTGGAAAATACCATATGTATTCGTCCAGCTTTCGTTATGTATGTATGAACAAGATGACTGTTTTCAATATTTTTATCAAGAGATCGAAGATGATGTATGACATAATTTATAATAAGAGAAGTTACTCCTATAAGTAATATTATTTTTCGTGAGACGCTTATTATGAGAAAGCAAAATAGTATGTTAAGAGGTATGAATATCCAATCTAAACGATAACATGTTCGATGTTTTTTGAATACATCCAATATTTTTTCTTGTTTACAAAAATAATATTGCAATCAAAAATTGATTACGGGAATAAGCCCTAATATGATACACCATATTCGTTTCATATTTTGTGGCATAATAAAGCGAAAAATTTTATATTATTTTTTTCATTTTTTCTCTTTTTTTTGAAAAAATGATAGATAGATGATAGGGAGTATTCCTACAGTATTAAACACAAATAGACAAATAAACCATGTCATTTGTTTTTTCGTTCCTGCTTTCCAAAGTGCAATTCCCTTTCGGATCATTTCCCGAATAAGTAATGCTATAAGGAGCGCAGTCATTCCTTTTGAAAACATAATGGTAGGTGCAGCTGCTCCATACATTTCTGGTGTCATTTCTTATAGATTTTATGAAATAAATATTATATACTTAAAATAAACGAAAGAAATAAACTTACTATCATAATGATTCCGCAAATAATCCTGATCCATTTGTTAAATCATTTGTTTTTTGCTGACTCTATAAAAAGTAATATGCCTCATCGGATATTCGTGATGATAGAAATGACTCCGATGATAGCTATAACTAACATAATTGTAGCTAAGAACCCTAGTCATGTAGTGGGCAGACTAGTATATGCAATTATTATTACTATGATAGATCCTATGATGGATAAGAGTTGTATGATTCCTGTGATTCGTCTGATAATTTTTGCAAATCATGTATGCTTCTTAGCATCCTTGAAGAGCAAGAAAGATCCTCGGATTGCACCGATCATAAAAATGATACTTATTACCTGTATTCCAATAGGTAAAGCTACTGAAGTAGTGGTTGTAGCTATTTGATCTGTCATAGCTGTTGTGGTTGCTTCTGGCATGATATGATTATAAAGATAAAAAAAATTACGAAATGAATATTCTTCCTGCACTGGTCTTTTCTATTTTGCCGAGTTTTAAGAGTAGTGGTTCTACATCGTCTTCTACTGCTTTTTCGTTGATACCTAGTTGTACAGCAATAGCTTTGACACCCATTGGCCTGTCGGCCATTTCCAATATCTCTAAATATTTTTTGTGAAGGGGAGTCATACCACCTTCATCGATCTGGCTATGTTTGAGGAAATCTATCCATAGGGAATCTGTCAATATATGTTTTTTTGAATCATTCTTACCTTCTTTGGTTATCACATAATCACGAATCTTTATACAGAGATTGTGAATCTCTCTCGGCACAGAACCTACCTTTTCACTGATTTTTTTTATGAGTTCTTCGCTGGCATTGATTTCATATTTGTTGAGATATTTCTTTATCATCGTTTCTTTTTCGTTTGGTGTATATTCCATGAAATGGAAATTGTAGACGAATCTATTTTTTATTGGTTGGCTTAGTGATTCTGATTTTGTTGTTGCTCCTATGAGAGTAAATGGATTAATAGGGATTCTCACATTACCTCCTTCTGGCATGACCATATCGATAACAAAATCTTCCATGGCGATATATAATACTTCTTCGATGTTTGGTTTCAATCTATGGATTTCATCGATAAATAGAATATCTCATATCTCGAGCGTATTTAAAATACTGATGATCTCAGATGGTTTTGTGATTGCATATCCGGTAACTGCTTTGATATTTACTTGTCCTTGTTTGGAAATAATGTGTGCTATTGTTGTCTTTCCAAATCCGCTGGGACCAGAAAAAAGCATATGTCCCATATGTCACTTTCTCTTTTTCCCACTTTCTATGGCTGTTTTTACTAGTCATTTGATATGTTCTTGTCCGATGAATTCTTCGAATGTGTCTGGTCTTCATGAGTGACTTATATTCATCAGTTTGTCGGTATTGATCTTCTTTATCTCCATTATTTTCCCAATATAATTAAATGATTACTTTATTACAAATTATGAATTACGATTTTTTGCATTCTACGTCCGAAATCCGTAATCGTTTAATTGATTAATCGTTTTTTTTAGTTAAACGCATAAATTTAGGATAGTGTATAAACAATACTATCAAAAATAATATACCCCAAATACTTGATCATAATGTATCTTGCTTAAACATAACTTTTCTGGATTTGATAAGTATCTCTTTTTTTTCTGTTTCACATATTGTGATCTCTGCAGGGGTAGCTTTGGTAGATTCTTTTCCATCATAGTCGTTATATTTACAACTTTCCAGCTCGTAATATCTATCTCCTACAATATATTCTTCATTAGTGATGATAAGTTGTTTCCCTATAGTGAATGCTAATATTCAAAAGGTAATCAATGTACCTATTACTCCTACAAGTGTCATGAGAAGAAAATAAATTTTGATAATGCTTCGTCCGTGAGATTTTACCTGAGCTGATTTGATAGCCATATTATTTATAAAGGAATAAAAGTCCGTAAAGCCTTACTTTTTAGACTTTCGGTTATTTTGTTTGGTTAAGTTTGTAGTAAGCGTTTGTATTGCTTAATGGTCTGATGATATAGGTATGTTCTCCTATCCTTATAGTACCTTCTATGAGTGAAAGACTACTAACAATGAAACTTGTTGCGCCGACTTTTGTTTCGCTGTCTAATGTGAAAAGATCTGCATATCGTGCGAAATTATTTGTGAAATATTCCTTGATGCTTGATTTGACAATCTTGTATCTCTCTCCGAGAATTTCTATGTATCCGACATTAAAATTTCCGTTTGTCAGGAGATTCATATCGACATAAACATTGGACTGAGGTAGATTATTTGCTCCTGTCTCTATAGAACCTGGGACAGTGTTTACTACTTGATTGTCTATAGTTTCACTATTGAGATTTTGAGTAATCTGGTACTTTACCTTGAATCTATATAGTGATAATGCTACTTCATATCTTGTTATAGGATTGTCAAAAGTAATTGAATCTGAAGGGCTAACTATTCCCATATTTTCCGCTACTTCGAAATATTGTGTCCATCGAGGTATTCTATTTTCATCTAATTTTTTTCCTTCAAAAAGTCTAATCATAGCTGTTATAAATTGAGCTTTACTTATAGTAACTTTTGGAGAAAATTGTCCGTTTGTCCCTTGCATGATGCCTAGTTGACATACCTGTGTAATATAATTAGTTAATGAAGAATCTGATTCTCCGATATCGCTAAATTCACATGATCCTGTATTGTTGATACTCAAGAATCCAAATACCTCTGCAAATTTTACCAATATCTTTGCTGCTTGTTCTCTGTTAAGAATTTCAAATGGCATATATTCTGCTATGGTTGTATAACTCGTCAATCCGTTGTCATTCATCCATCTAATTGCCTCGATGAGTTCAGGATCGTTACTGATACTCAATGAATTGGTTAATGATGACAGTGCTTCTACGATACTGCTTGTTTGAGGAGGCGTGTTGAGTTCAGATACTCTTCCTAAATACATCATCCTTAACGTATCGTTACTGACAATATTTCTTAATCTCCAAATATATATTGCCATCTCTCTTCTGGTAATATTACTATCGAAGATGGTTTGATTATCTAATGTTGTCAATCCCATAGCTTGACCTTTTATGTAATAATCTCCCCATCGAGGTATTCTGTTTTCATTGGATAATTTACCTTCAAATATTCTAACGAGTAACGCCATCGCTTGTGGTCTGCTTAATTGTTCTCTTGGAAGGAATTTTCCCTCGGTTGTTCCTTTGAATATCCCTCGTGTGCAGCTATTTGTGATATAGGTGGTCAATGTGGGATTCATATCTGTCGTGTCCAAAAAAGAACAGTTAGTATTTTTTGTGGTTTGATTATATCATAATGTTACGAATGCTTGTCCTATAATTTTTGCAGCTTCTTCTCTTGTAAGATAATCGTTGGGTCTGTATTCGATTTCATCATTGTATATAGTTAGTCCGTTGTCGTACATTCGTGCTAAGGCTTGTTGAAATTCTGTACCTGTGTATATTGTTGAATTTCCGGTGATTATTGTTCAGGTGATTACATTTCCTGTATTTATCGTTCCTGTATTTATTGTTCCTGTATTTATCGTTCCTGTATTTATCGTTCCTGTCAAAGATGATCATGTTATAATTACTGTTATATCGTGGGTCACCGGATCTATCACGATTTGAAAATCTCATGATGCAGATCATGTAGTATCTGCTTTTGTTGGAAAAGTCAGGATAAAGGCGGTTGCTACCAAAAATATTCATAATACATGCTTTTTCATGGAAAAATTTTCATATGGAATAAAATATGCAGTTGTGAGTATAATTAATGTAGTGGGCTTTTCAATATAAATTTAACTTAGATACAAGATGTGGAATCTAAGATATAAGATACAAAACATACTGTTTGCGTTTTAGATAATAATCATATATCATCTATCATACATCATTAGTCTTTGCAAAAAACAACTTGAAAATCACTGTCAAAACCATATTGTTCCAAAAAATCTTTTATTTTTTTGTATTGAAAAAGAAATGACTCATGTACAAAGAACTTTGGTTGTATTGAAACCAGATAGTATAGGTCGTAGTGTTGTGTGAGAGATTATTTCTCGCTTCGAAAGAGCAGGATTGCATATAGTCGGTATGAAGATGATCAAACCAGAAAAAGATTTCTTCTTTCATCATTATGAGACTATCGGAACTATGATTACTAGACATGGTAATAAGATATTTGAGGATACCGTAGCTACTATGATGAGGTCTCCTATTGTAGCAATAGTCTTGGAAGGTGTCGAAGTGGTAGAATATGTCCGCAAAATTGTCGGATCTACTGAACCCAAAGGTGCAGCTCCTGGTACTATCAGAGGTGATTATGCTCATATGTCTTATGGATATGCTGATGCTGCAGGTATAGGTATTCCTAATCTTGTACATGCTTCAGGAAATATTGAAGAAGCGAAAAAAGAGATTAAACATCGATTCAAAGACGATGAATTGTTTGCTTACGATCCACTACATAAATTATTTACTCGCTAGTACATTTTACTCTATTATATTCATACCAATGAAAAAATGAATTCATGGAAATTATTACAAAGACGTGGAGGTGCAATGCATCTGCGGCGCAAAATTCACGGTAAATACTACCGTTCAATGACCTATCAAAGTCGAAACTTGCTATCAATGTCATCCAGCATTCAATAAGGATAAAGTAATTAAAAAGGTCATCAAAGGAAGAATGGAAAAATTCCTCGAAAAGCAAAAGAAGATTGAATCTATCAAGCCAACTAAGAAGAAATAAATTTTAGCTTGCAGCTTGCAGCTTGAAGCTTGAAGCTCGAGTCTTTTTGAGACTAGTCATGCTCAGAAAACAGATCATGAGAAAATATACCGATGCTGATACTGTTTTTCATGTGATTTGACATAATGGAAGTGTTTTTATCAAACTCACTTTGAGGACACTTCTTTTTTTGTTGGTATTGTATGTGTTATGTATCTTTTTGGATAGATATATTGTTTGGCCGTATCTTGATTGGATATTTGGCACTATTGGATTAGGATTTTTTGTAAAATATATTATAGAATTTCTTAATATTTATTTAGATTGACTGATTCTTTCTCAAAAATGAATTACCTTATTTATGCGAGAATGACTCTTCGATTATAAGACAGATTTTTTTGAACGATCCAAAATAGAAGCAGTTTCTCATAATCAAAATAGTTTCTGGGATAAAGTATTTGCAAGATGAGATCTATTGATCAAACTTGAACATGGTGTCGAGTATCCCTTTGAAGATATTAATTTTCCTCAAAAACAGGCTGAAAAAATTATGAAATATAAAACACAGTTTTCACCTACAAACATTACGGATACTCCTGTTCCCATAGCTGACGAAAAAATGGCTATCATTGCTGAAGCATTAAGTGAAGTAGTGAAAGAGTATATCGATAAGAAAACTTCTGAAACGGACGAAGAAGAGGAAGACTATTAAATTATATAAAATGAATGGTCCGATATATCGGATCGACGAATTATAGACCAAAAATTGCTGTGATTATAACTACCTTTAGTCAAATTTTTGGCTATTGTTTGTCTGTTTTTTATAGTAATTTCAGTTCTTTCAGTATTTTCTCGTATTTCGGGTAATCAGACCCGAATTTTTTTTGCATATATTCGGTTAAGATGCTTTTTCGGTCGGAGAATCAGGCTAATTGGCTTGAATCAACTTTGAAACTAGAAAGCAGTTCGTCTAGATTCTCCGTGCTTTTTTTTAGCCTCAAATCTTTGCAACTTTTCCTTAGATCGACATCGACAACTTCTTCTATTTTATCATAATCAATCTGATCGACTTGAAGAGTAAGTGTTATATTTTCAAGCATAATTTTCTGCTCTTGTGTAAATGTGATGTTTCGTGATGGACTTTGAAAATATCCTTTGTTCATTTGATTGATTTTTCCTATTTCTTCCAATAACAGATCTTTTGTGAGTATTTCTTTATTTTGAATCAAAAATTGTGGATTGATCGTGATTGGTATTCCAGTAATGTGTTGTGTTTTTGTGTTATAATGGAAAATATATTTGTTCTGGTTAGTTTCTAAAGAACTCGTAGATCGGACGCTTCCTGTACAGAGATAATTGGTATGCGTAAATCCTTGGTGTAGGTGTCCTGAAATAAATTTTACCTCTGATAATTCTAAAAACTGTTCGTTTAATGCTATATCTTTATAGTTGAATTTCGACTTCTGACCTGGAAATGCTGTATTGTTGAAATAATAATGATGGATAATAGTAATTCACGGATGTACATCTATTTGTTTTGCTAAATACTTGTTGATGTATCATGAAAATATTTCATGTTTGTTATTCGACTTTTCTAGTAGTACAGCGAAATCGCTTATCGATTTTAGTTTTTCATTTTTTGGTATATAATTCAGCTCCTCATTTTCTCACGGCAGGAAAAATGGCATAAATAATATTTCTTCTCATTCTATGGTTTGTAATAATGGCTTAGTGATAAATTTTATTTTTCCTATTCAATTTATCATCTCTCATTTACCCTCATTCGATGACAAGTTATTTATCATTACTTCAAACGCTTTCTTCGCTTCTTCAAATACAAAAGAATTTCCTAGTCGATCATGATTTCCAGATATGATATAGATGTTTTTTCCTTGTTCGAACAGCTCAAGAAAAAGTCCGTACAATTTGAGGAGTGCGTTCCTATCGTAGGCAAAATGATACACATAGTCTCAGAGAAAAATAATATTTTTTTCGTCGGGATATGAGGAAAATATATCTTTGAGTTGAGTCAAAATTTTTTCGTGGTAACGTGCGTTGATGTGGAGATCACCGATTAATAACATAAATTTTGGGACAAGATATTAGGTAAAAGTGATAAGGTGTACTATAGTAATTTGATTTGTAAAAAAAAGGCAGAAATGTATATTTTTGGTATGAAAAAACATCTCCGACTCGCATTGATCGTTATTTGCGTCCTTGTTCTCATAGGACTAAGGGTATTTTCTTCTGAGGACAATCGAATATGTGATGGCGACACACTCATTAAACACTGAAATCCTAGCGCTAACAGCTCAGGATTTTTCTGTAGTTCCTGAATACTTTTACCTATTTCAAAAACTCCAATGAATATTTCTACTGACTTCACTGACAACGGATTGATGCCTTCCCAATATACCTGTGACGGGGAAGGTCGTTTTCCTACTCTAAAAATAGAAGATTTTCCTCTTACTACCAAAAGCTTAGTTCTTATTGTTGATGATCCTGATGCTCCAGCATGAACTCGAGATCATCTACTCTTGGCAAATATTCCCTTAACGGAAGATCCGTATGTCATCATTTCTCAAGATAATTTTGATACTGCTATTCTCGGTCAAAATTCTCGAGGAGAACTTGCTCGATGAGCTCCATGTCCGCCGAGCGGAACGCATAGATATGTTTTCAAAGTCTATGCGCTTTCTGAACAACTAGAAATATCATCAGGCTTTTCCAAAGAAAGATTAATTGAACTTATGTGAGAAAAAATCCTTGATCAGAGTGAACTCATAGGATTGTATAAAAGACAATAATATTATTTATTTTCTCATGCTCGTTTTTTATATTTTTTCCCTGATCTTTTCGTTTGTTGTGCGATTTCTTCGGGTATTTTTCTTACTTTTATCGTTGTATGACCTTCGCGTACCGCTTTAGTATATCTATGAACGCCGTCGAGAATAATCCATTGTCATTTATGGAAATATAATTCGATAGGATACTCTAAATCCGCTTCCAATACTTTTTTTGCGTGCCAAAGTTCTTTTTCGAAATTTTCTATGCACATTCTCGGTGTGAGATTCCAATCATCTGTCCCTTCTTGTTCTCGATAGGGAATATCCATATTATTTTCAATCTCGAAAATAGCTATCTCTTCAATAGGAAGTTCTACTTTTCGAAGTTTCGGTTCGTCGATTTTAAATCCGATATCTAATATTTCTGGCAATGGCATGATAATAAATTATTTTCCTAAATATTTTCTTAGTTGATCCAGCTTCGCTGGATAAATGCGATGTTAAAATCTCTAACGAGATTTTCGGCATCTTATTTTATAGTCAATGTCTCAAGCGCTGTAAATAACAATGACTGTATCTTTTTGCGCTTTCTGAATTTCTTTTGTAATGACTGAAAAATTCGTGGTGTAGGTTCCTCAACATTCTTTTGCAAAATGATTACCTAAGTCATTCAGGGTTTTGATATTCTCTTTTTTGATGAAGGTATGGTGGTCTATAAAGTCTTTGATATTCTCTCTCGCAGCATAAATGTCGTAGATCATAACCTGATCATATTTTTTTAACACTTTCTGAAAATCTTTTCGTCACAATACAATCCTATTTATCTGATGTGGTTGGAAAATGACGAATAATTTTTTGCCAGGAAATTTGTGTTTCAATGTCATATATCCCAGCTCGATAGAGGAGGCCATATGCCCGTAATCGGTGAATATCTTCGCTCAATTTTCATTCGTTTTCAAAAATTCCAATCTTCTCCGTAATCATCCGAATGTTTTCATCGTGCTCAATATTTTTGTCTTCGGCTCTTTGCATAATTTTGTCATAAGCTCAAGAATTAATGATCCGTTTATGTCGTTATGTTTGCCTCGAAGACGAGTGAATGTGATTTTCTTTATTACAATTGATTGCAGGTTTCAGGTTGCAGGTTTTAGATTAAGTCACTTTGGTAGAAATACTTTGTTTTTTACTTTGGAAATCAGTTGTTGGAATGCTGATATATAATCTTTCATGTCTTTGTAGTAATCCGTATGATCGAGTTCCAGAGAGGTTATTATCGTATAATCAAGATCCAAGTGTAAGAAATGCCTTTTGTATTCACACGCCTCGACGAAAAAGCTTCGTTTTTTTACATTGTCGTAATTGAGTCATTTTCCCGTGAATATGTAGTCGAAGATGTTTCTGATATCTGTTTTTGCTTTGGTGTTTATCACATAACTTTGCGTATTGAAACCTGGCACGAGCGCTCATAATATGCCGAGTCAGAAATTAGGTACCAGTTTTTTCGCTGTATGAATTGCTAGAGCAGTTGATGAACTTTTGCCGTTAGTACCTGCGAATCCTATCGTTGTGAAATACTTCGAAACTTCTCCGAGAAATTGAAAATAATTCAGAATGACCATTACTTTCTTATTTGTTTTCATTGTTTTTCTCGCGTCGAGAACTTCCTCACATTCAGCGGTCGCTTCAGAATAAATGACAACATCACCGAGTTGTACTTTATATTTTCCGTGTCCTATGATGACTTTCATTCACTTCGCTTTCAGCTTGTCCGTGAGTTCGCTTTGATTAGCATCGATGCAGACGATATTCGTATATCACAAATCATGCAGCATTCCTGCTACACCTGACATTCCTGTTCATCATGCTCAGACAAGTATAATATTTCTCATGTTGGTTATTTAAAATAAAACCCTATTCCTACCAATGCTGTTGTGATGATAGTGAGATAGATGTCTTTTTTGCTTGGCTTCTCTTTGAGTATGAGGTATCCAAATATCATAGTGACTCATGTTGCCAGAAAAGATAATAATGTCGAAATTACTATTCCAAATTCTGAAACTAAGAAGAGATACAGGATAAATGAAATATTTGTCCCTGTTGCTTGTCCTGTCTGATATCATCGGAATTTCATCTTTGTTCCTTTGATTCTGGTCAGATATCCTTTTATGAGTACGGGAATTAGAAGTATTGCTACGATGATGAGTTCATACAGAATGAAGTATTCTTTGTCTCCCAAGTCTGTCAGAAAATATCCTGTAAGTACCGATTCTGCTGCTATCAGTAATTGAATCAAAAGAATCATTTTGAGATTTTTTGGTCGTTCAAACTTTTTGAAATCTATGGAAGCACATATGGTTATAAGGATTACGAGTATTCCTATACCAACTGCTATCCGTGACGAATCTTTGAAAATAAGGAATCCCGCGATGATGGTGAATACACTATTGAGATTTTCATAGGGCATAAGCGTGGATATCTTTTCTTTTCTGTATAATCATTGTTGTATATAATCATAGGCTATCGCTATGAGTAATATCACTACAATTCCTCCTACGATTTTTCGATCCGTCAATATCTGTCGATTGAACCCTACTATCGCTATCAAGATAAGTGCTATGATGATACCATTCAATTCTCCCAAAAAACGGAAAAAAATCTTTGGCAAACGAGAGATTAATAATGTTTTTTTCCATAATACAGTTGATATGCTCCTTAGAAGATTTCCTACTATTGCTCGAAACATAACGATTAATTATCTTGTAAATAGTTTTTCATATCTATCATATTTTCTTGGATATGTATTATTTTTTGATTTGTCAAAAACATGAGATTTTCTCGCATAGTAATATTTCTTATCAGTGGATTTCATCCTACTTTTCCTCAGTCATTACGTACGTGATCATTGACACAATCTAGAGCAGTGTTTATTTTTGTTAATAATGCTGTTTTTTTATCTTTATTGATGCATGCATCCTTAAATTCTTTTGATGTTATTCTGAGTTCTTTTGGTAGGATATGTTCTATATCTGGATTATTTACTATCTCTTCGATTTTTTTTAATAATTCTTTTATTTCCAATGATTCTATTATGCTATTGAATTCTCTATTATCGACTTTGTTGTCTTTTTGTATTTCTTCAAAAGTCTTTTGGTCGAGATTTATCGATCACTCTGTTATCATATTTTTAAGTTCTTTGAGGCTTAGTTTACTTTGATCTAATGCTTCTTTATTCTCTTTGTTGATATCTCATTTTTCTCTTGTGTTTTTTTGTTCCTTTTTTTTTCTCTCTTTTTCATATTCTGATATATATTCTGACATATATACGATATTAGGATATAAAATTCATAATAGAGTATTGATACTTAATATTTATCAAAAAACAAGAAAAAGAAAAAATCTACCAACTGGCAGAATCTTTTATAGTAATTTTCTTTCTTTACCTAAACGGGTATAAAGCTCAAACTAATCAATACTCACTATTTGCCAACTTATTAGATGGTTTCAAAGAAAAAGCGTCCGTGCTGGATGCTATTTTTTCGCATATTGAATATTCTGATATATTGAGAGACAGGTTTTACAAAGCAAATGTTCTTACAAACGAGTTATAAAACTATTGATATATAGAGGATAAATAGCTCAAAGCTAATTACCATCTATCTCTCTAAATATCTCAATAAGCTTATACAAAGCTTCTCCTATACTAGCAGTAATTAAAGCGCTACACAAATCTTTCTTGGTATAGAAAGAGATCACTAAAAACCTTTTCCTCATATTTTAGATTATAATATAAAACAATGGATAACGAACAACCAAAAGACCTCATTACAAGAACAGTAGAAAAATTTAGAAGAAGCCAAGAGAAGAAAAGAGAGCTTATAAAATATCTTATAGCCAATAAGCCAAATCTTATCAAATCTGTATGGAAGAGAAAAAGAATCAAAGACTGCTGAAATGTATTACTCTTTGAACAACTAGCAAACTGAGAGCATAAACTTAAATCAGGCTCTTTTTGTAAATATGATAAGTTCTGTCTCGCATGTAGTACGAGGAGGGCGATTAAAATGATCCAAAGGTTTGAGAGCTTTATCAAAGAAAAAGAACTGACTACTAAAAACTGGTATTACATAGTTTTGACAATAAAGCATAGTTATAATGATAAGCTTCCTGATTTACTTTCTAAGCTTACTAATGCAAAGGATAAACTGGCGAGAAATTACAGGAATGGGAAAAGAAAGACACATAAGACAAAAAGCTTTTTTACTCAATTTGATGGTATGGTTTCTTCTATAGAAGTGACGAAAAATAAGAATGGATGGCATCCTCACTTAAATCTTTTAGTCTGTACGGACAATGAAATTCAGATAAATCATAATAGATATTCAAGCCCTAGCGGGAAAGGGTCTAATACCAATGAACAGATAAGATCTGAATGGAAGAAGCTTACGGGAGATAGTTTTATCCACAATATCAGAAAAATAGATGTTTCACAAAATCATTTCAATCTGAATGGGATTGGAGAGGTTTTTAAGTATGCAGTCAAATTTAGCTCTTTGGCTGTAGATCAATTGGCTGAGATTGTAGAATTACAACAGAGAAAAAAATTGAGGTTTTATGATACTTATGGGATATTTAGGAAGATGGAGAAATGAGAACAGAATGGTAAATTAAATTTTCCTGTATGAATAAAAGTAAACTTCAAATATGTAAATAGTGTTTATGAATAACTTAATAATTAAATAATATGTTTAATATTTTATTAATTACTTTAAAATATCTTGATTAACTTTAAAATGGCTTGATTTCTTTATTCGATTATTTAATTTTTAAATCAAAGATATATATTGTTAATATGACTGATTTTTTTATTGTGTTGTATAATCAAAAACGTAATAATTTTTAATTACTTACTTTACATAAAATTATGATTGATTTAAAAAAAGTTTATGAAGATATTGAATGATATAAACTAGTATGTAAAAATAAAAATAAGAATGTGGATATAGATAGACTTATTTTGTTAGATGCTCAAAGAAAACAACAACAGCAAAAAATTAATGAAATTAAATTTAAACAAAAACAATTAGCAGAGAAAAAGGACTATGAATGAGCAAAAACTCTTAAATCTGAAATTCAGAGTTTGGAGACCGAATATAATGTTGTAATGCAAGAATTTGATTCTTTGATGCTAACTATGCCAAATTTTTATCATCCAAATACTCCAATTGCTAAAAATGAAAGTGGTAATGTTGTTATTAGAAATTGGTGAGAAATTCCGAAATTTGATTTTCCTATTAAAGATCATGAGGAACTTGGTAAATTACGAGATATTATAGATAAAGAGACTGCTTCTATCGTTTCTTGAACTAGATTTACTTATATTAAATGAGATTTGGTTTTAATGCAAATGGGAATTATTAAGTTTGTATTTGATACTTTGTGAGATAAAAAGATTATTCAAAAGATTATTCAAGAAAAAAAATTGAATATAAAAGATACTCCTTTTATGCCAATTCTTCCCCCAGTGATTATGAGTATGGATGTTATGGAGAAAATGTGAAGACTTCATCCTATGGATGAAAGATATTGTCTACATGAAGATAAACAGGTATTGGTGGGAAGTGCAGAACATACTATGTGATCTATGTATATGGATCGTATGTTTGAAGAAAAAAATTTACCTATTCGTTTAATATGATATTCTACAGCATTTAGAAGAGAAGCATGAAGTTATGGAAAAGATGTTAAGGGTATTATTAGAGTTCATCAATTTGATAAAATGGAAATGGAAACGTTCTCTACTCCTGAAAGCTGAGGTGATGAACAAGAACTTATTATTGGGCTACAAGAATATATGATGCAAAAATTAAATTTACCTTATCGTGTAGTAGAATGTTGTACATGAGATATGTGAGATATTGATTATAGGCATGTGGATATAGAAACTTACATGTCAGGACAATGAACGTATAGAGAAACTCATACTTCTGATTGGATGACTGATTATCAGGCTCGTAGGTTGAATACTAGAGTAAAAAAAGATGATGGATCTAAAGAATTTGTTCATATGAATGATGCTACTGCTTTTGCTATGTGAAGAATTATGGTTGCTATTATAGAAAATAATCAGCAAGCCGATTGAACAATAAAAATTCCTGAAATATTAATATCATATATGGGTAAAAACTTTATCTGAAAATAAGAATTGTTGATTTTTTTCTATTATTTTGGTATGTTATTTAAAATTCTTCATCCCACATAATCATTTTTTCTTTAATATCCTTTCATTGTATATATTCATAAAGTATTTTATCAGAAGTACTTTCCTTTCCTTGTGTTTTTTGTGTATTTCCAAAAATTTCGGTTTTGAAATTACTTTTTTTTGACTCAATCATTAGTTGTTCAATAATCTTTTGAATATATACTCATTGTTCTAGATGAGCAATAATATTACTTTTATATCATTTTTTAAGTTCTTTTATATTCTCGTCGATTAAATTCCATATTTTACTAATACATAAAATTTCAGGATCTATTTCATCTTTTTTTACTTCAAATTTCTCAATAATTTCTCTTTCACCTCAATTACATGATCAAACATCATAAATTATACATTTATCAATATCCCAATGAGGTTTGTCAAATTCTAGCACAGCCATATATTGAACTATATTATTGTTATTAGAAAGAAATAAAATAATTTTTCTTTCTCTAGAATCCCATAAAAATGATCCTCCTCCATTAATATTTAGCCCATTATCAAAATTGATGTTTATATCAAGAGTATCTAAAAGTGGTGTGCTTGTGTTTGAATAATCGCTATATATGTAACTCCCATTAATAACATTAAAAGGAGTATTGTTTGGAGTATCTGATAACATAATAATAAGGTCTAAAGGATGGGATATTTCTGATAATACTCATACTGTTGGACGAGAATCATGTAATCTGTATTTCCCCCATTTAAATGAAGCACGAGATACATAAAGATCTTTTTGATAAATCCATTTTTTTACTTGTTTTATGATGGTACTATGGCGTTCAACAAAATTTATTGATATTTCGTGATTTTGAAAATTATTTAGTAGTTGGCTAGCTTGTTCAAAATTTTCAACTAGTAACTTTTCAACTATGATTTTTTTGTATTTTTTGCTTTTTGCTTTAATTTTTGATATTATATCAAAATGACTATCTTCATTTGTGCTAATAATAAATATTTCTGAATCTCATGAATTAAATATTTCATCAATATTTGAACATGTTTTTAATCAAAGATTGTTTAATTTTTTTAATCTATCAAAATTTGAGTCACAAATCATATTTATTTTTATGTCTCATTTTGTAAGCTGTCTATGTAATAATACTTGTAAAAATCTTCAACCAGATTTACCAAATCAAATTAAGGATACGTTAATCATGATATTAATCCTTTGTAAAAATAAAGTTTAAAGTTAAACTTAATATGATTGAGATATAATGATTTTATATATATTTTCAATAGAAAGTTGTATATTTATTAAAATTGTTTAATTTGCTATTGATATTTACATATAAATATGTATACATGTCTTTGTTTATATATTTTATATTCTTATTTATGTTATAATGTTAGATATTAAGCTTATTAGAAAGAATCCAGACTTTATTACCGAAATAGCAAAACTTAAATGAGTTAATGTTGATATTTTAAGTATATTAGAACTTGATTCAAAAAAAAGATTAATAGAGGATAATTTACAGTGATTAAGAACCAAAAGAAATCAGATTTGAAAATCTAGAAATGATGCTTTAAGAGAGGAGGGTAAAAATATTAAAGAAGAAATACAAAAACTAGAAGAAACATCTAGAGTTGTATCAAAAGAACTGTATTTATTACTATCCAAGGTTCCAAATATTCCATCGGCTGATACTCCTAAATGAATTGATGAGACCCAAAATGTGGTATTAAGACAATGGGGAGAAATACCTAAATTTGATTTTGATGTAAAAGAGCATGATGAATTATGAGTTAATTTGGGTATAATTGACACTGAACGTGCGGCTAAAGTAGTTGGATCTAGATTTTCTTATTTAAAATGAGATTTGGCACTTATGCAGTTTGCTTTAGTTCAACATGTATTTAGTATTTTGACTAATCAAGAAATATTGGAAGATATTATAAAAAAGAATAATATTAATGTTTCTTCAAAACCATTTACTCCAATTGTTCCACCTATTTTTATAAAACCAAGTTCTTATGAAAAAATGGCTAGATTAGAACCGAAAGAAGAAAGATATTATATTCCTTCAGATGATTTGTATTTGATTTGAAGTGCAGAACATACGCTTTGAGCTATGCATATGGATGAAACTTTTGATGAAAAGGAATTACCAGTACGTTATATCGGATATTCTACATCCATGAGGAGAGAAGCATGAAGTTCTTGAAAAGATGTAAGATGAATTTTAAGACAACATCAATTTGATAAATTAGAAATGGAAAGTTTCTGTTTGTCAGAAAATAGTGTCGAAGAACAAAATTTTTTAGTGGCTATTCAAGAATATTTGTTGAAATCTTTAAATTTACCGCATCAAGTCGTTATTTGTTGTACATGAGATATGTGAACAGCTGACGCTAGACATATTGATGTAGAAACATGGATGCCATGACAATGAAAATATAGAGAAACTCATTCGTCTGATTTAATGACAGATTATCAATCTAGAAGGTTGAATATTAAAGTTAAAAGATCTGATTGACAAAGAGAACTTGTTCATATGAATGATGCTACAGCTTTTGCTATTTGAAGAACATTGATAGCAATAATGGAGAATAATCAACAAAAGGATTGAAGCATAATAATACCAGAGGTATTGAAAAAGTATATTAATAAAGATATAATAAAAAAATAATTAATTTTCTATAAAATATTTTGAAATATTATTTATATATTATTATAAATATGAGAAAAAATTCTGTTTGATTAATTTGAAACTGAAACATGTGAGTATGAATTGGTTATAATTTATTAAAAAACGACAAGGAATTGTTTGTTTTAGACTGACATTCTCAGGATAATACAAATTATTTAAAAGAAAATGGAGCCTCAATATTGTCTAGTATTGAGGAAATTTGTAGGAAATCAGAATATATTATTCTTTGTCTTCCGTCATCTAAAGAAGTAGAGGCTGTTTGTTTAGATATTAAATGACTTCTCTCTAATGTTTTATATGATACTAAAATAATAGATTGTACGTCATCAAAACCTGATTCTACAATACATTTATCACAGGAATTTTTTAAAAAATGAGCTATATTTATAGATGCGCCATTGACTCGTACTCCAGTAGAGGCAATGAAATGAAAATTAAATTGTATTCTATGATGTAAAATGGATGAATATCCAATGATTGTGGACTTATTGAAGAAATTCTGTGAAAATATTTTTTACGCTTGAAAAGTAGGTAATGCAAATACAATTAAATTGATAAATAATGCCTTTACACTAATGAATACGGCTATAATTTGAGAAATAATTAAAAAAACTCTTGAGATGGATATTGATTTACATAATCTAAAAGAAGTAGTTTCTAGTTGATGAGCTAATAGTCCTCAGTTCCAATGATTTATGGATTGGTTAATGAATGGAAATAAAGATGCTCTAAAATTTAGTTTGAAAAATGCAAAAAAAGATTTAGTATATCTTTCAGAATTGATTCAAAATAAATCTTCTTCACTAAATATATTGGATTCAATTATTGGTCTTTATGACGCTTCTATTGAAGAGTTTTGACCTAATTCTACTTTACCATATTTATGTTGAAAAAATCCTGGACATTTAGATTCAAAAAAATAGATGCATGTCAAAAAAAAGATTATTAGTCTGTGGAGTTGGTAGTTGAATGTCAAATTCATTAAAAGAAATCTCTGATATGTGATTAGACCTTATTGTAATCAATAATTATATTGATGAAAATATTCTTAATAATTCGATAATAGCGCTTCAGTGTTATCCGAGAAGTGTTGAAGAAGTAATTGAATGTATTAATAAAAATAATATTAATAATATTGATTGAGTTATTTCTTTATGATATGAAAATTTACCTGTAATTGCAGAAATAGTTGAAAAATTTAATCTTATATGATTATCTAAAACAGAGGCTTATAATTGTACTTATAAAGATTATCGTATAAAAATATTTTCAGATAACGGAATTAAAACGCCAAGATTTGTAGTGGCAAAATGATTAAAAAATTCTATTATTTGAGTAGAAGAAATATGATTTCCATGTGTTATTAAACCTAATGATAAAACGAGTTCAATTTGAGTTATAAAACTAGAAAATAGTAAAAATCTTGAAAAATTTATTTTAGAATCATTAAACAATAGTAATACAGATACCATTATTATTGAAGAATTTTTATCATGAACTGAACATACATTTGAAGGTGTTGTTTATGATGATAAATTAATTGTTACTGGGATATCTGATAGAAATTATGGTCAAAAAGAAAAGTATGCACCATATTTTTTTGAAGATTGAGATACGTTGCCATCTATTTTAAGTCAATGAATAATTCAAGAAATAATTAGTGTTGTTGAAAAATGAGCTAAAACATTAAACTTAAATAATACTGCTTTTCACTGTGATATTATGATAACTGATAAATGAGAAATAATACTTTTAGAAATGGTATGAAGAATATCTTGAGCTAGATTTTGAACAGAAATTGTAAAATTATCCACTGGTATTAATATATTACCTAGTGTTGTTAGATTTGCTTTAGGAGAAAAAATACATATTGAAGAACTGGAAAAAACATATAATAGAGCTGTTGTTTTAAGATATTTAGTTGCTAAACCTTGAAAAATTGAATTTCTTTGATCATTAGAAAATGTCAAAAAAATGAAATGAATTTATGACGTTATGCGAGAACAAGAATTAAAAGTTGGTGACTGTTTAAATCAATATAACAGTTGAAAAGATACATTAGCGAGTGTGATTGCTTACTGAAATACTATACAAGAAGCTGAAGACAATGCAAATGAAGCATTAAAACAAATACCAATAAAAATATTTTAATTACTAATTGTAATAATTATGGGTGAACAAGAAGTTTCAATAAATTATGAAAAAATGCGTTCTTGGTTTGAAAAAAGGAAAGATGTTATTTCTAATACGTTAATTGATTATATTAATATTAATACCATATCCCCAAATGAGAGTAATTGATTTCCATTTGTTATAAAATATCTTAGTGAATTGTGATTCAATGTTACTTATGAACCTTTCAATCTTGATATAAAAAATAATGAACAATTCTCTCCTCATATAGATAGTAAAGTAACTTCAGATAGATGAAATTTGAGAGCAATTTATAAAAAATCAGACGATAATTATAAATCAATACTGTTTAATTGTCATATTGATGTTGTTCCTGCGTCTGATAGTTTTAAGCATGCATTTGATTGATATGTAAAAGATAATTGTGTTTATTGAAGATGAGCTTGTGATACAAAGAATAATCTGATTATGCTATGAGAAGCCATCAGATTTTTACATGATAATTGAATACCATTAAGGAAAAACCCTTTAATTGACGTTGTTATTGATGAAGAGATTTGAGGTAATTGAACTTTATCTACAATCGTTAACTGAATTGATGCTAATGAGGCTATTTGTTTAGAGCCAACAAGTTTAGAAATATTTAGAGGTCATCGTTGATGTATTACTTTTGAAGTAACTGTAAAGTGATCTTCTACTCATATGTGAAGTAAGGAAAAATGAATTAATGCAATAGAATATGCTTATGAAATTATCAAATTATTAAAAGAATTAGAAAAAAAATTATTATTAGAAGCAAAAAACAATAAGGATTTTGACTGTTGGGATACTCCATTACAACTAAATGTTGGGGTGATTAAATGATGAGAATGGTCTTGATCTGTACCAGAATATTGTACTATTATTTGTGATTTGGGTTTTTTGCCTGATTATTCTTTGAAAAATATTCAATCACTTATTGAGAAAACTTGTAAATCTGTTGGTAATGATTTTGTATCGAATAATTTAGTTATAACATATAATGGTTTGAAAAATGATGCATATATACAGGATGCGAATATTCATTTAGTAAATGAATTAAAACAGTCAATTAATAAATTTTGAATTAAACAAGAAAAAACGTATTGATGGAAAGTTAGTTGTGATTCAAGATATTATGCTAAAGTAAAAAATATTTCTGTAATTACCTTTTGAAGTGGTGATTTGTCTAATGCTCATTCGTCTAATGAATATGTAGATTTGGATGAATTAATTAAGTGATCTTGTATATTAGCTGATTATTTATCAACGTAATTTATTTTTTAAACTTCATAATGATTATTGAAAAAATAGAACTTTTTCCTTTGAGATATAAGTATCCTCAAGTGATTTACGATGCCAGATCAAAAATTGTTAATAAAAGCGCTTTTCTGATTAAAATTTCTGCAGATAATGGCTTATATGGATGGTGAGAAGCAGCAACTTTTTGAGACATTCCTGAAGTAATGAAAGCTTTATTTGAATATAAATTATCTGGACTTATACTATGAAAAAAGGTTGAACCTAAAGTTATTTCAGAATATTTATTTAAAGTAACAGCTCATTACTGACAAAAAGGTATGGTTGTCTCTGCTATATCTGCTATAGATATTGCTCTTTGGGATTTATTAGCAAAGGAAGCAAAATTATCTGTCACCAATTTGTTAGGATGATCGTCTAAAAAAATTAAAGTATATGCTAGTACTTGATATTTTAAATATGAAGACAATCCTAAAGCTGATTTAGATGGTTTGTTATTAGATTTAAAAGATGAAAAATTATTATCGTTTTCTTGAGTTAAAATAAAAATTTGAAAGTATTCTTTAGAAAATGATATTGAGAGAGTTAAATTAACTCGTGAAACGATCTGATATAATAAAATTTTAATAGTTGATGCCAATAATTCCTATAGTGTTGAACAAACTTTAAAGTTTGCGAAAGAAATAGAAAAATATAATATAATGTTTATTGAAGAACCAATAGAATTTTGAAATCCTATTGAAAGTAGTAGATTATGTAATTTATCAAAAGTTCCTATTTGATGATATGAATTAGATTGTAGATTTGAATGATTTGAAAAATATATAGATAATCATTCTGTGGATTATATACAGCCTGATGTGATTTGGAGCTGAGGTATATCTGAATGTATAATGATTTGAGAAAAAGCTAAAAGAAATTTAATTTCTCTTGTTCCTCATAATTTTTCTACAGCATTAGCATTATCTGCAAATATACATGTTTTAAATGTGTCCAATGCTGGTGAATGGATAGAATTCGATTATACAAAAAATCCTTTTATGGATTCTTTAGATGCAGAGTTTCCACAAATAATTGATTGATTCATAGAGATTAAAGATATCCCTTGATTATGAATTGAACCACAACCAGAATTTATTCAAAAATATTTAATTAAATAATTATTTTATCATGGATAAAAATAAAATTGGTTATATCTGATATTGCTTAAATGTTATTGAAAGTCTTTACTATTCTGAAAACTTTGAATTGAATGTTATTTTTGTTCCTAAAAGTAGGATAACAAGTTTGATATCTTTATTTGCAGATAGTCGTAATATTGATTTACATATTGTTGAAGATGCTGAAGAACTTCATAATGCATTGGTAAAATATGAAAAAATAATTTCTTGCTGTTTGATGTATGATTGTGGAATCATTGTTAAGAAAAAAACTATAGATATTATTGATATATTTAATATCCATCCAGGTGATTTACATACAAATAGATGAAACAATCCTTTTGAATATTCTTTAATTAATAATGATGAGTATATTACAATAAGCTTACATAAAATTAGTGAGAAAATTGATATGTGATTGCTTGTATATGCCTGGAAGTTGCCGTTATTTATAAGAGATACACTTGATTCTATAGAGATAAAGGTTTATAATCACATAGATCAAGTTATTCAAAAATTATACGATTTTATAAATAATGAAAACATTAAAACAGAAAAGATATTAGATTGAGTTTACAATAAGAAAATATCCAATGGTTCAATATTGATTGACATACAAAAAGATAAGCCAATAGATATATATAATAAAATGAGATGAACATGATTCTATCTAAAAAGAAATAATCATTATTCTGAAATAAAACCTTTAAATGAACAATTTAGGCCTCGATATAATAAAGGTACTAATTTGATTATTAATCAAAAATTATTTCTTGTTACCAATATTATTAGAATTGAGTTAGATCCAAATTTAAAAGAAAATAAAGTATATCTTGCTGATGATAATGCTATTATAGAAAAAGATGGTTATAAGTTTACTTTAGAAGTTGATTCTAAATTAGATTAATATTTTTTGGCATTCTTTAATGGATTTTATTAATTTAAATGCTCATATTTTCATATCGTTTTCTGTTAGTTTCATGGCACAAATTCTAATAAAATTATATTTTTTGTTAATGAATGAATTACTTCAATTTGTAAAAAGTACATTGTTTTTAAATGCTATTTTTTCCAATTTTGATATATTTAAATTTCATAAATTTATCCATAAAAAATAACCACCTAAGGGTGTATTAATATTAATATTATTTTTTTTAAAAATATCTACTAGATAATTAATACAGTTCTTGCTTTTTTTCTTGATCATTCAAATTCAATCTTCAATTCATTGTGTATCACTGAGTAATCTTTCTGCTATATAACAATCTAAAGGAGAATAGCCATAATCAAGCTTATTCTCTAAAATAATATTTATTATATCTTTATTTGTCTCAATAAAAGACACCCTCAAACCAGGCATTAAAATTTTTGATAAAGACAATAATCTTATTATTTTATGCTTTTTTATATTTCATGCTATTTCATATAAAGATGGTAAATGTAAACTATCATTTATTAAATAAGCATATGCATCATCTTCCATACAGTGGACATTATATTTAATACATAATGCTGTGATTTTTTTTCTTTCAGTAATATTTAAACACTTTCAATCCGGATTATTTAATGTTGGTATAATATACATTCATATATTAAAACTTTTTTTAGAATATTTAAGCAATGTTTTTTCAAAAAGATCAAAATTAATGTCTCAATATCTATTCCTAGGTATGCAAATAATTTTTATTCAATATTTTTTGAATATGTCTATAGCATCAGCATATGTTGGTTCATCAATAATCATTATTCCGAATTTAAGTGATTTTACTATAAGTTCTATTCATCATAAAGTTCCATTTGTAATTAAACAATTATCAATATGACTAGTTTTTCAACCAAATTTTTTAATGAAGGCCCTTCTAGTCGAAATTAATCAAGCCTTTGGAGAATAAGGATAAAATTTTGTTATATCTTTATAATTAAAGCTTAGTTCTTTTCTTAACTTAATAGGAAATAGATCATAAGATGGTTGTCAGTCAGAAAAATTTATAATATTTTTATTCATATTAATTATTAATTTATATTAAATAAAGATTTTTCTTGTAATTTCTATCTTTTTTATAAAACTTTATCTTTTTATATATATTTCTTCGTTTTTCTAGACATTTTGATATATGATTTTGAATAGTTTGAAATAATTTTATTTTTGTATATAAAGATTGAGCAATAATTCGCTCAATTTTTATTTTGTAATAAGTTTGTTATGTGAATGAAATATCAAACATATTATCCATATCCTTTACACGAACATTTTCAGAGTCCATTTTGGGCGTTTTTTGAAGATAAAGAAAATAATAAAATCATTGAAGAAATTGCAGATGCGTGGATGAAACCGACTCATTGTATGTATTCAGATAATGCAAAAACAATGTATATGGAGGTTTTAACTCAATCAAGAATATGACTTTGAACTCAAATAAAAGAAGACTGACTTTATGTAAGTGCTTTGTTTCTGATTTTAAGGAAAATATGAGATATGTTTTTATCAAGATTGCCCAACAATACCTTTTGAGTTGAAGGATATGATGTTATCGTAGGACTTTTAAAATGATGAATGATACACGAGTATTATACAATAGGCAAAGAATGAGAGAAAATGATGGATATATTGGATGAACAAGCTAATTTAAAGCGTTGAGGGGTATTAGAAATGTGGAATATGTTAGTTCCTTTTGATATGGAAGAGGTTGAACCAAGAGGTAAAAATTTAGAGCTTATGAACCTACATTATAAAGCTTTTGATATGGTTAGTAAGTATGCTTATTTGACAGATAAAAAATTGATAAAAAATATTATGGAAGATATTGATAGATTGTGTATGCGAGAAAATAATAATTTTAAATTTTCTAAAAAATGAATAGACCTTTTAATGTCTGCTAATTTTGATAAAGATATTATAAAGTGATTTAAACAAATTCGTATAAAGAGAAATTTTAAATTTAACATTGGTTTGTTGGTTGCGATTATTACCGCAGTTTATTTTGATGTAGAGCTTTTTTTATATTATAATCCATATTTGTATGAAATGTGAATTTGTGACAAAGATAATCTAAAATTTGAATACGATAATGCTTATATAGTTATGAATTTTAATAATATTATTAAAAGTGTATTTTGTGAACATTGTTTAGAAAAAATGATAGGGGAAACAAAAAAGAAACTAAAAAATGGTAAAAATATAGAAGATAATCAAGAGCTTATAAAAAAGATGTTTATGGATGTTTGTGATCAATTGGTTTGATTGTGTCCTGATGATATTTGTTTGACTGCAAAAGGAAAAGTAAAAGACAAGAATAGATATAAAGAGATTGAGGAAAAGATTCCTTTTGGTCAAATATGATTCAATAAATATTCCTGAGATAAGCAAGACATAAATTTTACGATTGAAAAAGATTTGAAAGCGTATAAGAAAAAAGTAAAATAAACACACGCTCCTAAGTAAGGGGAATTTTACTAGGCTGGTCTTTCAATGCCCAATAGCTTTGGGAGAAAGAAGTAAAAGCCTAACAAATGACAATAGAAAAAGCAAGAGAGATCTTGTGATCAGCTTATGATGTTCTTGATGATGCAAAAATCCTCAAGCTCATAAAACTCTTTGAATCTATTAGCTTAATGCTTATAGAAAAGGAGATGTCTGATTATTAGATTCTTGTATTGAAGTCGCATTCTTTATGGATGCGATTTTTATTTTGATTTGATTTTTTGATAAAAATAGATATATTTAGCTCAAACTAGTATAGTACATATAAATACTAGTCTATAACTATATTATTTATCTATTTCAATGGTTTGAGGTATGAAAAAACAAAGCAGACTCGCAAAAAATTCTCTTAAAAACTTTGAATTTGATGGGAAAAGAGTTGTAAAGAGAGAAGATCCTAGACCTACAGAGTTTAGGGCTGTTGTGTATTGTAGAGTTTCGGGAGACAAACAAGTCAAAGAATGATTCGGCTTGGAGGGACAAGAAAAGCTATGAAGGGAATGGTGTAATAATCAAAAGCCACCTATTGAGGTGGTAAAGGTTTTTAGAGAAGAGTGAGAATCGGGGAATAATAAGATTCGTCCAGCTTTTGAGAAATGTGTAGAATTTTTGAAGGAACAAAATAGCAAATATATCAAAATCACTCATTTTGTTTGTAGAGAATTGAGTAGAATTTCAAGACCTGATTTGGATGATGTTGGATCTGCCTTTGAGATGGAAAATAAAATTAAGCAATATTGAGTGGAAATAGTAGATATTACCTGATGAACAAGAGATGGTACAAATGAAGAAAAACTTATGAAACATATTCAATATGCTTTTGCTGGATATGATAGAAAGAGAATAGAAAAGCTTTGTCAGAATGGTAAAAGATGAAGGTTGTTGGATGGATACCGACCATTTTCTTTTGTCCCTATGTGATACAAAAGGACAATGCTGGATAAAAAATGATATTTTGATGAAATAGATTGGGATGTTGCAGGGATACTTAAACAATGATTAGAATTGTTTGCAAATGATCCAAATATGGGACAAATGCAATTGTATGATTATCTTATTAAAAAAGGATTAAAATCTCCTACGGGCGGAAAGGTATGGAAAAGCTATATAGAAAAAATGCTACAACTTCATAGATTGTATTTTTATGCTTGATATTGTATTTATCCAGCTTGGGATATAAATGAACTTATTGATGGTAGGCACGACTGATTTATTTCTTTAGAGATAGCAGAGAAGATTAGAAACAAAATTTTGAGATGAAATAAACCAGCAAAATGACTTAGAGAAGATGATGATTTCATGCTCAAACAGATCATTACTTGTAAATGATGTTGAAGAAAATTGACAGGGTGGACTACAGTCAAAAAGAAGACAGGAGTTTGATATTCTTATTATGGTTGTCAGTTAGAATGATGTCCTGAAAGAGATCATGTTCCAAAACAAAAACTAGAACAGCAAGTTATAGATATGATTAAATCAATAGAATTTCCTCCTGAAATGATGGAATTATTTGACCAAACTTTGTTGAGTGTTTGGTGATGAAAAGAAAAGGATTGGGGTAAGGAAGTAAAGGCAAAGGAGAATAGAATAAAATTTATTCAATGAGAAAAGACAAAGATAGAACAGTATTTATTGAGTGGAAAAGGTAGTGTTGATCTACAAACAAAAATGGATGAGCAATGGGCAGAACTGAATGAGGAGGAAAAGATACTCCAAGAACAAATTGATAATGAATCAATCGCTAAGATAGACAAAAATAAGAGATTAAAAAAAATAAGAGAACTTATCAAAAGTCCCTTAGTTTTCCGAGAGCAAGGAGATAGGTCACTAAGAAAGCAACTTGTAGAAGTTCGATTTTGAGATTGTTTATGCTATTCAAAATCTCAATGACTTCAAACCTCTGATTCTCCAGTTCTTTACAATGTTTTGTATGATTTGAAACATAATTATTCCCTTTATTACCCAGAGGGGGACTTGAACCCCCACGACCTTACGGTCACCAGATTTTGAGTCTAGCATGTCTACCAATTCCATCATCTGGGCGTGTAGTTTGGTTGTGAGTATTTACGAAAATCTCATCAAAAATCAATTGATTTTATCCTATATTTCCATAGATATTAAGAGATGATTCTTTTTCATCATATTTTTATACGGTAATTCGATCGAATCATGGATCTGAATAAGGTAATGATTATCGGAAGAGCTACGAACAATCTGCAGGTAAAAACTATCGAAAGCAGCTGAACTTCTGTTGTGAACTTTACTGTTGCAACCAACAGAAAATTCAAGAATAAGGAGGGTAATGTGCTAGAAGATGCAGAATACCACAGATGTGTGTCTTACGGTAAAGGCGCTGAAGTATTGTCTAAGTATCTGAATAAGGGTAAGAGAATCTACATTGAAGGTAGATTGAGAACTAGGAAATGGCAAGACAGTGAAGGTAAAGACAAATTTTCTACAGAAATTATCGTTGACAATTTTATCTTCTTGGATCCTAAGGGACAGGGAGGTGAAGATGATCACATCTTAGAAAATCCTGAGCCAATATTGCCTGAAGATGATGATGTACCATTCTAGGATGATTGATGAACTGTTAAAATGTTTCAATGTTTAATTGCTGCAATATGGGCATTTTTACATTTAGGCATTTTATCATTTGGATATCGTATATGTTGATACTTATCCGTACGTTTTGAGGTATCAGTGTTTTTTAGACTAAATTAGCTATTATTATGACATTTAAGACAAGATTAAAATATATACTTTTGGACATTTTTGATATGATGTCTTTTCTGATCTTTGTAGGGTGAATAGTTTTGTTTATTAGATTTTTTGTTGCTAACCCTTATACGGTTGTTGGTGCTAGTATGTCTCCTACGTTCGAAGAAAATGATTTTATTATCGTCGATAAAGTAACTCCAAGATTTAATGAACTTCAGAGGGGTGATGTTATTGTTTTCGTTCCTCCTGGTAAAAATATTCCTTATATCAAAAGGATTATTGGATTGCCTGATGAAGTAGTAAAAATCAAACGTAGTGCTGTTGAAGTGTGTAAAACAGAAAATGACATAGAACAGTGTACTACACTTCCTGAACCATATTTACCATGATCTCTTGCTACGGAAGCGAGATGTGGTATCAGTGAATTTGAAGTGAAAGAATGATTTTTCGTTATGGGAGATAATAGAGGTTTTTCTACTGATTCTCGTTGTTGTTTTGGACTTGATTGTTATGAATGATCTACATATGAAGTACCTTATGATCATATTATCGGTAAAGTGTATCTCAGATTTTTTCCTCACTTTAAAACCTTCTAGTATGTTTTATCTTTAGTGTGTTCTTATGAAAATATTTTCTAATTTCGACACTAAGTTGAGAGAAACAACTTTCTTGGAATATCAAGAAAGATATGGTGTTGATAATGTCTTATGTTTTTGAAGAAGTAAATTGTATTATATTATTAAAGTTGCTCTTCCGTTTATTCTATTGCTCTTTATTACGATTTTTGGTTTGATTTTTTTCTATAAATGGTTGGGTGGTGATTATTTTGCTTATCTTCTTACTGCTATCATTATCATAAATGTCGTCTTTATCTTTCCTGTTATTGGTAAATATATCGACTATAAAATGGATTTCATTATCGTAATCCCTCATGCTATCATGATGTATGAACAATGAGGAATATTCAAAAGAAACGTTTCCACTATTAGTGCACAAAGCATCAAAAGTATATCAATTAAAAAGTCCTGACTGCTTTATAGTATATTTGATAATGGAGATATCATTATTCTTACCGAAGGTGATACAGAACGTAATGGAGAAATTATGCTTCGTCGAATTCCGAGACCTGAAAAAAGAAAAAATCAGATAGTCAAGATTGTTGGAATTGATCTCCAAGCAAATCAGAATCCAAAAGCATAATATTTATATCATACTCTATTTGCTTATGAAACATGAACAAGAAGCACCAACTATTCCCTATGATATTTATGAATCTCCGCAAGAGATTGTCATTCTTTTGCCGCTTGGTGGTGTAAAGAAAGAAACGTTAAAATTACAGATTAAAGAATATAGACTTGTCATTACTGGCGAGAGAATCAAACCCAAAGTAAAAGATAATCTTATTTCTCTTAAGGAAGAATGTTATCGAGGACCTATCAATCAGATTATCGACTTACCTCCACAGGTATATTTTGACAAAATTCATTCGAAATTAACACCAGACAATACGCTACAAATTGTAGTTCCCAAAGCATTGATTCCAGAAAAAATCAAATTGGAAGTAGAATATGATATATAGAAAAAGGTCCGACAAGCTGGACCCATAAAATTGGACAAAAATTAACTAAAGGTAGTTGTGGGTACAGCTATTTTTTTCAATCATTCGACTATTCTTTGGGCAATTTTTTGTCGATATATATAGATAAATACCCTGTGAGTATTCATCGTATCACAAAGAAAAGATAGTTGACCATACTATCTTCGAACACATGAAGAAATATTCCCATGATAAGTAATGTAAAGAAACCTATATTCAGTCCTTGCCGAATAAAATAGATACTTTCTTTGTTTTGGATATGTTTCTGGATTCTTTTTGCTAGTCGGATGATGTTCAAAATGACTATCGATCGTATAAGGAAACCTATCGTACCAATATCAAGCATCAGTTGTATATAATAATTTTCTGGTAATATCGTACCGTTGTGATGGATGGCTGGTCATGACGTTCAGAGTCCGTAGCCGCCTGGCTGTTTCAGTACGTATGCTATGCTGCCGAATTTCGCTTGTATATGGCCGATAGTTGAACTTCATTTCAAAATACTTAGTCCTACTATTCCTGCTAGAGCTAATACACATATCCCTATGGCTATTTTTTTATGTTTTTTGATCCGCTGGATATTTACCAAAGCTAATCCTATGATACCCCCGATATATGCTGTTCTTGAAAGTGTCATGATGATAGCAGCTATCCGTATGGTGATGATTATTGTATTTAGTATCGCTTGTTTATTTGCTGTAAAAAACGATTTGATCGAAATAAACTTTTGTCTGAATACTACCATAATCACTGGTAAAAATGCGATCAAAAAATATCCATAGTTATTTGGTCCTGCAAAGATACCTTGTCGTCTTAACGTTCATTGGTATCCGGTAAGATAGTAGATTGGAGGCTTGTCGCCGAAAGTGAAGTCTTTTAGTGGTCAGTAGCCAATCCAGTGAAAAAAATCAGGGAGGATTAATTTGGTTAGTTGTCGTACAAATCCTATGATGACAATGATAACGAGTATATAGACACATTGACGCAAAAACATTGTGAAACGTTCTTTATTTTTTGCATACGCTAATGTGTATCCTATGTATGCTGCTGTAAAGAAAATGATGAGATATCGTAATCCGTATTTGATTCCTATAGCTATATCGTATCGCGATTTTCCTATCCACTTGGAAATGCCTATACTAAACAATAGAAGCACTCATAGTGCGATGAGGGGATATTTTCGTGTAGAGAAAAATCTTTTACATTGTTTGATATTCGTTATCACAACTGCAAGGACAAATAGTATTCGTATACTATCTCTTGTCATGGATATCACTTCTTGATAGTTTCCTCAAAATATCCCATAACAGAAGATTGTTACGATAATATGGTAGAGAATTATATAAATGAGAAATACTTTTAAGAACCTTAGCATCAATGATGAGATGAGAGGTGATAAATGATAAATTTTTTTATATGAGTTTGTTGAGTAAAAACAAGTTGAAACTTATTTGGTAAAAGATACATTTCATATATGAAACTTAGTGTAGTCATCCCGACAAGGGGAGATCAAAATATGAAAAACATTACTCAATGTCTTGCAAATCAGACATTTAAGGATTTTGAGGTTATTTTTGTTGTAGACAAAAAAATCGACACTGACTCCAAAATTCATGATACATGAAATATTCACTATATAACTACATTAACCAACACTATTCCCCATAACAACGCTAGTGCATTGAGAAATCTCGGCATCAATGAAGCAATAGGTGAATTTATTCAATTGATGGATGATGACGAATGGTTCGAGGATGATTATCTTGAGAGATCTTTGGCGTTTTGGAATCATTATCATACCAAATTATCCAAGGATTTTGTTCTTACGCCTACCTTGATGTATAGAAAAACTGGACATATCCAGAACCAAGGATTTTCTCATTTCAATTATGTATTATCTAGACCTATCCCTCAGATATTGGGAATTAAAGAACGAGACTATATTCAGATGTATTCGGGAAATTCTTTACTTGCTCCTGCATATATCTTCAAGAACATTCTGTTTGATGAAAAGATAGATTTCGTTTATGAAGACTTGGATTTTACGTATAGGATTTATCATGCAGGACATCCGATTGTCGTACTTCGTGATCTCCGTATTTATCATATGGAAAGGGATAAAACAGTATTGGAAAATGCTCGAGTAGCGAATGAATACGCTGCATATAGGAAAGCGAAACATAGAATGCTCTTTGTAAAAAAATATGCGACATTGTTTCAAAAAATACAATTCTATCTGATTGGATTCCGAGGACAGCCACTTCGACTCATCATCAAAATACTTAGATTCGCTCCGATGAAGGAAAAACGAACGCTTATTTGAGCACTTATTCGTGGAACTTTTTCTTAGTCCGTAAGGTCTATAAAGTCGAAAGTCTATAAAGTCGAAAAATTAATTTCTAATTACTAAGTTCTTTTAGTGTTTCTTGCATTTTGAGTATTTTCTTTTGATACGGATAGACTTTTGTTTTTAGTCCAAGAAAGCTTGCGATCAAAAAGAGGTGGAGTCTACTGCTTATGACGATACTTGCTCCGGCAAGTGTTTTGATAAATGTAGAAAAATCATGTTCTCGATCGAGAATGGTAAATTGTTGATCTTTGATTTCTGCTTTTCTTTGTATAAGGTTCGCATATCTTAGATCATCATATTGTTCTCATCTTCCCTTGGCTATTGGAACATATTTAATTTCATATCATTTTTTATATCGGTGTTTTACTTCTTCGATGATATCGTTCAAAAACTTTTCTGCATTTTTGTTGAGATTGATTACTATATAGTTTTTTGGATGTTGAAGTGTTGAAATATTGAAACGTTGAAATGTTTTTCGTGGATAAGCGAAAAAAGAGGTATCCATAAAGAATTCTACGTTTTCAAATCCATGTGCTTTCATTTCGTGAACTGTATCCATATCTCTTGCGAAGATGTATTTTGTTTTTTTGAGGAGATGTTTGAAGAAAAATCTGTTGAAGAATTTTTTTGGCCGTTGGATTCCTCACATCAGATAGCGTGGTTTATTCAAACAGGGGAGGAGTGATGTTAATCGATATCGGTAGGAATGCTTGTTCTCTTCTGTAAGAATTTCTCCTCATCCTATGATTACAGCGTCGGCTTTGTTTCGATTTTTTCGTTCTCTAAAATTTCCTTGGAGTATATATTTTCGTCGTGAACGTATACCTTTTGGTATTTCCCTCACGAATGTTATTTTTGATATATCTATAGTCTGACTAAAAAACTTTTGTAATCGTTCAGGATCGTAGGCAACTATCGTGATTTTCTTTTTTGCTTCCTGTAATAATTTTACTGTTCATAACAAAATTAGTTCATCTCATAGATTCCTGTAAGATCGATTGCCGATAATGAGGATATGCTTTTCTGGAATGTTCAATATCTTTGAGGTGTGCATAATTCCCGATGAAATAAAAAAGGACTACTATTGTCCATAGAAATTATATTCCTATGGATAGAATCGACGTTACAATCCTTTATTGGATTATTGGCGTCTCATCTATATATAGCAGTCCTTTTTATGTATGCAAGTGAAATTTTTATGATGCTGGTTTGTCTTCTGTAGATCTAGATTCATTCCAGATGTTCATATTGTTGAGATATTTTATATATTCTGTTTTGTTTTGTTCTAGTTTTGGTGATATAGTTCATAATGTACCGAATCGTCATCCATCTATAGCTTCGGTGTGTGTAGGATTATATGAACTTGTACCATCATTGAACATAATATCTCATCGATCCCATGTCAATTTTCCTGCCAATCCAGCTGATTCGAATGGAGTATATTGTGTTCACTTTGCTTTTCCTCTAAATATTGATTTTAGATAGTTGGTAAGGTTAGCGGCTTTTATAAGTTCTTTATATCCACCAAATACTATTGGAGATGTAT
>CAYQLB010000002.1:0-17816 GCA_964418415.1 uncultured Candidatus Peribacteria bacterium
TATTATATGTAGGGGCGAATACTATTCGCCTTTTTTTAATTTTTCATTATTTTTCCTAAATCTACTGTATTGAAATTTTCTAGTTGATTTGTGAATCATTTATCATGACTTACCATGATAACCGCTCATTCGTAGTTGTTAATTGCTTGTGCAATGATAGGAATATGACGGAAATTAATATGGTTAGTTGGTTCATCGAGGATAAGGAGATGTGGTTTTTGAAGAACGAACCTTGCATAGCAGAGAAGTCATTTTTGTCCTTCTGATAGTGACCCTATAGTATTTTTTAATATATTTTTGCTAAGAAGAAATTGTGCTGCAACACGAAAGATATCTTGATCACTTGCTTCTTCAGCTATTTCTTCCAAGGTATCCCGAACGGTTTTTTCTATATCCAAAGCATCGAAATCCTGGCTATAATATCCTACTTTCACTTTATTGTGAATCATAGCAATATTTTCTTCTGGATGCGTCGTATCTGGTTCTTTGATAATAACATCTGTTGCTTTTTTGTCTTTGAATCTTGCATTATATTCTTTCATGATATTCTCTTTGTGCTGATGAATCATCATGAGTCTTTTGAGTAATGTAGATTTACCGATTCCATTTGGTCCTATAAACATATATCTTTCGTGTTTTTTGATTGTTAGTGGTAATTTATAATTTACTACTTCGTGTACTGTATTCATTAGTCCTACTTTATTGATAGTTACGATAGGTCATACATAATTATCAAAGGGAATGGTAAATTTTGATATTGTTCTATCATCTTTTCTGACCTCTACTTTATTCTCTTCTGCTTCTTCGACTTCATCTCTCATCTTGCTTGCAAGCTTACGCATTTTACCTCATTTGTTTGAAAAGAAGTTTATTTTTTCTTTGGCGTCAGCTATCTTTTTTTCTGCTCTTGCGTTCGCCATTTGATCTTTTTCTATTTGTGCTGCTATCTGTTCCACGACATCGTAATAATCTCATCGATACTGTTCAACTTTGCATGTTCATTTGTTGAGGTATAATACGCCATCGGTAAAGAGATTCAAAAAATCTGCGTCATGACTAATAACGACAACTGTTTTATCGTATGACATCAAAAAAGTAATCAGATCTCCGATACCTATATCATCCAAATTGTTTGTTGGTTCGTCGAGGAGGAGAATATCGGGGTGTTGTATCAAAGCATATGCGAGGAGTAATCTTGCTTGTTGTCATCCAGAAAATTCTTTTATAGGTTTATTCATCGGTGCATTGAAATTTACCGCTTTGAGTACTTCCTCTATTTTTTTGTCTATCTTGTAATCTTTTTCTTTGAATGCAGACTCAAAAAACTCTTTGATAGAAAGAGGTAATTGTTCTTTTGGCATTACTTGTCTTGCAATAGCGATAGTATTTCCTTGTACAATATTGATTTTTCATTTCTGTGGAGTGAGTTCTCATGTGATCATTTTAAATATCGTTGTTTTCCCAGAGCCATTTTGCCCCATGATGGTGATCTTGGTGTTTTGACGAATGGAAAAATCACTCTCTATGAGAATAGGGTGTTTGCCATCGTTATATGCAAAAGAAACTTCATCAAAACGGAGTATTACGGGATTTTGATTGCTGGACATTGGTAGTATAAAAAAATTATAAATCACAAGAAGTTACTATATGGAAGTATTTTCAGTATGCAAACAATTGTGCTTACTTCAAGACGTTTCGCTGGACCTACTTTTGATTTCCTTCGGAGACCTACTTTTGACGTGGCAAAAGTAGGCAAAACCACTTTCCAGATGCAAATCGACTGAACTGTCGTTTCAAACAGGACGGCTTACCATCTTACCTCCGCCCCACCTATGGCGGGACCCGCTACGGTTCGTTTATGTTGATTGCTTCGAATTCGGGGAGTGTTTGGCGTGCATCTGGTTTGTATTTTAGTTGGTGGAGTGATGGCTCAAGGTAAGTGTAAATTACTAAAATATTTTTTGTCTGTTTTTTTGTGATCGTTTATTTACTATTCTTTTATTGTATTTATTTTTTTGTCTACTTGATGCTTATCCGCTCAGCTACTTTTGTTAAAAGTGCATCCAAGCTCACTGAATGTCCCGTATCTGATTTGCCAGAGTTTGTTATGATTGGAAGATCAAATGTTGGGAAATCATCATTGATCAATACCATCGCCAACAATAGTAAGCTGTCCAAAACTTCCGTCAAGCCAGGTAAGACAACACTGATTAATTTTTTCTTGATCAATGAAGCGTGGCATTTAGTAGATTTGCCAGGGTATGGTTATGCGAGAACGTGAAATAAAAATAGAATGCATCGGATATGAATTACTCATGACTATTTTATTGGGAGAGCGTCATTGAAAAGAGTCTTTGTTCTGGTAGATGGAAATATTCCTCCACAGGATATTGATCTCGATTTTATCTATAGTTTGGATCAGAAAAATATTCCTTTTGATATTGTGATGACCAAAATAGATAAAACCACCCAAAAATCATTGAGTCTTCATATGCGTTTATTACAGCAAAAACTTACTGATTTTGTTGTCCATATGCCTAAGATATTTACTGTCTCTAATGTTACCAAAAGAGGAAGGGAAAAATTGCTGGAATATATTGAAACGTTAATGTAATGCATCTTTGATGTAATGTATCTTCGATGTAATGAACATTACCATCCATTACGGGCGTAGCCCTCATTACGACCGAAGGTCAAATTACTATTTATTTAGTTGTTTAGTATATGTTATATCTCAAAGTCACTCAACTTACCAAATCATATACATCCAAAGTTCTTGTAGATCATGTAGACTTTACTATTTCTAGATGACAGAAAATCGCTTTAGTTGCCAAAAATGGGGCTGGAAAATCTACTTTACTCAAATTACTTATGAAAGAAATAGATCTGAGTGATTGAGTAATTGAACGAAGAGAATGAATCCGTATCTGATATCTTTCTCAAGATACGAAATTGGACGATACCATTACTGTTCGTGAATTTCTTTTTGACTTCGATACTTTACAACATCGAGAACAGGAATTGGAGCTCAATATCGCTATCAACAAACTTCGTATCAAACCCTATCTTGACCAGACTATTTGATCATTGTCTGGGTGAGAGAAAAAACGTGTTGCTCTGACTAAGACCTTGATGGGCGATCCGGAAATGTTGATTCTCGATGAACCGACCAATCATTTAGACTTGGATATGATAGAACGACTTGAACGATATCTCAAAAACAATCGTATCACTTTATTGATGGTAACACACGATAGATATTTTCTGGAAAGAGTATGTACACATATCTTCGAACTTCATAGAGGCAAAATTATCGTCTTTCCTGGAAATTATTCCTATTATTTGGAGCACAAATCCATCCGTGAAGAGAATGAAAGAATAGAAGTTCATAAACTCAAACAATTATACAGAAAAGAATTGAACTGGATCAAAAGAGCGCCAAGCGGAAGACAAACTAAATCTAATTCTAGATCGACAAGATTTGAACATATCAATGAACGTTATGATGATTTGAAAGATACGGTGTTCAACGAACAAGCAAAGCTTACCTTATCTATGGAAAAAAGACAGCTTTGAGGCAAAATCCTGAAACTCAAACATATTAAGAAATCATTCTGAGATAAAAAAATTCTTTCAGATTTTTCTCACGAATTTAGACATAATGAGCGTATCGGTATCATAGGAAAAAATGGAGTAGGGAAGTCTACCTTTGTTCGTATGATTATGGGGGAAGAGCTGATCGATTCCTGACACATGCAGATGGGAGAAACTGTCGTCTTCGGTCATTATCAACAGAAAGAAATTCATTTTCCTGATGACAAAAGAGTATCTGATATTGTTCATGATCGCAAATTACTTGAACATTTCCTTTTTCCACCAAATCAACAACATGTTTTTGTAGAAAATCTCAGTGGTGGAGAAAAAAGAAGATTACATATGCTGACTATCCTCCAGAATCGTCCTAATTTTCTTGTGCTCGACGAACCGACGAATGATTTGGATTTAGTTACTGTCTGAGTTTTGGAAGATTTTTTGTTAACCTACAAAGGTTGTTTGATTGTCATTTCACATGATAGATTTTTTATGGACAAGATAACCGATCATTTGTTTATTTTCGAGTGAAATGGTGTTGTAAAAGATTATCGGGGGATATATAGCGATTATAAACTCGCAGTTGAAAGTTGAAAATTGAAAGTTGAAAGTTGAAAAAAAGGAAAAGATGATATTTCTGATGATGAACAGGAACAAGATCTGTCTAAGAAGAAATTGTCGTATATGGAAAGACGTGAATTGGATCAGCTTACCAAAGATATTATTGCTTTAGAAAAAGAAAGAGATGATATTAACCGTATTTTTGATCAGAAAGATGTTCCCTATGATGATATCAAAGATTTGTCTGAGGCTTTATGAGTCATTTTACGTCAGCTTGAACAGAAAGAATATAGGTGGTTCGAACTAAGTTCTAGAGAGTAAATATAGAGATTGATATATTTATGTGATTTCATATATACATAGTATTCATATATTTCTTTAAAAATTTTATCAGTAAAAAACATCATCATGGCGGAAACTTCAGAATTACCAAAAAAACCAGTAAATCCTCCAAAGGATAAGCCATTACAAGAAAAAAAGCCTTTTGTGGGTATACCAAAAACAAATCCTTTTACCCATAATACTCCTTCGTTCAATACGTCTTGATTCAAATGAAGATCAGGAGGTGGACATCCAGCTATTAGAAAGCATGCTGCTCGTTCTAGATAATTAGTTAAAAAAATAAAAAAAATCTTCCTAGTGGAGGTTTTTTTAAATATTTTACTATATATATAAACTATCTTGAATTTTTGCCTCATTTATGTACATCTATCTTACTAATAAAAATAATATTACTATGTAAAAATCAGAAAAATTATTTTAGAAAAAGTCTTTTTTTTCTTTATCCTTTCCAGGACTTCTCAAGGAGAACTCACCTGACAATAAAAGAAAAACAGTATAATAAAAAAAATAAAAAAAATTATGAAAAAATTTAATTCTTCTCGAAGCTTTTCTAATAGAAGAGCAATTGTATACGGAAACAATCCGTTCGTTCCGTACGATATGTATAAGTACGAAATGAAAATGTTGGAAAACCACCAACAACTTGAAAATGCCCAGTATCAGGCTAAACAACGATACATCAAAAGTTATACGCCTCTTCCTCAATTTGAGTATGATGCAGTGACCGAGACGGTAGAATTCTGTCAAAGTCAGACTCAATCTCAAACATTTGTGGAACAAACTTCTTCTTTTGAAGAAGTAATGATGAAGAGCTCTTTCAAGGAGTTGTATGAAAGAATATCTCTGCAATATGCAAACACTATTCTTGAGGAATCTTCAAAGACTCCTCATGATTGGTACTATGCTACTGGAGGAGTAATGCCTTACCGTAAGTAAAAATGTTTTTTTATAATCAACACAACCTTTCCTCAACTCTATGTTGATGGCTATGTGTTGATGTACTTCGCATTCTGTTATCTGTATAAAGATAACATACAGCAAAAATTTTTGTTTGCTATTTTGGAAAAGATAGTGAACAACCAAGAAAATTAGTTGGATTATCTATTCAACTTAGAAATAGGCGAGTTGTACTTGTCCTTTTTTCTTTATTTTATTTATTTGTAGAGATTGTATATGATGTTATAAGAAAATCGTCCATCTATATTTTTGAATGTTCGAGTGTCTTTTTCTGTTTGTATTCCTACACCGTCTTCATATGGTGTGACTCCTATTATGTTTTTGATTATTATTTTTACCATAGTGTTAGCATTAGTGAAATATATATGTTTTTCGCTCATTGCTAACATACCTTTTCCCATATATTTCATTCATTTTTTTGTTGCTGGTAATTCTTCGAATGTAGTTGTTGTAAATCATTCTTTTGTGGTTTTTTCTATGGATGACTTTCCTCTATATGCTTCTGTATCATTGAACAATCGTAATATATTTTCATTCTTTTCTATGTTTATATCGTGATCTGTTTTATATAAGTGTCTAGGTAGTTTTTTTTTCTCTGCAAGATTTTTGATGATCAGCATTTTCATGAATTCCTCGAAAAGTCAGTTTTCATTAAGTACTGATTTTTTGATATGGAGTTCGTCTTTAAATTCTATCAGTTTTTTTTCTTCTTCTTTCGTGAGAATTCCATCATAGAGGAATTGTTGTACTGCGATGTCATACTTTTCTAGATAGATATCATTTAGCTCTTCTTCCGTAATGTGGCTATTTTTTTTAAATTTTTCTATCTCTTTTCAAACTTTTTTGAAATCTCCTGTTGTGACAAAAGTTTTTTCTACTAGTTCTTTTATACTTTCGATAGAGGTGTTGTGATTTTTTTTGCATTCTTTGTGTTTGTTTCTTAAAAATCACGCTTTTTGTTTACAATACATACATGTTCCCATTTTTTTGTTTGGTAAATAAAATGTTTTATATATTATAAATATATTTTGTTTTTTTGTCAAACTTTTTTTGTCAAACTTTGTCAATATTGTTTTTTTATAAAAAAACCACGACCTAAGTCGTGATCTATAGTTCGAATTATTTCTCATTTGGTGGAGATGATGGGAATTGAACCCATGTCTAAAAGGCATATATACTGATTTCTACCACAATAGTCTATTAACTATCCAGGATTTTTAGCGTTATTATGTCAGGATACGTTAGCCGATAGACAGGCATAGGTTTTTACCATAACAACGGTGTCCACCGAAGTGAACGAATTACCTACTTAGTCACCCAAAGCGTAGTAGGAGTCGGACAATGGGTTGGTACGTTACTAGGCTACAGCGTAGCTAGGAACGAGAGCAAAAGCTCTGTTTAATGTTTTAGCATTTTTTGAGTGAACGATTATTTAATCTCGGTACGTTCGTCGAATGGTGGCGGCCAATACATATGGAATCCTCCTATCAAATCCAGAAGCATCCCCATGCAATTACTATACTGATTTCCTCTAAAAATTCAATGTAAATCAATAGTTTCTATTTCTTCAAGACGCTTCGCTGGATCTACTTTTGCCCGGCTGCAATTTTTTTTATTTATTTGGGGCTTTTCGTACCCCAAAACCCACGACCAATATTTTTATCTTGATACAAAAATATTGGATAAAAAGATCAATCCGGATGCTGTACTCTGAAAAGATATTTCATATACACATGACCTACGTCTCGCCTACAACCCCGCAGAATTGCGGGGCCCCATTCCGGACTCGTATATGTAAACAGCCTAATCTATGACCAGATTACTATCTCGTGGCGAGCATCCGGCGTTGCATATTAGTTGATGAGGTAATGGCTCAATGATAGTATGTTCTTTTATAAAAAAAACGTCAGGATCTCTCCCAACGTTTTTCTTGCTCTATGCTAGTGATTATTTCTTTTTTGTCAGTGTTTTAACTTTTTTCACTACTTTTTTTGCTGGAGCTTTTTTTATTACTTTCTTCATTATTTTTTTTGCTGAAGCTTTTGCTGCTGGTGTAGTAGTGATTTTAGTTACACACTTAGCAAACTTTTTTCCAAGATATTCGGAATTATCGAAAGCGAGGATAGGTATGAAAACGACTTTAACAAATAAGATTCCGAGTCCAAATGTCCAATGTTTTCCGAAAAATTTTGCGATGTTGAAATAATTTATAATCATTGCTACCAAGAATAATGGTGGGAATAATATAGATGCTGCTCGTCGTCCTGACATTCCTCAGATTTTGAACATCAATACTCGATTGTACACTGGTATCAAAATTCCTCGTCCTGGTAATCATGCTTTTTTGAAAACTTTCCATCGAGAGATAATCATAAATACCATGATAGCGATATAGATAGTGAGCCATACCATTGCGAGTCATCCTAAGAATGCACCGAATATTCCGGTTACCATTTCCATGGTATTTGGATTGATGCTTCCTGTCATTGCTGCTCACTGGATCTCAAAAGAAAAATCCATTATTTCTTTGTAAAAAAATAAAATTATGCAATTAAAATATAGAATTTACCTTGAATATCAAGCAATAATTCCATAACAAAATCACTTGAAAATATCTTCTAATCGATTACATCTATTATGTTTTATCTTTTTTTCTCTTATGATGATCAAAGAATTTATGTCTTTTCTTTCTCAGTACAATATCATTGGTATCGCTGTATGATTGCTTATTGCTACTAAAGTATGAGAACTTGTCAAAGGTATGATCGATGATTTGATAACCCCTCTTATCCTCAATCCTATTTTGACGAAATTGAAAGTGAAGAAGATGGAGGATCTTTCTTATAGAGGTATTTTGTATGGTAAAGTCATCGCTACCTTGATAGATTTTCTTATTGTTGCGTTCTTGGTGTTCCTTGTTGTTAAATATATGCATGTAGATATGATCAAGAAATAATATATTTTTATTGATCTCTATTATTGTGTTTTTGTTATTATTTTTTCTTAAGAAAACATGTTGTTAACATAAAAAAACACCTCAGGGAATACCTGAGGTTTCTGTTTCTTGTTTTTCTCCTTAGAATTCGATGATGATTTCTTGATCATCGGATTTTTTGATGATTTTGGAAATTTTTGGAATAAGGATATTGAATTGGATTGTTTCATCATCCTCATCGATGTCGAGGTCTCTGTTCAGGTATTCCTGGGTCGGTATTTTCATCTCTTCGGTCGCTTTCGTTTCCGTGTAGAAGAATACCCAGTAACTATCCTCAGGATTCGCTGCAGGATCGATATTAATTTCCATTTCCATTACATCAGGAAGTGATTCTATACATTCATCAGTAACTTTTTCCAGGAATCCTTGTTCTTTTAGGAATCCTATAAATTCTTTGGGTACTTTTTTGAATGTACCAACGAACATTTCGTTCTGTTGATCAAACGATAAGGGGAATGTTAGCATATTTTATAGGTTTTATTTTTTTGTGAAAAAGACTATAGTAAAATAATTACTAAAGTCAAGTATTGAAACATATGCTTAGATGTTTTTTGTTAGGTTGAGGATTGTTTGTTTCTCTTCACTGGAAATTGTTGTGCTTTTGGTGATTTTTTGGATATATCATTGAAGAACCGGTAAAATGATTTGTTTGATTGCTTGGTATCTTTTATCTTCTTCTTTATCCGCTAATTCTTTATCTCGTCGGAGCTGTAATTCTATTAACTTTTCGTTTTGTCATGGATCCTTCATTGTCTGGGATATTTTAGTATCAGGTACTATTTTGATGATAGTATGCATAAGTTCTATGATCTGTGTCCGTTTGTCTTGTGTTTCTCTATATTGATTGATAAAATCTTGATAAAACAGCGCACTTACCAATACCTCTCTGTCTATTTCGTATTTTATTTCTTTTCTCCTTGTAGCTTGTTGGAGAATGTATTTACCTTCGTTTTTTGCGAATTGGATATATTGAACACGCATAATTTCGTATCAAATCCCTATTTTTTCTCACAATACTTGAACATAATGATCTTGCATAGCGCTACTATTGATGTTCAATATCAGTCCAAACATAATGTTCAATATTTTCTGTTTGTCTATAGGAGAGGTTAAATCAAATTTCTTTTTCATATGTTGAAAAACAACCGAAAATCCATCCTGACCTTTTTTTCGTTCTTCATCGAATCTTTCCTTTCCATCTGCCGTATTCGCGAGTTCATCGATATCTTTGAATCCTTCTGGTAGCGATATGATTTTTGGAAAAAGACTATTTTGATATGCTAGAGTAAGTGCTCTTATGCTTGCTTCATGTCCTGCATCGTCATTGTCGAAAAGAAGGAAGATGTATTCCGTAAATCTCTTGATGAGTTTGAGATGTTCTTGTGTTAGAGCAGTTCCGCATGTCGCTACTCCGAGATGATATCCTAATCTTGCGAGTCAAATCACATCCATTTGTCCCTCAACGATGAATAATGCATTATGTTCTTTTATCTCGCTTTTTGCTCGATTTAAGCCATAGAGAAGTTGTGATTTTTGAAATGCTTTGTGTTCTGCGCTGTTGATATATTTCGGTTTGTCGTTGGGATCTACAATTCTTGCACTGAAGCCGACGATATTGTTCATGGTATCATAGATAGGAAATGTGATTCTGTGTCTAAAAAAAGCATAGAGATCTCATCAGGTTTGTGATTTTTTTGCCAATGATGCTTCGATAAGATCTTGATCGCTAAATCCTTTGCTTTTCAATTCTTGGATGAGTGCATAGTGTGAATCCGGTGCGTAACCGATACCAAATTCTTTGATGATTTTTTCGTCTAATCTCCTTCCTTCGATCAAATATTTTTTCGCTGATGGATGTTTTTCCAATTGTTCTATAAAAAACTTTTGTGCTAGTTTATGGATACGTTTGATTTTCTCTTTTTCATCTTGTCGATCATCGTTTTTTTTCGGATCTATCTGATATTTTGCGAGATCAATATTCGCTTGTTTAGCTAATTCCTTAGCAGCATCTCGAAAGTCTATCCTTTCTATTTCTTGCATAAAGGTGATGACGTTTCCCCCTTTCCCACAGCCGAAGCATTTGAAGATCTGCTTGCTCGGAGAAACCATAAATGATGGAGTCTTTTCGTTATGAAATGGGCAACAAGCAGTAAAATTCGCTCCAGCTCTTTTGAGAGGAACGTATCTATTAATGATATCAACGATATCGATGGTATTTAGAATATCTTCACTGAGTTTGCTCAATAGTATATATATAGTATAAATAGTGTGATAGTAGCATAAAAATATCGTGGATAAAAACAATATCTTCTTTTTAGCTCCGTGGTGGTGTTTTTTTTGCTGGCAGCAAATTACTTCTTTTTCTGGGCGCTTCGCCCCAAACCCTGACCTACTTTTTCCCGGCGAAAAAAGTAGGCAAAAACGCCTTTCTCTTTTTAGTCGCCATTTTTGCCATTAAGGCAGTATCACGGATTCTCTCCTATCTCTCTTGGTTTGCTCTTGTGCTTCGATGCAAATGCTCCCTTTTGATTCTTTTTTCTTGTAGGGAGTATTGCTCGACCTACCTTTCGTACTGATTTAGTAATGGCAAAAGTTTGTTAAATAGGGAAAAAGAGTCACTGAATGATAGCGACTCTTTTCTTTGGTATAGGTGTTGAAGGTGTTTCTCTTGTGTTATCGGGCTAACCCAATTGCCCGATCGTGTTGGTAGTGCTTCATGTATCCGCAAGATCGCGGGCTTGTACATGAGCTCATACCTATTGCAATAAGTATGATTACTGCGAAGGTGATGATAGCTACCGTGTTTCCGTTGAAATTTACATTTCTCTTCTTCATAAGACACCAAATTTTTTGTTAGACATATTTTTGTTTTATATCTATATTATATATATTTTTTGTAATAAGTCAATAGAATTTTGAGGACTGTTTTATTTCCCCTTTTTTGTACTTTCTTCCTCTTGTATTCTCTTATTTTCTTTTATTGACATTTTTCTATATAAATATATATTCTTTATATTTATTTCTTGTTTCTTCTATGGATATCCAAAAACATTATCAAAAAATTGTTGTCCTCAAAAAAAATCTTGTAGCCAGTCCTACGATCAATAGTTTTCTTGATGCTCACAAGGAAGACTTGCTTACCGTGTTGGATGATTCTTCTCTTTCACTTACTAAGCCTACCAAAAAATCATTATTGGATACTTTACAAGAAAAACAAAGTATGTTGGCTTTACAACTTCAATCTGTTGGATTACGCAAATGACTTCATGAACAGAAAATCGTTCTTCCAAAATCCGTTCTTGAATGGAAGAAAAAAGAGGAAATGGCTAAACAAAACTATCTTCCTATGATTCTCCAATTGGCATGTTCTCATCCAGAATATTATTTCCGCAAACCTTATGGTGGTGAAACGACACACAAAGAATTGATTGATTATGTCGTCATCGATCCGAATAAGATTCCTGAGGGATTTATGAATGCCTTTCAGATAGAACATATTGATATCGCGGCTAAAGATATCAAAGAACTTTTCAAAAGAGCTACACCATTGGAATATTATACAGACAAATTTGCGAAGACACGAAGAGTTGTTTTTATTGATGGAAAACTCGTTGTTTTCAGAGAACTTCAGCAATTATTACATAAAGAAACTCATCTTACTCAATGAGAAAAGAGGAGAGTGGATCATAAAAAATATTTTAACGTGTATGATGATATCTATTCTGCTATTAGATCGCAGATGTATATTGTTGATAAAGAACATGATAAAATGGATGATTATAGAGATCTTCAGAGACAGATGATAGATATGATTCAAAACATAGCATTTGACACTAAACATCAAGATGAAAGAAGAAAACTTGATCAGATTATCTATGATATTAGAAATGCTACTTCATTTCCTCTTATGGCTAGTAAATTTTATAATCTCTATCAGATTAATTTTGCCAATAAAACTATTACGAGCAAACACTTGGAATGAGCGAGTAATAAGGTATCCAAAGAATTACATAAGTTATGATCTATTATTCTTGAAATCCAGCTTCAGACTGATGCACTCAATCATTTATTGTATACTCAGGAATATACATTCAAATTATTTACCCATGCTATTTCCAAAGCAGTATCTGCTCATGATAGTAAGTGATTACTAGGTGCTTTTCACGCTTATTACAAACAATTATGACAAAATAAACAAAAAACAGAACCATTTATTACCCTTGAACACCAGGTGAAAACAATTTTCTGAACTAATTTTGACGAAAGATATATGCAGACACATAGCGCTTTCCTTAAAGCTGAAGCATTGCTTACTGTGCAAAATATATACTTTAAAGCATATACCTTGGAACATACTATTAAACTTTGAACTGTTCAAAAAAAAGATTTTGATTTTGATATTCCTTTATCGGTCAGAACTGCTCCATGGTACAAGGAATTTTTTTCAGATCTCGATGAATATATTCTTAAGATTCAAGAATTCTGAAATACAAATATGTCTGAAGAACATATGGGTATTTGTCTTGGATTACTGAAAAAATTGAGAACTCTCCCTCTTTTTGGATGATCTATGTAAGTACTTATTTAATATAGAAGAGATAAAGATGTTCTTTTTTTATCTTTTTTGCGACTTCTTTGATATCCTCAAGTGTTAATTTTTTATATTTCTTTAATATCTCCTCTAATGTATCTATTTTTTTATAGATCAGATATTGATTTCCGAGAAAACTCGCCATGTCGTCCGAGGATTCTATTCCCATCTGGATCTGTCCTTCATTGTATCCTATAGCATTATCAAATTCTTCTTGAGTAATATTGCCGTTAGCTATGTTTTCTATTTCTTCGTAGATTTTCTCTACCCCAAAATCGAACCTTTTTTTGTCTATTCCTGCTCTGATAAGGAATGTTCCGGTGTCTTCCTGAACCATATGGCTTGCTTTGATATAATAACAAAGTCCTTGTTTTTCCCTGATATTCTGGAATAATCTGGAAGACATATTTCCTCATAATATTGTTGCTAAGACGTTAGCTGCATATTTTTGTTCATCATTTCCTGCGAATCCTGGTGCAGAGATGACGAGATGAGTCTGTTCGTTCTTTTGTTCATAGAATCCGACGTGATGTTCCGGAAATTCGTGAATAAATTCAGGTTTTTGTATTCTTTTTTTCTCGGGTAGAGTGATGAATTCTTGTTGTAATTGGTGTATTATGGCTTCTTTATCCTTTATTTTTCCTGCTATGACGATGATAAGATTGTCTTTGGTGTAAAGATCAGCCTTGTGTTCAAAAAGCATTTCTTGTGTAAAAGAATTGACGTTTTCTTCTGTTCCTATTATCTGTCGGCCATAGCTATTATCTCCAAAATAATAGCTTTGTCGCTTTTCCATGGTCATAGCCATAGGGTTGTCTTCATACATCTTGATCTCTTGGATAACAACGCCCTTTTCTCTTTCCAATTCTGGGATACTAAACTTTGCATTATTCATCATATCTCCTAGGACATCTATCGCTTTTGTTATAAATTCTGGAGCGCATTTTACGTAGTATCCTACATATTCATCACCCGTATATGCATTGGATTCTCCACCGAATTTATCCAAAGCTTCTGCTACGGCTTTTGGGGTAGGGTATCTTTTCCCTCATTTAAAAAATAGGTGTTCAAGAAAATGGCTCAAACCGTTTTTTTCTCTTGTTTCGTAAATACTTCCTGCTCTACACATGATCTCTATAGTCACTGAATTGGCGTCTTCCATTGGGGCAAATAGAACCTCTATTCAAGCGATATTTTCTATGGTATATTTCATGACTACGTGACTAAAAGATAAAACCCTCTAAAGAGGACCACAATGATTAAACGATTAGTGATTTAGCATAGGATTGCAATAATAAGACGGGATAGATGGGATAGAATGATTATAGTCTATCTCTTTATAAAATGTATTGACAAATCAGATTTTCTGAGTATAATCATTTTATAAGATTTACACTTTGTAACGGTCTTGATGAGTGTAGCATCAATAACAAAAACAAAGCTGTATACAACTGTACTTTTCGGTACTTTGGCCGCCATAAGCGCATCGTCGACTTGGGCAATGACCATACCGGAAACCTCCTTTGTAGACACAGTTGAACAGAATGTCGTGTCGACTCAATGAACTCAAGAACTCTCTGTCCTTCGAACGAAATTGAAGGAAAGATTTTCTGGAGTAGCACAAGAAGTACAATCATTGGTGCGTGGTCAAACAGCAATTTCGGGCTATTCTCATGAAATAGCTCCTCGTAGTATTGATGTACATCAGGGAATAGGAATTACACCTGCCATTTTTGGTCAGGATTTTTTTGTTGATATCGAGAATGATCCGTATAGGAGTTATATCAATAGATTGGCTTCCTATGATGTTCTTGCTCCTTCACAGAAGTTTTTTCCCCAAAATTACTTCCGTGTAGATGATTTCTTATGACTTTTACAGAAATTGTATACCAAAAGATTTAATCAGGTATTACCTTCTGACATACTCACTTTGTCTACTGATGATGGTATCATGACGAAGCGACAGATACAACAAATCCTTTCCTCTCTCAAGGGAATAGTGTCTCTTGAGATTGATTGAGATTCTTATGATAAACTTATAAGATCTGAGTGAGCGTATTATCTTGTACGTATGTTTGATGTACCTGCTTTGGAGCTTCCAAACCCTTCTTTATGAGATCTTCCTAACTATTTTTCCGATACTGTCTGACATCCATTTGTATATGCTATTCATACATTAGCAAATCTTGGTATCACCAATATGCAGGCAGAAATGTTTTATCCTGATAATTACCTTCGTCATTATGATTTCATTATACTTTTCGTTAATTCGCTTATGTATGTCAACGGGCAATCTTTGGGTGATGGTGTTTATTCTTCATTTGCTGACGTGGGAAGTTCGGCATCATATCTCCCTCAATTAATCTATGCTGCTGACCGTGGATTGATTGATCAACTTATGGTAAGCAAAAGAGGCCAATTGTATTTTGAACCAGATGCTTTTATGACTAAACATGAAGTATATCAGATTCTTGGTAAAACCTTGGGACTTCAATTTACTTATGATGCAGAACAAGCGAATACAGAAAAAATAACGAGAGGTGAGTTGGCTCAACTACTTGTCCAGAGTTTGGATCTTCAACCAAAGATAGTTCCTTCAGAACCAGATACTCCTGATGATGTTACCTTATTGAATAAGTTGAGAGTTCTTCTTTCGCTTTTATAAGGTATTGCTCATAGATATCTCTTTAGGCCTCGAACGTTTGTGTTTGGGGTTTTTGTTTTGTTTTTGTAGACAGAATTATCTTAGTGAAAAATTTGACAAAATAGTCTATTGTGAATATAATTGGTAGAAGGTTAAAAATCATTGAATTAGGTATATTATATTTTACACTTTATGTTTTGAACTTTATTTGTTATCTATATATCATGAACAACGTTATTAAACACGCTCATCGTCATCTTAAAGGGCATATTCGCGATCATCATAAACATTACCTATTTGGGGTTTTTGGTGGATTTGCTTTGTTCAAATTGTTTTTGTTATTGATGGGACTTAGTACCATTCATTATACTATTACTAATGCACAGCTTGAAGAGTGATGTGTTCTTACCTGACAATATTATACTGGTGAGTATCAAACTGGATGTGTCGAAGTTCCTGAAGAGCTTACTGGCGGGTATTTGGAATGTGAAACCATTCCAGGATATTGGACAGGATGAATCTTGAATGAATCGGGTGATCTTATCGATCAAATATGGGTAGAGGAGTCTCAGAGTAATTGTGTACTTACGGGACAAACCATTATCCCTGCGTATATCACAGGATGTTCTCTTATATGAGGATATCGAACGGGAGGAACCCTTCTTTGTGAAGAGGATAATGATAAGTCATGAATAATGAATAACGGATGAAATGGAATATGTGAATCATGAGATATTATTCGATCTAGACCTCTTTCATGAGCTGTCTTGGGTAATGTGTTATCTGTAAGATGGTCATATTCATGAGATGATTGTACTACTATTTCGTGACTTATTCTTCAACTTTGGGATCATAATGGACAATGGATTACCATTAATTCATTAGCTTCTGGTACTACACAATATTCATTCGATTCCAAACCGCTCTATAGTTTTCAACAATCAGGATTCTATCATATCTTAGGTACGGGTATCAGTGGACAACAATATCTCTATACAGGAACATATACCTGACTATATTCATATTTCTTTACTTGATATAAGTTTAGATTTCTTACACCTGATGCTACTCCTTTGAATGAATCAGTATTTTTTACTATAGATAATCAGGTTCCTACACTTACTTGAATGAGCTTAACTTCTAGTTGATCAACTACCTGATATGTCACACTCAGTGGTGTGGTTGTTTTGTCTTTCACTGCTAATGAATTGCTCGATGATCTTGATATTACTCTTGGATCTAAGCATCCAAATTCATTCTCTCATTCAGGATTGGAATATTCTTATATCTGGATTGTTAGTTCTCTTTATCCTGAAGGTACTTTGGTTGCTGATATACGTTTTGATGACGAAGCAGGAAATACTGGTGTAGTGCTTTATACGGGACAGCTTATTTTGGATATTACCTCACCTACAGCTACTGGATTCGTTTTTAGTGATTCTGCTGATGGTGTCGTTCTTGATTTCACCACATCCGAACCAGTAACATCTACATTCACTTTTTGAAATACTTGAGTACCTGTCTCTAGCTGATCCAATACTCATTATCTTACTGCTCATCACATCAGTTTTTCTGGTGTTGCTAGGGATCAATTATATACCTTTACCTTGAATGTTATGGATCCTGCATCTAATGTTAGGTCTATTACTGGTGATTTTGTTTGGACAAATCTCGGACAAATTATCTCTCATGTGTATGTTATCACTCCTGTCGAAGAGCCTGTATTGAGTGGAAATTTAGCTACTTTGGCAGTTATCATGAAAACAGAAGTAGAAAAATTTAATGCATGCAAAGATAAACTTACTTTCACTCCTGTAGAAGTCGAAGTCAGACGCAATAGTTTTATTATCCAAATGCCAAAATTCAAAAAATCACAGATTAAAACGCTTGTGAATGCCTTTACTCTCTTTGTACTTGATAAGGTTAAGACTGATTATAAAATCACAAAATCTGATGTCGATACTATTACCCATACATTTGATAATTTCCTCGTTATTCTTAAATTACTCAGAGATGATGATAACGAATGTAAACAAAATTTGTCCAATTATCATATCTCTCAATTCAAAAGAGCATTAGTAGAGTATAATATCAATTTGGAATAAGCTCACCACGTTCGCGTAATGTATCTTCGA
>CAYQLB010000002.1:17916-92685 GCA_964418415.1 uncultured Candidatus Peribacteria bacterium
TGTAATGTATCTTCGATGTAATGTATCTTCGATGTAATGTATCTTCGATGTAATGTATCTTCGATGTAATGAACATTACAATCCATTACTATTCATTACATTCCGAAGGAATTATTACGAACGAAGTTCTTATTACAGACGAAGTTTCATTACGAGCGAAGCTCTATAGTCCTCTCTGTCTCAGAAATTTTCTCTATATTAACTATAACGCTATTTTTTATTGGTAGCTTTTCTATGAATTTTGGTCGTTCGATGACGATGTGTTCGTATTCGTTGATTTGGTCGATGATTCATTTCTCTACGAGTTCGCTGAATTCCTTGATCCTATACATATCGATATGAAGAAGTTTTCCATTGTAGACATTGAGATACGCGTAGGTTGGACTTTGAACGTGATGTTCATTCAGTCATAATCCTTGTGCAAATCCCTTGGTTAATAAGGTCTTGCCTGCTCCTAATTCTCCGTGCAACAGCAAAATCTTATGCTCTTTGGCGAGCATTGCTCAGTATTCCAACATTTCTTCTGGAGTTTTTATTGTTTTCATGATTCATAATTGATTAAATTGCTTATATCGGAATCCATATACCCACCCAATCACCTCATTCCGGTGTTAAGTGTTGCAACCGGAATCCACGCTAAGAAGCTTAGTAATAGAGTCATGGATTCCGGCCGCAATTTCATATCGCCGGAATGAGGCCAAGACAAAAGGATGGATTCCTTGTCTTGTGTTTTATATCGAAAAATTTATACATATCAACGTTTATTATCTATTTAAAATAATAGATAAAAGCGACAGCCCGTCCCGCAAGGCGGGATTAAAATCCTTTGTGGGATTTTCGGCGTCTTATTTATATTTTCTGCTGATATGAAATTCTTTTTGATAGATTGATCGAGCTTTTTATATAGAGCATATTATGCGTTTCCTCCTATGACAGATAAAGATGGACATAATGTTAATGTTGTCTATGGTTTTTTCCGTATGCTCTTCAAAATTTTCCAAGAGAAGCCTGACTATCTTGTAATTGCTTGGGATTCTCCCGTAAAAACTCTGAGACATGAAGCATATCCTGAATATAAAGCTAATCGCAAAAAGATGGATGATGATTTCAAAAATCAAATTCCATGGACACAACAGATTGTCGAACAATTGTCTATACCAAATGTCGTGATCCCTACGTATGAAGCTGACGATATTATCTATACTTTAGCAAAAAAATACGGTACGCATACAGATATTGTTATCGATATTTACTCTTCTGATAAAGATCTTAAACAACTCCTTTCTGATAATGTATTTTGTGTTGATGCAATGAAATCGATTACTACTACTCCAGCACTTTTTATCAAAGAGTTTTGATTTGCACCTCAGTATATTTTAGAGTATCTCGCCTTGATTGGTGATAGTGCGGACAATATTAAGGGCGTTACTGGTATTTGACCTAAAAAAGCGTCCGACTTGATCCAGAAATACCAGACCATCGATAACATCTATGCGCATATTGATGAAATCACTGGTGATGTTAAACAGAAATTGATCGATGGGAAAGAAGAGGCATATACGAGCAGGGCGCTTATCGAGTTGAAACAGGTGGATGAAATCCAAAATTCAGATATAGAAAATTTTGTCTTGGATTTGGATTTTGTGAAATATAAAAAAGTCTTGGTAGAAGAACATCATTTCGCTTCGTTTGAAAAAACGATTGATGAGTTGAAAAAGAAGTTACAAAGTCCGGTGCAGACTGGGTTGTTTTAGCATCAAGGAAATTGGGTTTGATTTTATTTTTCATTTCTGTATATTAACAATAATTGTTTATCTATAGAAACAAAATATGACTAAGTCTATCAATGAAATCTTGGATAAAATGAACTATTTCGTCACTGGTGATGCGGCTACTTTTATTGGTACACATAATGTAAACGTCTACTTGGATAGATATACCAAAAGTGAATTGGTTATCAGGATAAAAAGATGAATATATGTGACGAAGCATAGAGTAGAATACATCCAAAAACTTGCCAAGCGAACTTCTTATCTATCCTATTTGGCTACTAATGTTTTGCTCTCCCCAAGTTATCTATCGACTACTTATGTTCTTTTCAAAAATAATGTACTGACAGAAAATGTCTATGCTATGACCTTGATAACTACCAAAAAGACTACTACAATCTCCAATCCATTTCATCGTTTTGTGTATCAAAATATCCATACAGAGCTTTTTTGGGGATATGAAACCAAAAAAGATGGCGATTTTTTATATTTTGAGGCATATTTGGAAAAAGCGCTCTTGGATCGATTGTGGCTCAAAAAAGATCTGGTCTTGTCGCTTGCATATTTCAAAGAGCTGAGAATCAGGATAGAACTTATCAATTTCACTCGTCTCAAAAAATTTGTCAAAAGATATAATAAAAGAAAAATAGATACTGCATTTATTATTTTACAGCAGCTCAAATGATTATAGATTTGATCCAGAAGCTTCTGGTCGACCGTGGCGAGGTTCCAGATACTATCAAGATATGATATATCAAAGAGTTTCTGCAGTCAGAAGTCCTCAATTATATATATAGAAATACTGCATACAAAGAACTTCTTTTTTATGGGGGGACGGCAATGAGATTCTTACTCTGATTACCTAGATTGTCTGAAGATTTGGATTTTGTCTGAGTATGATTTGATGATTTCTCGTGATTGGCGATCTGATTGCAGACATTTTTTCGTACACAAAAACAGATAGACGTGGATTATAAGATCCAGAAATTTAGAATAACACTCAAGTTTAGAAATTTTTTGGATAATTTTGGATTGCAGTATGGTAACTCTCATGATTTATATCTCAAGATAGAAATTTCTGATCATTTTGATTTTTGTCAGACAGCTACTATCAAACATTATGCAGTGTCTTATCAGGATAAAAGTATGGTGATCAAAAGTTTGGATGCTTCTACGCTTTTTGCTACCAAGCTTAATGCAGTATTGTATAGACAGCGAGCCAAAAGAAATGCAGATGTGCAGAAATCAGTCAAGTGAAGGGATTTCTATGATTTATTTCGATATCTGCAGCACAATATCGTTCCCAATATCTGATGTGTCAAAGATATTACTAGTTTGTGAGAACTTAAAAAGATGCTTCTACAAAAAGTACAAGATACGGATTTCTTAGAAGTCGCACTGGATATAAGAGACTTTCTTGATGATACCACGATGCTCGATTTTATCAAAGAGCATGGGAAAGCGTATGTGGCGGAGAAGGTCGGAGAGTGGAAAGAGTAAGTGTTGGTTGTTTTAAATGAATAATGAATTATGTTGATGTCAAAAATATTAGTTATAGGAGATGTTATGCTGGATAAATATTCTTATGGATCAGTCAAAAGGCTTAATCCTGAATGACCAAATCCATTAGTGAATATTGAGCGTGAAGAATATAAACTTGGATGAGCCGCTAATGTTGCTGCAAATATTTCCAGTCTTTCTGGTGAAGTTGAATTGATAGGAATAATAGGAAATGATGATCATGGCAAAAAATTCGAAAATTTGTGTCAGGAAAATCGTATCAATTTCCATCCTATATTTTTTTGAATACCTACAATCACTAAACAAAGATTCATTGAAAATACGTATCAACAACAGCTTTTGAGAGTAGATTATGAACAAAAGCATATGCTGTCTCAGGAAGATAATAATCAGATTATCGGATTGATCGAACAGTTCAGCCCTCAATATATCATTTTTTCTGATTATAATAAATGAATTATAAACAAGGATCTTGTAGATGGAGTGAAATTGTATGCTAAGGGTACTGGTGCGAAGATCTTAGTTGATGCTAAGCCGAACAATCTTAAATATTTCGAATGAATATATCTGCTCAAACCGAATTTCAAGGAATTCCGCCAGATGATAGGGAATGAGGAATTACCGAATACTGATGAATCTATCAAAGAATATGGGATACCATTTGTTGCTAAACATATGATCAATCTCGTCATTACGAGATGAAATAAATGAGCTATGTTGATCACTGCTGATGGACAATTCTCTTCGCTTCCTACAGAGGCTAAACAGGTATTTGATGTGACATGAGCAGGTGATACATTTTTGGCGGCTATCGTCTATGCTTTAGCTAATTGACAAGATTTGAAACATGCCATTGAACTTGGTAACAAAGCAAGCTGAATTGTTGTAGGAAAACAAGGAACGGCTACAGTTACTTCAGAAGAGTTGGGACTTTAATTCTTAATCATATCTCTATGGATCTAAAAAAATATTTTTATGAGTCTGCTGATGTTAAAAAAGATTTTATCGATCATCATGCAGACGATTTGCAACGTGTTATTGAGACATGTATTGATTGTTTTAAACGTTGAAATACGATACTCATAGCTGGAAACTGATGAAGCGCTGCTGATGCACAGCATCGAGCTGCAGAATTTATGGGAAGATATAAACTTGAAAGAACTCCGCTTCCTTCGGTAGCTTTGACTACGGATACTTCTAATTTAACTGCAGTAGCAAATGATTATAGTTTCGATGATGTCTTTTCTAGGCAGGTTGAATGACTCGGTAAAGCAGGAGATATTTTTATCGGCATCTCTACTAGTGGAAATTCTACTAATGTCATCAAGGCTATAGAAGTCTGTAAGAAAAAATCAATAACAACCATAGCGCTTCTCGGTAAGTGAGGATGAAAAATCAAAGACATGGTAGATATTGCTCTTGTAGTACCTTCTGACAATACACCAAGAATCCAAGAATGTCATCAGACTATGTATCATACTATCTGTGAAGAAGTTGAGCTTATAATGAAAAACGTATGAATGTAAAAATCCTAAGATTTATAGACAGATATGTATTCGGATTATTTATCCTTATATTTTTCTGGTCGAAATACTTTTTTGTAGGACAAAAAAAACATATCATTCATCATCCAAAGAAAATTCTTGTCATTCGTTTGTGGGCTTTGGGTAGTTCATTACTTACTTTTCCTATGATTAAGCAATTGCAGGATCATTATGGAAAAGATGTTCAATATGATCTTCTCGCGACATCAAGAAATATCGGAGTTTTCAAAAATCAATGATATTTTCATCAGATATATAATCTTTTTTCTTTGAAAGGTGCTTTGAAAATAATTTTTAGTTTCAAAAAATATGATATAGTCATCGATGCGGAGGAATATTTTCATATATCCAGCTTGATAAGTTTTCGAGTAGGGAAAGTCTCTGTCGGATATTGAAATCTCATGATCAGAAAACTAGCATATACATTTTTTTATCACTATTCTGAGAAACAACATAATCTCATAAACTGTCTTTCTTTGCTGACTCCTTTATGAATCCACATATGTACTCCTGAAACTATGGAATCCTTAAAATATGAGCACAAGAACACTATCAAAGTCGATGAGTTTATGCAAAAATTCATCTGAAAAAAAATTATCTGCTTTCATACATGATGAGCAGAAACTTCTCCTGATAGATTTCGATCAAATGATAACTGGATCTCTCTCATAGAACACATCTCCAAGATATATTGAGACAGCGTCGTTATTTTTCTTTCCGGTACTGAGTTCGAGAATAAATGAATACAAGAAATTATGAAAAAAATATCTCATGATGTCAAACAGCATGTTGTTTCGCTCTGTGGGATGTTCAATCTTTTTGAGTTTGCATATTTACTCACTAAATGCGATTTGATGATATCAAACGACACCGGTCCTATGCATTTGGCTGCCGCTATGTGAACCAAAACTATAGGTCTCTTCGGTCCAAATCTACCTCAAATCTTCGGTCCATGGCCATTGAGTAAGAATGTGTGATTGTATAAATGAAATGGAAAAATATACACCAAACCACATTTAGGAATATTCAAAAAAGATATATCTGATTTAATCAATAAAATCACTCCAGAAGATATTTTATTTGTTATATCAAAACTTTTTCTCTATGACAAATAAGATAAAAATCATTATGATTAAGATATTATGATATCTGTCTGTGAAGATAGGTCAGCTTTTTTTCTTATTCAAAAGAAGGAAAACATATGTGTCTTCACAGGTAAAAAAAATAATCATCAATAGATCTGATAGAATAGGAGATGCTGTTATCACCAAACCATTTTTGGATATTTTGATAGAATATTTAAAAGGACGTTGATTTACTGGAACATATACCTTGTTGGTATCAGATATTAATAAACATATTTTCAAGGATTTTGTGGGAGAAATAGAAATTGTTCATAAGGATCTTGGACAATATGATAGTAATGTCTTTCAACTGGTTTGAAAAAATATAGTTCAATGGATAGCTTGTTTGAGACAAAAATTGAAAAATAAAAAACATAAATATACAACGTTGATGATAGATCTTGTATGAGATATGTGAACTATCTATGCTCAACTCAAAAAAGAATCGATAGATGTTGTTTCGTGTAATTTACGTCTATGAAGTATAATCCTTGATAACTGGATTGTTGATTCTTTTGTAACATTAAACCATAAGAATCTTTTGGAAACCTATATAGATCTCATAGAAAATACGTTTGTTGCTAAATGAACATTCAGAAAATTTGTTTACGATCATATAGCTGTTTTTTATTCAGAATATCTTCAAAATAAATCTACGAAAAAAGACTGATTGCTTATCTTCGTCGGAACTAAATCGTTTAGAAATCTTTCTTTACAGAAACGAGAGAAAATCATACTCCATTTTTCTCAATATTCCAATCAAAAAATTGTGGTAATAGACGATAATACTAATGAGTATTATAATTATCTTATCGAAAAGAGTTTTCCTGATAATGTCCGTATATTGAAAAATACTTTTTCTTTGGATGAATTTAAAACTTTTGCTAGCAAATTTCAATGGATATTGTGAGTTGATGGGTGAGGTATGAACTATATCAGAAATTTAACCAATAATATAACGATATATACTATAGGTAATTATAAAATTCGACATTTATTTTCAGGAAATAAACAATATCAAGAAACTACTTTATGAAACAATTGGATTATGGGAAAAGCAGTCTTGGATATCGGCATAACGAATATCTATGTAGCAAAAAACTCTTTCTGGCTACCATCATTTGATTTAGAATTACCAAAAAAGATGTTTGATGACTTAAAAATATCTAAATTACTATTGTTTAGAGAATAGCCAATTCATTCAATCTATTCTTGTTTCTTTGTATCATAAATCTTTCATTAATTTCATTGTTTCGTTCTTGTTTTTGTTATCCTCAAATATTTCTACAATAATATCTATATTTCTAAATTTATTTAATATCTCTTGCATTCATTTTAATACCTCTAATTCATATCATTCTACATCAATTATTATTAGTCTAGTATTGTATATTTCTTCGTCTGATAATAGTTTGGATTGATCTAATCTTTTTACTGGTACATTAATTATTTTTCATAGTCCACTGTATTTAATGTTCTCATTTATTACATGTGATCATCCGTCATGCTGTTCTAAATATTCAAATTGTAAATTTCAATCCTTAACTCAAAGTCAAATATTATGTGTTTTTATTTTTTTCTCTAAATTCGAGAGAGTTATATTGCGTCTTAAAGTGTGATAGGTATTTGGAGATGGCTCAAAAGCTATTACATTGTAATTATAATTTTTTGCTAATTCTATTGCCCATCTTCAAACATGTGATCAAATATTAATAAAAATATTATTGGTATTTTTACTATTTTTTTTTGAATTATTAATAATTATTCTTTGTAAATCTGGTTCGTAGTTTTTTTGCATAACAAACCGTTGATTGGCTGTAGTACCTACAAATTTTCCAAATGGAGTATCGAATATAAAATCTTTTTTAACCCAATTAGCTATAGCATAATATAGCTTTTCTGTTTTTGGAACATATATTTTTATAATATTAAAAAATCATAATATTATCATTCTTATCATAAAATTTATATTTTTAGTAAACTGCCAATAGTCACTAAAAAGCCTTAAATATCTCTTTAAATTGTTGTTTTTCATGTTAATATTCTATATTATTCTAAAATTTTTCATATTTTTTCTATTGTTCTTCCCCGTGAATACATTTTAACTCTATTTGATCATTTTTCTATTTGATTATTATATTCTATTGTATTTCATAGTAAATGTTTTAAATGTGTAATAATCTCTTTGCTATCTAAATGTTCAAATGGTATTCATGCATCATCAAATATTTCTGGCAGGCAAAAACGATTGTAATATAAAACTGGTGTGTGATAAAATGCTAATTCTAATGGTATAAAACCAAATCATTCGCCATCGGAAATATATATAGCTGCTCTTGCTTCAGAAAAAAGCTGTTCTCTCTCCTTTTCAGTACACCATTTAGTGATGTTATAAATTCTATAATCTCAAAAATCTTTTACTGGAGCTTTCCAAAATACAATTGATTCTACTATTCATTGATCTAATATATCTTTGGCTAATTTTTTTAAAAAATCAGCATATGTGTGATTATACGAGGGAAAAATTACATATTTTTTTTCCCCGTAATTTTCATGATATCTTTTTAGATGATCCATTCATCGGTTAGCTACGGTAATGTCTTTTTCCTTTTTTTTGAAAAAATGGATAATTTGTTGTTTGGTATATTTTGAAGGACAAATAATCTTGTCGTATAATTTAGCTAAAAACTTGTCTATATTCAGGAAAAAATAGAAAAATGCTGGATAATTTTTAATTCAGAAGAAATATTTTGCATTCCATCATGTATATCTTTGCTGATTATCTAAATCATGTACCACAGCTGTATATTTGCATGCCTTAAAGATTGGGACAATCTGATCAAATGACAAAAAACTCTCAATCTTATATTTCTTTAATAAAAAATACTGATAAAATAATCTATAAAAGTAATATGTTTGTTTACTTATAATCACATGTATATTTGGTTTTTTAAATTCTTTTGGTAAAGTAATATCTCTATTGCTCAATAAGAAAAAATTATAATTATCGTTTTTGAGTAATCCGTGTAAAATATTGTTTGTAACAACTCAATATCCAGAAAATTTATCATAATGGGAAATATCTATACCGATGTTTTTTTTCATTTTTTTTAATTCTTATTAAATAATGTATTTCTGAAGAGGGAAATATGTATGAGAAAAATCTTTCATATAATTTGGGGAATAGATTAATGAAAAAATCTGGAATGATATTTATTATTTTTGATTTCATAAAAGAGTCAGCGTTTGATAAAAAATGAATCCTATATTTTTCTACTTTAAAATTTCATAATAAAGAAAATGAATTCGGATGAAATCCTGAAAATGTGTTTGTATTAAATCATCTGAGATGAGTTGGATCTCACCATAAATTTGGACTGGAATGGTAGGGGACTATTACTTTTATTTGACATCAATTTTTTCCTATTCTCACCATTTCAGTCATCACTTTGGGTAAGTTATGAACGTGTTCTAATACCATGTTTGTGTATATTTCATCGAAATAATTATCTGGGAAGGGATATGGTACTTTCTCTATATTATGTACTACATCTACTCATAGCCCGGAAACTATATCCAAATTTATATATCATTTTTTTATATCCATACCACAACCTAAATTTAATTTTTTCATTTACATATAAAATATAAGATAAATCTTGTAATGTGATTGTGTTTAGTTTTTTGTTGAGAATAGTCAATTAATTATATAATAGATTAATTTACCTAATATTAGAATAAAAACTATTAAGAATGCTGATATTGATAAAAGTAATGAAATTATATTTTTTATTGTTCTTATTTTATAATGATTGTAAAAAAAATATATATTTGTCTTACTTTCTTTTAAATTAAATTCATTGATTATAATAGCTTTTTTGGATAAAATTAAGATTGGATATAATGGTGAATTGATATTTGGTACGATAATTCATTTTTTAAAAAAGTTCAATATTCTCTTAGATCATTGTATCTTATCTAGATCGTGTTGAGAAAATTCATTTGAGACATATAAATCTTTTGTATAATCAGAAAGCTTATCTATAGGTATATCTATCTCCTTCACTGTTGATGGTATTGGTATTTTTATTTTTGATAGTATATTCATTCTTTCTAAAGATAATCCTAATTTCCTATGGGCAAAGAGAAAATCCTTGATAGCATAGAATAGTACTATTATGATGCTATCTGATTGTTCAAAAAATAATTTAGAAAATCCTTGTCGAATATACATAAAAAGTGTTAAAAATGTTTTTAATAATATCTTTTTTGATTTTTTTACGCTCCAAAACATATTTCTCCGTGCAAAGTATATCCATCGTGCATTTCGATTGTTCTTTTTGAGATAAGGATGTAGATGTCTTTTGCTGATAATGATCTTTTTGTATCAGTATTTTTTAATAGATTCTTCTATCCTTGGTACTCGTTCTCCATCTCATCCTCTTGTGAAAAATCTTGGATCTACGATTCCACATATTTTTAAAAAATCTATTGGATAACATGCGAATTGTACATGTCGAGAATGCACATATTCATCATTTATACGTGGATATATGAATCCTATTGACTTTTTGTTCATTGCCTGATATACATCAGAAAAAGTCTGATTATCTAAGAAAATGATATCATCTTCGACGATAAAAACATATTCGTATCCATTTTTGATTGTGTATTCTAATCATATTCCGTATCAACCGTCTGTTCATAAATTCGCTATGGGCGAAAGGACGATAATATTATCATTCAACAATTCTTTTTTGAAATCTGTTTCTCTATACGGAGAATTATTAATGATTAAAAGATCGAACTCATCACGGCATTTTTCTTTCGATAGATATTCCGATAGGATCTTTATATTGTCCAATGAAGAATAGAAAAGGCAGATTATCGCTGTCTTGTTCTGTTTTCTGTATCTTATTTTTTTCTCTTTTTTTAGAAATTCTTCTCGGTTTTTTCGTCTCAACGCTCATTGTTCGTGTTCTAATATATATTCGGGATATTTCATATATGTTATTTTGTTAAGATAAATCAAATTTGATTGGTACTTCAGACTATTGTTGCATATATCCTATAAAGCAGAAAGTAAAACCGCATGATCCTATATATTTTCTTTCCTTGATCTTTCATCTTCCATAGATAACCTGGCCGCATCGTTCATTGGCTCAGATATTTACTTTTTTTTATATTAAATCAGCATTTCTTAAATAAGAGTGTGGCGCTTTTTTTTGTATGTACGATTACATGTCTTGGAATATCCCTTTCCACTGCATACGGTCAGAAGTATCTTGCAGACATACAATCGACGTTTGGAGTCTTCACAATTACTTTACCTCATTTTTTCAGTAGGCTGTATATTTTTTTGAATGATCATTCTGGATCTTCCATATGCTCCATGACATGAGAAAGATAGATCACATCAAATTTTAGTTTCCCGAAATCCACTTCAGAGATATTAGGTCCATAGAAAATATTTCACTTTCTATTTTTTTCTCCTATTTCAAAACCATATGCTTTCCATCATTTTTTTTCCATAGTCTTGAGATTGAATCCATCTCCGCATCCTACATCCAGAAAATATTTCCCATTTCATGCTTCTGTGGGAATATCAAATGTATGTCCTCTTAGTATATTTCTAATAAATTTCATGATTGCTTCTTTCATGGGTTTCTTATTCGTCATGATATTATAGCTATAATAATCTGATGGATACCAGGACATGATTTCTCTTTTTGTAGGTAAGGGATCTATCATTTCTCCTCCACATTTGTGACATTTTACAATGGTATATATCTTATCTGAAGAATGATGCATATAGTCCTTTCCAGATAAAATTTTTTTATATTCTCCTCAACAAATAAAACATTTTCCTGTCATTACATATATTATAATATAAAGAATTTCTGATTTTATTTTCTTAATGTCTGTATTTCTTTTTTTATCAATAATATATTCCTATAATTTATTGCTCAAATAGATATATAATATATAACACTAATTACTACTAAATAAAGCAGGTTTTTGTATCTATATACATCTTCTAGAATGAATAGGCTATCTTTGTAATAATATATTATTATACATAATAATCATATGTATGTGATATTTTTGATTAAGTATCCTCGATCAAAATCGATTTCCTTGTTTTTGTCTATAATCTTATAACTCATATAAAACAACATAATCCACGATATCATAGTCGCCGCTATGACACCTATGACTCACCGCATTTGGATGAATATCAGATTGAGTATAATATTAGACAACAAAGCTATCCCTATTATTTTTGCTCTCGCTTTTACTTTGCCCATCCCTGCTAAAAGACTGAAATTTATACTAAAAAGAACATAGAATATAAGAAATCATGCTGAATAGCTTAATAATTGACCTGAGTATATAAATTTCTGCCCAAATAGTATTGTAGCTATCTCTGGTCCAAGTACTATAAATAGTCCAGAAACACTTATTGCAAACACAGAAAAATATTTATAGAGCATATTTTTGAGCTCCTTCAGTTTTTCGTGTTCTTTCTTTTCTATGAGTTCTGTGGTTAGTGGAAAGAGATATCAGAGGAGAGGACCTGTTAATATACTAAAAGAGAATATCAGACTTAGATAGTTTGCATAATATCATGCTTTTTCTGCTCCCAAAAAATAGATGACAAATTGCTGATCTATTTGTCAGAGTAAATAAATAACATTGATTCAAATGAAAATTCGGAAAGCATATTGTACCTGTGTTTTTATTAATGATTTTTCTCGTTGTAATGCTCATTTTTGTAAAGTATATCCATATTTTTTCCAAAAGAGTATTCCTGATATAAATAACGATATCCCCAATCAAATAATCCCTGCTCGAGTAAAATTAGTTATATTTAAGCTTCCCAATAGAAAAAAAATAAGAGTAAATATAAGCGCAGTATATCCTCTTATACCTTCCATTAGTTTGTATTGTATAACGTCTTGAAATGCTATATAGATAGAAAAAAGTACATTATAGAAATTTATTCCCAAAAAATACAGGCAGAATATTTTGATTATATGTACTGATTCTGGTGAATGGAAATAATGGGTTCCTAAATAATTCGCTCCAAAAAACAAGAGGAGCGCAATAATTATACCTGTTATAGCTTGTATGATTATGGTGAAGTAAATGCTCAATTTGAAAGCATTATATTTTTTTTGTATCCGATATTTTGGAAGGTGATATTGAAGTGCTTCGGTAAGTCCAAGATCGTGGTAAGCTGATAGAATTCCCATCAACCCCATAATACTATAGATTATTCCCACATCAGCAACGCTTACACTATTGGACACGAGAACTCTGATAAAATATCCTGTAGGTGCGATCAATATCGTGAAAAAATATAACCAGAATCATTTTTTGATTAATTTTTGTCCTAATGGCTGATCTGCAAGTAATTCTCACTCCATATTTCGAAACTTGATTAAAGATGAAAGATGAAAGATGTTTGTAATGTCTTATTATCTACTATTGTAATATACGATAGTCAATTCCAGCAAAATCCGACATTATTCATTATTAATTATTCATTGTTTTTTATGAACTATAGGTAAGAAAAGCGGGGGATTATTATTTCTTATCTAATAAAAAATTAGCGACTAATTTTACTATCATATCTTTTTCTTTGGTCTCACTCGTCGCAATGAGTAATGTCAAAGCTACTAAAGTATTATCATCAATTCTCTTTTCACCGTTTGGGCGATATAAACGTTTATTCTTTGCTAAGAAAAAAACAAACAAAAATGCTCATATCTTTTTGTTTCCATCGATAAAAGGGTGATTTTTGATAGTGAAATAGAGGAGTGCTGCTGCTTTTTCTTCTATGCTCGGATATAATTCTTGTTTGTTGAAAGTCTGATCAATCTGATTCAAAACTCATTTTAGTCAATCATTTTTTTCTATCCCAAACATTTTTGAGACTTCGCCTTTGGGTAATAACTCTTTTTTCATGTCATTGATACCGGCAATAGCTTCTTCATATTTTAGTTTAGATGTTTTTATGGTATTCAGATTTTCTAATGATAATGTCCCTTCATCATATTTTTGCAGAACAATCCAAGAATATGCATAGTTGGTCACCAAAGATAACATCCCTTTTGTCTCTTTGTCAGTTAAAATATTGTTTTCTATATTTTTTTTGATTAATACTATCGCCTTTTCGAATGTTTTTAAACCTGTCTCAGAAAGCCTTTTTTGATTGAGTGTATATCATTTTATGATATGATCTTTGAGTATCTGACTACTTCGTTTGCGGAATTCTATTCACTTTTTTGCATTTACCCTATATCATACCGCAAGTATGAAATCTAAATTGTAAAATTTAACTGGCTTATCAGAATGAGTAAAGTGCATTTTTTGCACATTGCTGTTTTCTTCTATTTCTCAATGTTTTATGATATTATTTATATGTCTTGTGATGACTGTCCTATCAACATCAAAAAGTTCAGATAATTGGATCTGATTTAACCAAACGGTTTCTCATTCGAATTTTACATCAATGGCAGATGTTCCATCTGGCGCTTTATATAATACAATTGATCATGTTTTCTTTCCCTCCTCCATATCTTTATTGTCAACTAAAAAATACCTGATAATAGTAACAAAAGCGGGGGAGTTTTCAATGGGTTTGTTTATCTATATCTCAAATCCTTTTCTTATTTCCAATTCTATCTCTATATGGTGTATCGTCTCTTGGAGTAATTCGTTTTTGATGAAGTTTTTTTGCTTTTCTTCTACGAGTTCTCACAATCCCGCTAGAAGATTTTTTTTGTTGAAATGTTTTGGTATAAATTTTACTACTTTTTTGAGATATTCTGTATATGATTTTTTTGTTCTTTCTTGTAGAAGTTTTTCATTTATGCTACTATTGTTTTTTAGAAAAAAATGAACGTCGTAGAGGTCTCTACTTACGGTATTTCATCTTTCTATGAGTGCTACAAGTTTGTTTGTAAAACAACAATCTATATCCATACATAGTGCTTGATAGCCCAGTATTGATTTGTATGAATAGGTATCGTTCTTGTTTGTTTTTTTGCTTATTTCTATTTTGATATTCATTTCTCCCGGTGCATAATCAATGAGAAAAAATATGGTATTATATTTATTGTATATGTCTTTTACGATCCCATGTTTTTTGCATATTTTTGATATGTCTTTCATCATTTGCTCTTCATCTACGGTTTCTAAAAGATTAAAATCAAGGTCAGTAGAAAACCTATCTAGATTATATAATAGATAGAGGAGCGTTCATCATTTAAATCATAGTATTTTCCCATAAGCTGAGTTTACTATATCTATCCAGATTTGTATCATTTTTTTTCTATGAAGATTAATGTTCAATGCCATTTTTGAGTTTTTTGATATCTAAAAGCATTCTTTTGTTATCATATATTTCTGCTATTTCTTCAATTTTTTCTCGATCGATATTTCTTAGATTGTCAAAGTAATGATGAGGAGTGAGATATAATCTGTCACATATTGCTCTTTCTGGTGTGGCGATTGCATATCAATCTTTGTAGATGATTCCCTTGGGATTTAATAAAATTTCCGGTTTTATCGTTTTATAAGAATATTTTTTTTCTCCTATCGCATAATCGTTGGTTTTTGTACTTATTGAATATATAGTATTACCGTAATATTGAAAGGTAATCCCCTCTTTGTAGAGTATTGTCTCTAGGCTGATGTATGAGGGTTTTTGTAGAGCATTTGCCAATTCGTATATATTGTATTTTGGTAATGCTCGGATGCCGTTGCATATGTTTTGTAGTAATCACTGTTTTCCCATTCTAGAAATAAGATTTCTGAGAGAAAATTTATTGAAATGTGGAAAAATTTGATAGATATCATCTACGGAAAATATTGTTTTCCCTGTATTGAGTAATTTTGCAAAATCTTTCATCTGTACTTCAAATATAATCAAAAGTGATGATATTATAAATATATTATATAAAAAATCAAGTTTTTTTACTGTTTTGTTATTAGAGGAATATATAAAAATATATCTGGCTAATGATAAGTGTGTTTTTTTGAAAGAGTAAAAAATTATACACCTTCAGTTTTTTTGTTGCAAACTATTTTGTTTTGGGTATATATTGGAATACTATGCTTCACGTAATTAATTACCAATTACGATAAATTACGAACGAAGTTCAAATTACGGGCGAAGCCCTCATTACGTCCGTCACGGCGGACAAATTACTTTTAGTTTATTAGTCATAAAGTATGAATATCTCAATCGGTTTCTCAGGACCTGCGTGAACGGGCGTGAATACTTCGTGAATGCTTCTCGGAGAACTTTTATGCGCCAAAGGATATACGATTCTCGGTGACAAAGAATATGCGTCTATCATCAAAGGGGATAATAATGACTTTTTTCTCTATATCTCTGACTCGGCTCCTTTCATCACCAAAAAGATCGATCATTTCTTCCCATTCGATAACTATTCGATCACCAAAAATGAAAAAGTTTATGATCTCAAAAAGATTCATAAACTCAAAAAGACGGACATTCAATATAAGAACGTCTACTTCTTTGGTGCGAGCTTGAAACTCCTTGGAATCCCGTGTGAGGAAGGAGAGAAATTGTTGTCAGAGCGATTTACTGGTGATATATTGACCGCAAATGTTGATTGTATGAAAAAATGATATGAATATTTTTCTTCGTCAAAATATGATCTGTCCAAAAATATTGGTCCGGAAAAAGTCTTTATGTTTGGTAATGAGGTTATCGGAAAATGAGCGATGGCTTCATGAATGGATTTTTATGCTGCATATCCTATGACACCAGCATCATCGCTTATCGAAGTCATTACCGAAAATAAACATGTTACCTTCTATCAAGGTGAAGATGAAATAGCTTGTAGTATCGCCATGCTTGGCGCTAAATTTGCTGGCAAAAGAGCTATGACGGGAACGAGTGGAGGGGGTTTTGCGTTGATGACGGAATCTATTGCTTTTTCACATATCGCTGAATTATGATGAGTTTATGTGCTTTCTCAGCGTGATGGTCCGAGTACAGGGACACCGACCTATACCGGTCAATCAGATATCAATTACGCGTTAAATGCAAGTTTCTGAGATACCTTTCCTATTGTATTAGCTCCTTCGACGTATGAAGATTGATATGCACTTATTGGAAAAGCATTGAATCGATCTGACCAATATCAACATCCTGTTATCGTGTTGATTGATAAACAATTCTCTGAATCGTACCTTTCTGTGGATAAGACAAAATTAGTTCTTGAAACTGTGAATCGTGGCAAATTACAAGTTCAAGGAGTTGAATGATACAAAAGGTATGCATTTACTCCTGATGGCATTTCTCCGGTCGTTTTACCATGAACAGAAAATGGTGAATTTATTGCTACCTCTTATGAACATGATGAATACGGAGCAACGAGTGAAGATCCAGTAAATAAAAAACTGATGAATGATAAGAGATTTAAAAAACTCGATACGTTCGTGCAGCAAGAATTCACCAAAGATTTTTATGGCTACGAAATCATTAATCCCGAAGCTAAGATATTCTTCGTGACCTTTGGTATGAATAGAATAGTTCTCGAACAATATATCCGTGAAAAAAATAAAAAAAATGTAAAATATGGTTTAATAGTCTTGAAAGTATTCCAACCGCTGGATATGAGATTGAAAGAATTTTTGGATACTCACGTGAAGCAGATCAAAAAAATAGTCTTTGTAGAAATGAATTATAGTGGTCAAATACAGGAATTAATTACCAATAAATGTCTCTTACACGACAAGAAGTGGAATAATAAAATTACAAGTATCAGAAAATATACATCATATCCTATCTTTGCAGAAGACATTGTTCTTTAGTCATCGCGAACGAAGTGTGGTCATCTCATAAGATTGCTTCGTTCCTCGCAATGACATTGGTTTTATATTCTTTACTACTTTCATGAGATCTGGTTTAACTAAAATTCAATGGTGTCCTGGTTGTGGAAATTTTCTCATTATGGCGGCTATCAAGAATGCACTCAAGGAGCTCAATATACCAAAACATAAGGTTGTTATCCTTACAGGTATTGGTTGTGCGAGCAAGATGAGCCAATATATTGATGGGTATGGTTGTGAGGTTCTGCACGGAAGAAGTCTTCCTTTCGCTACTGGTGTGAAACTTTCTAATCCTGACTTAACGGTCATCGCGTATGGAGGAGATGGTGATGGGTACGGAATCGGACTTGGGCATTTTCTTCATTCTTGCAGAAGAGATATTAATCTGACCTATATCGTTGCAAATAACGAAAACTACGGACTGACTACCGGTCAAGCCTCTCCGACAACTCCACTTCACGTCAAAACCAAATCAACCCCTGAATGAAATCAACTCATGCCCTTTGATCCTGTCGGACTCGCTAAATCTGCTTGATGTGGATATTCTGTCCATATGGTAGATAAAGATTTGCCATTACTCACTCAAGCTATTGTCGATGGTATCAAACATCAAGGATTTTCTCATATCGATGTCGATCAACAGTGTCCAAGCTGGAGAAGATGGTAAAATAGTTGTTTAGTACAACCTCCTCTTTGTTCTCCTCCTATCAGAGGAGACCTCAGTAAAGATTACACTCCTCTCTGAGAGGAGAGGTGGGGTGAGGTTATTCGCTACAAGACGAAGAGGAGGTTATAAAGATCTTGCTATTTAATCTAAAATATATATAATATTTTTCCACAAACAAAAAAACTATTTTTATGGCTATTGAAAAAACTGACGTACAGAGCCTTATTGTTAAGGCAAAGAAACATCTGAAACCAGATGATCCTGCGTATCAACTCCTTCAATCCTATATTCGGGATGTGGAATATATGCTTCCCGATATAAAGGGTAAACTGACTCCAACCCAGGAAGAAGTGTACAAAAGGTTAGAGGACGCTGTTGGCCCCTAAAAAGACATTTATTCCGTATCGGAATATATCCCCGTTTTGTCGGGGATTTTTTTATTTCTTCGCGGGATCCATGTACCCACCCAAATACCTCATGCCGGCGTTATTGTTTGCGGCCGGCATCCATACACATGTTACTTGGTTAGCATGGATTCCGGCTGCAATTTCCTGACGCCGGAATGAGGCCAAGACAAGAGGATGGATTCCGGGCCTGTTTTTCTTTGCTTGAAAATGCTGACTGATTTCGTAGACTATTTTACAGCTATTATTTATCGCGGAGCGTTTATCGGGCCCGATGTATCGGAACCATTTATCATTTTATCAATAGTCTATGTTTAAAATAGAGTATTCATCAAATCTCAAAGGCGAAGTGATTATTTCAGGAAGCAAGAATGCGGCTTTGCCTATCGTGGCAGCGAACTATTGTATAGACAATAAAGTGAAATTACTCAATAAACCCAATATCAAAGATGTCGCTTCTATGGAGACATTAGCACATGCTGCTTTAGCAAAATCCAAGGACTATTTTGATCTTACGGATGATTTGGCGAAAAAATTCAGAGCGTCTATTTTACTTATTCCTTTTGGACTTATTAAATACGGCAAAGTGAAATTCGTCGGTAGTGGTGGGTGCAATATCGGCAAAAGGCCTTTGGATATGTTTGATGATGCTTTGGTTAAAGCCTGAATTACTATCAAAGAAGGCGAATACAAAGAATTCGAAGTGACAGGACAACCAAAAAAAAATATCATGTTACTTGGATTTTCGGTGACTGCGATAGAAGCGTTATTGACGTATCTTGCATTCGCAAATAATTTCGATTATGAGATCAATATCTATCAAGTCGCTATCGAACCACATGTGAGGAATCTGATAGATTTCTTGAATACTGTCGGAGCAGATATCCATCTCAATGTCGATCATAGTATCGTCGTTAAACCGTCCAAAATTAATATTCAGAAAGAAGAATTTAAAATTATTTCTGATTATATCGAGGCAGGAACGTATTTCGCGATCGGTGCTGGTGCGGACGATTCTGAATTGACGATCAAAGGATGTAATGTCGATGATTTGTCTGCTATCTATAGTGTTGCTAGTAGAATCGGGATTGATTTCAAAATTCTTGATAAAGAGACTATCAGGGTTACTTCCAAAAATAAGAAAAATTATCAGGCCGTAAAATTCGAAACAAGAATCTATCCTGGATTTCCTACAGATCTTCAATCGATATTCGGAACTTTGCTTTCTCAGGCAAAAGGAGTCTCCAAAATTTTTGAGACTTTATATGAAGGAAGATTCAATTATTTGACAGAGTTGGAAAATTTATGAGCCAAAATAGAAATTCTCAATCCTCATGAAGCGATTGTTATCGGTCCTAATAAACTGAGAGGTGGTTATGTCTCTTCTACAGATCTGAGATGTGGAGGAGCTATGATATTGGCATGAATTATGGCTCAGGGGACTACAAATATTATGAACGAGGATATTATCGCTAGGGGATATGATGATATCGTAACAAAGCTAAAGAATATCGGTGTCAAGATTACTGCGATTTCATAGATTACTATATATATCTTTTTGTTTTGAAAATGGTTGGTCAGATTTGTCACTAGTTACATTTATCATCGTACTATATATAGATTAGATTTTATCTTATTTACTTTGTTCCATGAAAAAACTTCTCCTTCTTTGATTGGTTGTGTTAAGTATCGGTTTCACTTTTGCAGTGGAAACTACCACAAGCAATACTAAAATGGCTGCCTCAGAATTAGTCCCACCTGTGGATTATGGTATTACTTCTTATGCTTTTGATGAAGCGAGCGTCAAAACGCTTGCTGCAAAAGACAATATTCTCTTACAACTTAACTGCAACGGAATAGCTATTCTCCAATCTCTTGGTTTCGGAGCTTCTGCTAGCAAAATCTTTTCTGTTGGTCTTACAGAAGGGGATTTTGATTATACGTTCGATGTAAGAAATTGTAGTCTTCGAGGAAATAAAACTAATGCAAACTATAATTATAACAAAACACTTACTGAAAAAGAGGCGTTCGCTTTAGCAAATGAATTTATGACAACGAGTTATCTCAAGGATAAGATCTTTACTCAAGTCGGTCAACCTTTTGTCGTCTATAAGAACAGCAATGGTCCTTATTATCCTTTGATGAGAGATGAAAGTAAATCTTCTGTGACTATCCCTGGTATAGAGATAGAAGAAGGAGATAGCAAAGATATCTATCCTGAATATACTTCTTTTAGTATTATGTATCCTTACCTGATCAATGGACAGGAAATTTGGGAACAATATGGTAGTAGGGCAGGTATCCAAGTTGAAGTCTATGCTGATGGTGTCATGAGTGTCAATGCAAGATTACTTCCTTTTAAAGCAGCAAAAAGGAATTCTGACAAAGTTACCGGTGATGATGCAGTGAGAATTCTCAAAAATTGAGGTAATTCTCCTTTTTATGGTGCTCCTCAGACCGTAAAATTCAAAGCTCCTCAAAAAGTATATGTTATGTTCAATCTCTGGAGGGATAATAAGAGTTATCTTTATCTTGCTTCTGGTATCGGACTCAAATCAGATATTAAGGTAGATCAACGAGCTCAACAGCCATATACTATGGTACTTGCTGATTACAAAATCGGAAATAGTGCACAATAATATATATTTAGTAGAAGGTAGAAGTAAAAAGTAGAAACATCCTGCCTTTTGTTTTCTACCTTTTGTTTTTTTTGGGCATATGAAGAAAATCAAGCGAATAGCCATTTTCACGTTATTTATGGATATCCTTGGGTTGACTATTGTGATCCCTGCGTATCCCAATCTGGTGGAATTCTTCCATACGGATTATTTTATGATTTCTTTGGGTGTGACCTTGTTCGCACTATTCTGACTTTTTGCTAGTCCTGTCCTTTGAGCCTTATCGGATAAATATGGCAGAAGGCCGATTTTATTAGTATCGGTGTTTTTCAGTTTTGTTAGTTATATTATCATTGCGTTATCGTGAAATATCTACATCTATCTCTTGGCAAGGATTTTTACATGATTAGCTTCAGGAAATGTTTGAGCTATCCAATCCGTACTTAGTGATATTTCCGAGGATCACAAGGAACGTACAGCAAATTTCTGATTATTCGGTGCGATCTTCGGGATAGGATTTATCATCGGTCCGGCGATCGGGGGATGGTTACTTGGATATGGAGTCAAGATTCCGTTTATTATCAGTGGAATATTAGCATTTTTGAATCTTATATTTATCTATCGAGGAGTTCCTGAAACCAATAAACTTCTTGATAAAGCCAAAAAAGTCGGTGTAAATATTTTCCGTATTTTCAAAGATATCTTTGTTTCCAATGAAAAAAAATATTATCTGGTCTTCTTCGTCGTCAACCTCGCTATCATGATTTACCAGATGTCGTTTATTCTCTTTTTGAATGCACGTTTCTGATTGTGAGGAGAAAAAAGTGGCTATATCATGGCGTTATTCGGATTGATTATGGCGATCAATCAAGGTCTTTTTTTGCCGAAATTTCGGCTCAAGAGATTCACCAACAAAAAGCTTATCAGTATTAGCTTGCTTGGTATGGTAGCCTGTTATGTGGGAGCATTTATTTTTGGCTCTTTATATCCCGTTATCGGATTTATTGCTTTGAGTTCTATTTTTCAGGGCATTTTCCGTCCAGTGTTTCAGAATGTGATGCTCGGCAATAGACAAGATGTAGGAGTGGTAAATGGAAATGTCTCTGCATTGGCAAATCTAGCCAATGTTTTTTGACCTATCGTTGGTGGGTATATGATCGATATGAATATTTCTCCCTTCGCTTTGGTAGCATTTTTGATTTTGTTGGCGTATATCTATGCTAAAAAGTATCTTACAAGTCATATAGTATAATTATTTATAAAATTGTCAATTTTTGTCAATTTTAACTCCCTTATAGTGGGGGTATTTTTTGTGTTTCTTTATTTTGGGAATATACTTGAGATAATGGATTTTATGTAAATCTCGAAGAATATAAATATTGGCTTGCTTTTAACGATAAACAAAATTCGGTACAATCTATGAAAGAATATCTTGAAACACCAAAAACTCCTTTGAATATTCTTCATGATGAAATAGAACATGTTGGCGTAGATACGATCAAAGAAGTGCAATTAAGCAAAGAAATGTATTCATTGTATGCTACAAAATTGCAAACACTTTATCCTACATTGCTTATTGTAGAAACTGATGGCGTAGATCAACTCCAACTCAAGGAAAATGTTTCTTATAAAGATCAAAAAGTCCTTGCAGAACAATATTTCTATGCTTGAGATATCGATCCAAATGATCCAAAAACCAAAGATATCGTTGGTCAGGATAATATATCATTGTTAAAAGCCGAATTGACTACATTACAATCGACATCCGGTATTACAAATATTAGAGTAGAAATAGAATGAAGTGCTAGTCATTTGCCTTATGATTGAGAATATGCTAATAATGAATGATTGGCTAAAGCAAGAGCAGAAAATGCTAAACTCGCTCTTATAGAACCTTTAACATGACTGATATCATCAGATCAAATTCTTGCTGTTTCTGCTGTCAATGGTCCTGATTTTGATCATAACGCTTGATATTCTCAGGATGACATTAAGCAAATGGAAAGCACTCTTTATAGAGATTATCAATATGTAAGAATTAAAGTGATATATGATAAGGTAAGTAGCTGAGAGAAAAAAATTCTTGATTTACATCAAACTAGACCTGTTCCTGATCTTTTTGGATTTTCTATGAAACTTCCTCCTGCAAGTACCAAAAATATGAATGAGGCTAAAAAAGCTGATACAAAAAAAAGGCTAACAGAACCTTCTTATAATAAAGCTTATGGAGAAGTTGATAAAAAATTACAATCCATATAGCTGTTTTCTCTAATCGACTTGCAATTTCTCTCTAAGAAACTACATTAACAGTGAATTTATCACGTAATTTTTGTAGTATGGTTTTCCGTCCCGGGTGATTCCCTGAATACAGTCCAGCAGAGCAGTTGGTGTTCGATCAAGTCAAAGCTATTATTGAACAGAATTATCGTCACTATGGTTTTGCCCATATAGAAACTCCTGCAGTTGAGGCGAATTCTGTGCTTCTTGCCAAAAATGGTGAGGATGCAGGGAAACAGATTTTTTGATTATATGGATTAGCTCAAGGTAAGGATGATACTAAAGACTATGCATTACATTTTGACCTAACGGTGCCTTTTGCAAGATATGTTTTGGATCGAGAAAATGAATTAACCTTTCCTTTCAAGCGTTATCAAATTCAGCCCGTTCGAAGAGGAGAAAGATCGCAAAGAGGAAGATTCAAGGAATTTTGGCAGTCAGATATAGATGTTATTTGGCAGGAAACTGAAAAATGAGCTATAGGTAAAAATCTTTTTTATGATGCGGAGATGTTAGTCGTAATAGCTAAAACTTTACATGAGATCATAGCTAAATTTCTCAATAACAAACCATTTTCATTACATGTAAATAATAGATATCTTCTTGCAGGATTTTTTTCTCAGTTTGATGAAAAAGTTGTTCCACAATTGTATAGTATACTTGATAAATATTATAAGATACCATTTGATATTTTTCAAAAAGAACTCGCTGAACTTGTTTCTCCTGATGAAGTCAAAAAAATAATCACTTTTGTACAAAGCAATTTTGAGAAATTAGATCCGCATCTTGTAGACAATGATCTCTATCGTAGATGATATCAAGAATTGCAAGAAGTATTTCGTTTTGTTGACGGACTTAATCAAGGAAAAAAATATACTATTGTCTGGGATCCATGTATTATCAGGGGATTAGATTATTATACCGGTACGGTCTATGAAACATTATTTGATGATGATATTGCACTTGGAAGTATTAGTTCTGGAGGAAGATATGAAAATCTCACTGGACATATCAATCCAAAAAAAAGTAACTATTCTGGTGTAGGAGGAAGTATAGGACTTTCAAGAATAGTCTATTTAATCTTAGAAACTATGAAACCTGAACATACGACGGCGACAGAATATCTTTTTGTGAATTTCTCTGAAACAATGAATGATATTTCCATGTTGGCAAATATATTTGTTGATGAAGGCAAAGTTATAGAAATCTATCCATCTGCTGAGAAATTGGGAAAACAGTTTGCTTATGCAGACAAAAAATGAATTCCTCATGTTGTTATTTTTGGTGAAGGAGAAAAAGCAAAGAAACTCTATAAAATCAAACATATGAAAACGGGTGAGGAAACGGAAATTGCTTTATAATAGGTAATAAGATGGGATAGATAGATTAGACAGGATATGTTCTAATCACGCTACTCCTTCTTATTTACTTTTTTGTTTATACTTACTTCTAATTCCTGGATAACTTTGTTTTCTATTTTACTGATTTTCATAATCAGTGATTTTTTAACTTCTTCGTGTTCTATATCGTGAATAGGGAGTGTTACTTTTTGTCCTAATTTCGGCAATCCCTTAGCTTTGCTCATAAAGACATAACTTGTTGTCTCTCATCAAAACTCTTCTTCAGAAAGTCCGAGATGTAAAAAATCTATCCCTAGTTTTTGGATAACGTCTTCAAACTTTACGTCTCATTGGATGAGTAGTCCTGTTGGTGTCTCTCTGATAGCTATAGGTTCTCTATCTATTTCGTCTTTGATATCACCGAATACTTCTTCTACGATATCCTCTAATGTGATCAATCATGCTACACCACCGTATTCGTCATTTATGACTGCAATATGTTTACGGCTGCGTTTGAACATATCTAATATAGTGTGGGTGGGTGTTGTTAGCGGCACTTTTATGATATCATTTTTTGGGAGATCTTTTAGTTTCTTATCTAAATAAATAGGATTCTGTTGAAGTTGAAAAAGCTCTCTGATGCTTGTTACTCGATTGATTTGGTCTATGTTGTGTTCATAGATAGGTATACGGGAATGAGAAAACTGTAATACTTTGTTTAATGCTTGTTGTAGGGTGAGGTTTGCATCTAATGCTTCGATTTTTACTCTCGGAACCATTGTTTCTTCTGCAGTTATTTCATAGAAATCTAACATATTCTTTATTTTTTCGTATTCACCTTTTTCGAAAATTCCTTCTTTGTTTCCCATATCTATAAATGCTTCTATTTCTTCGTCAGTCATTTTATGTGATTTTTTTGATTTGAGGACCTTTATTAATGATTCTACAAGTCGTACTATAGGAAAGAGAATTATTTGTAATACTTTGTAGATACGAACTACTTTTAATGCTATGGTGTCTGCATATTTGAGCGCCAATGATTTTGGGAAAATCTCTCAGAATAATAAAATCAGTAGAGTGACAACTCCTGTTGATATCCCTATTGCTGTGCCTGCTTCTCGTCCTGATATTTCAGCAATATCAATACTTATTTTGGTTGCTAATGATGCTGCGGTGATATTTACTATATTATTTCCAATGAGTATGGTGATAAGTAATCTATCGCTCTTGTTTTTGAGATGTTTCAAAAGTAATGCTGTCTTATTTCCTTTTTTGATTAGTGCATTTATTTTGTGTAAAGGGATATTCATCAATGCTATTTCTGTCCCTGAAAAAAAAGCAGATCCTAAGATTAATAGGACAAATATAATAATTTCTCCTGAATTCATAATAGTGTAATATATAACTAAATAATGGTTTTGATAAGTATAGAAAAATGATGCTTAGTATCAATACAACTTTTAAAAAAAAGAGCTAGGAAATACCTACTCTCATTCTTGTATTATATTGATGTTCCCCAGAGTACTAAACATCCATAGAATAGAATGATACCTATTACCATTCCTATAATTAAGATTGTTGTTGGGTGTTTTTCAGCCCATATTCTGAAGACTGATTTTTTTTCTTTTTGTATCTGGTTTTCCATTGTTGACATATTTGTTTTGTATGTTATAAATAAAATTATCTAAAAATCAATGATATTTTCTTAATCGCTTGATTTTATCTATTAACTAAATACACATTAGGTATTGATTTTATCTCGTCCGTACGCTATGTCTTTGTTACAATTTGTTATCATACTTTCTGCTATAGTGTTCATCCTCTTTGGGGTAGATCTCTATAAACGTAAAAAAATGAACATTTTACATTTCATAGTTTTTTTTATTGGATGAGGTATGGTAGTTCTCTTTGCATTTAATCAAGGACTACTCAATAGATTTGGTAGCTTTTTTTGATTGGCTAGAGGTGCAGATTTGCTTGTTTATATCTCACTTATTCTTTTATTCTATTTTTATATAGATCTTCTCAATAAACATACTAAAGATAAATTTCAACTCACAAGACTTATTTCTCAGGAAGCTATAGATAAAGGATATATGATCAATCAATCTCTTTTTCATCAACGAGTCAATACGGATGAAAAAGATCAGTTTGTGTTTAATATTAGGGTATATAATGAAGCAGAAGTTATCGGTAGTGTTATAGATGAGATTATCGCTCACGGATTTTCCAAGATTGTCGTAATCAATGATGGATCATCGGACAACTCGTTGTCCGTTTTACAGCAAAAGAGACAGCAATATTCTGATAAAATGATCATTGTTTTGTCTCATACCATCAATAGAGGCTGATGAGCAGCCAATCAAACCTGATATAATTTCATCAAGAAATATGGCGATGAAATGAAAATTCATCGATTCGTTGGCTTCGATGCTGATGGCCAGATGGATATCAAAGATATGTATACCTTTATGCAACATATCAAACAGGATGCAAAACTATGATTGGATCTAGAGAATAAAAAGCCCGATCTTTATCTTGGTTCAAGATTCCTTGATGGAAGTATCGTCCAGAATATGCCGTCTTTGAGAAGATATATTCTTCGAATAGCCAAATTAGTGACTAGAATGTTTTATGGAACAAAGGTTTCTGATCCTCATATTGGGTATAGGGTTATTTCCCTTTCCGCTTTGAGGAAATTTACATTGACTGCTGATGGTATGCATTATGCTAATGAACTCAACGAACAAATTAAAAGATTTGGATTGAGATATAAAGAAATTCCCGTTCATATCCGCTATACCGAACATAGTCTTACTAAGTGACATAGACAAAAAAATTCGAACAGTCTTAGACTTGCTGCAGAAATGATTTATAAAAAGATTTTCTTCAGATAGAAAATTTTCAGTGACGAGTGTAGAGTGACTGGTGACGCGGGATTAATAGTGAATAGTCACGAGTTATTGTATTTATCTTGTTAGTTGTGGAAATGTTAATAAATGACTTTGAGGAGATATTGTCATGGCAAAAAGCACAAGATTTATCTTATGAGATATACAAGCAATTAGCGTCGCTCAAAGATTTTTCCTTTAGAGATCAAATACAAAGAGCTTGAGTTTCTATTTCTAATAATATAGCAGAATGATTTGAAAGAAAGAGTAATAATGAGTTTAAATATTTTTTATATGTTGCTAAATGATCTTCTGGAGAACTGCGTTCTATGCTTATTTTAGCTAAAAGATTATGATATATAGATGAAAAAGTTTTCCAAAAAATGTATATAGAAGTAAAAGAAATATCAAAACTTCTTTGAGGGTTGATAAAATCGCTAAAATAATACTCGTTACTCGTAACTAGATACTCGTAACATTTTAAATTTTAATTTAAAATCCAATGATTGATTTGAAAAAAGTTCGCGACGATATCGCGGCATATAAAATAATTTGTGAAAAGAAAGGGAAACAAATAGATGTCGAAGCTATTCTCGCAAAAGATGATCAGAGAAAAGAGTTTCAACAAAAGATCGATGTGATGAAATTCCAGCAGAAAGAGCTAGCAGCAAAAAAGGAATACGATAGTGCCAAAGCTTTGAAAACTGAAATTCAGTGATTGGAACAACAATATGATACGATTGTTAAAGAGTTGAATATCGAACTTCTAAAAATGCCGAATACGGCTTTACATCATGATGTACCTATCGGTAAGGATGATAGTGAAAATGTTGTAGTCAAGACTTTTGGTGATGTTCCGAATTTTGATTTTGAGCCAAAAGATCATATGACGCTTATGAAACAATATGATATGGTCGATGGAGAAAGGGGAGTTAAGCTTGCATGAGCGCGTAGTTATTTTCTCAAGGGTGATGGTATGTTACTTGAACAAGCAGTATTGCAATATACCTTAAAAAAACTTGTAGAAAAATGATTTACCCCCATGAATGTGCCAAATATTGTTAATCCAGAATGTCTTATTGGAACTGGATATTTTCCTGGAGGAGAGGAGGATGCGTATCGGATGGAAAGAGATAATCAATGGCTTATTTGAACATCTGAAATTCCTGTGACTGCGTATCATATGGATGAAGTCTTGGAGGAAAAAGATTTACCAAAAAAATATTGCGGCTATTCTGCATGTTATCGTAGAGAAGCTGGTACGTATGGAAAAGATACTGCTGGACTCTATAGGGTACATCAATTCAATAAAGTAGAACAAGTCGTTATTTTGCCGGAAGATGAAAAAATGTCCAACGAATATCATCAACAGATTCTGCAAAATGCTATGGATATTCTTGATGATTTTAAACTTCCGTATCGTCTGTTACAGCTATGTTCTGGCGATTTAGCTATCGGTAAGTACAATTCTCATGATTTGGAATGCTGGATGCCTTCACGTAATGCATATGGAGAAACACACTCTGTGACTTCATTTTTGGATTTCCAGGCACGTAGATTGAATCTTAGATATCGTGATGTAGAGGGAAAAATTAAATATTGTTATACCATGAATAATACTGCTATCGCTACACCAAGGATTCTTATAGCTCTCATAGAAAATAATCAACAAAAAGATGGTACAATCAAGATCCCTGAGGTCTTGGTGCCGTATATGGGGAAAGAGTATATAGGGAAATAACGTACGAATTATAGGTTATATCTATTCAATGGATTTTTTTATTGTTTATATATTTGCTTTTTGCTCTTTGGCTAATGTATCCAATAGCAATGCATTTTTTCCTGTTTGATATAAATATTTTATATTACAGCTTATGTCTGTTATAATTAATTTTGCTGTTGTTCCTTCTATCTGTACTTTTATATTATTAGGGGTAATACCGTACATATCAGTAAATAATATACCACTTTTTCTTTGTATATCTTGGGTGATATTATTGCAGAGTATATCTATCCTCATTTTCCCTATTTCGTTTTCATATTCCTTGAGTGTTTTTCCTGGTATGTATTCAGGATGAGTAATAAGAAGTGATTGTTTATCCAATGTACTTGCTTCATAAATTCATTGAGGAGATAAGCTGAGTATTGATATTTCTCGTTGATCTATTTTTTTCCCTTCTAAGGTACATTCTCCAAAATATATCTCTTTTTTGTAGGAAGATACACTTTGTTGTAATGTGTGATATAATTCAAGTATATGTCTACTGATGTACTTCTTGTCGTATTCTTTGGTGAATATTTCCTGTCCATCTATTTTTTCTGTATAATAGGCATATGCATCTCCTGAGTTGTTCATGACTATGTATAGTATATAAATAACTTATTATATTTATTTTTTTACATAGGTCAAATTTTTTAAAAAACAAAAAAAGCTTCCACGAAGGAAGTTTCTTTTGACGACGGAACTGATACTAGTCGCTTGGTTGTATTGCTAGAGTATATAAGGCACCTGCCGGATTCGAACCGGCGAACCAAGGTTTTGCAGACCCGTCTATTAGACCACTCTAGCAAGGTGCCATTTTGGTCGTGTGGTATATATATGAATTCGGTCTAACTTTTCAATTCCAAATCATAGATTTGTATATTCTCCTTCAAAAATACTTTTCATTTTCGTCTCGTTCTTCAAAAATTTTTTCTATATTTGATTGAATGATATGTAGTTCCCAAAACGAATGAAAGATTCGATTGGGAAACTATGATTGAAGAATATATAGTTACTATCACAATGAAAAATTGTGTAGTAAACTATTGTTTTGACGTTAGAAAAATTTCGCTATATCTCAATTTTTCTTGGCGTTTCAATAATAAATTATCTCATTGTTTTCATTTCTCTGTCCATCTGTTTTTTGATATCCTTTTCTTTGAGTATTTGCTTTTTTTCTATCTTTCTCATAAGTTTCGCTATTCCTATTTTGAGTTTAATTAATCCTTTTTTGTTGATGAATATTTCCAACGGTATGATAGTTGTTCATGATTTGTCGAGTGCTGCAGAAATTTTCGCTAATTCTTTTTTGGTGATCAATAATTTTCTTTTGCCTTTGGATTGATAGCTAGGGACGAGTACATGAGATGTTTTTTCATATAATGGCACGTCCATATTGAGTATCCATAATTCTTTATCTTCTAATCTTACAAACGCATCTTTGATATTTACATGACTTGTCTTGATTGACTTAACTTCATATCATTTTAAAATTATTCCGACTTCATATTCCTTGTCGACCTGATAATCGTGATAAATGTGTCTATTTTTGCTGATTAGCTTCATATTTACATATTGGTAAAAGGTGAAAGATAAAAGGTGAAAGGCCTTGTCTCTTTATACTTTCACCTTATTTTCTATGGTTTATTTAGCGTCTACTCGATTGATTTTTGTGTTTCCTACTCATATGTTGATATAGATATTCACTATTCCTTTTGCTCCACTGAGATTTTGTGATTGAAAATAATGTCATGATAATACATCGAATTGAGGTGTGTCGAGCATACCCAAAAGATGTTTATAGTACATAATAACTCCTATGTCTTTGGGAACATCTATCTGTATATTTGCTGCAGCACCTTGGATCTCTATGGTATTTCCTGAAAGTACATTTCCTATATTTATGCTGATATCATCGATTCCTGCATGAAATTTTAGTGCTTTTCGTTTGAATGTAGTGAAATCGATAGTATGGAGTCAGAAAAGATTCTTGATATAGATGAAGTCAAATAGCTTATCATTAGGAACCTGTAGATTGCTATTGCTCCGATATTTTTGCAGTACATTTCGATTGCTGTCTTCTTTGATTTTGAGATATGCTATGTTATTGTTTTCCCCTGAGGCAAGAAGTATTTTTCTATCAGAATTCCAAGATCATAGGATTGTTTTTCCTGTAGTGTTTTTTCATATAATGGAAGAATTTCCTATCATGGTTTCCATATAGATATTCGTCTTTTTATCTGCTTTAGGTAGTTGATATTCTCGTTGTATTCCCTCTTTCCGTTTTGTTGAAGGATTGAGAGAAGTATAGATTCCTATAGTAAATATTCATCAAAAGACGGTCAAAAAGAGGATTAGTCCAAAAATTTTTCCGAGCAATCATTTGTAGCTTCGGATAATAATAGTACTGAAAATAATTACCAACGGATAAATTTGATGAAGATTGAAGTTGTTTATAGAAAGGCTTATCATATTTGTAGATTCTCCAAGCATTAGAAATCATATAACAAGCAATGCTATTATTGTCAATGTCCTAAAGAATCCGTGTATTCTTTGTTTTTTGTAGATGATTTTTTCTATGACCTGTACTACCGGAGCTTGTTGTGTAAAAAATTCTGGCATTTGAGGAACAGATTCCTGTAGTTGTGGTGGAGGAGGAGTGTAGACGGGTATTTGTTCTTTAGCTTCTGGGACGGTTTCCGTTTGCTGTGTTTCGTCTAAGCTTTTGCCCAACTCTTTCTCTACAAAATTTTTTGCTTCAACCATGACTAAATTGCTAAAATGTTAAAATGAAGAAATGCTAAAATGATATTTTTTGTATATTAGTATTGATGTCATTTTTGTTTATTAAATTCATATTCTATTTCTTTAAATTTTTCTTGTGCTTCTTGGGTATTGGTTGTTATGCTATTTTTTATTTCTATGATTTCTGCATCATTATTTTTGGTATCATAGATAGCGAACGTAGCTACGCCAGTCTTGTATGCACCAATTTCTCCTGGGTTTACAACTAAACAATCTCAGATAAACTCTTTGTTTTTTAGATGATTGTGTCCATAAAAAACTGCATCGAAATCTCAAGATTTTGCCATAGATTTTGCCAGTAGAGGATAGTGTGATAAGAATAGTTTACGATTATCAATTTCTATAATATCAAAGACATCAAATCCCATTTCCAGATTACTTCATTCTTTCAATGAGAGTTTTGTTATAAGTGATTTATCTCCATCATTATTTCCCCAAATAGCTCTAATTTTTATAGGACTAGCACATAATATTCCTGCAATTGCGGCTCAACAAAAGTCTCATAAAAAGACAATTTCTTCAATGTTAAAATTCTTTATTTGATTAAGTGCCATAATGATATTATGGGCGTTATCGTGAATATCTGAAATTATAGCAATTTTCATTTTACGATATATATTTCATAAAGTTCTTTAGTTCGTCAGTTTTTACTCTTTCTTGTTTCATACTATCTCTTTCTCTGATGGTGACGGTTCCATCTTCAATACTTTGATGATCTATGGTAATGCAGTATGGTGTCCCAATTTCATCCTGTCTGCGATATCTTTTCCCTATTGCTCATCCGTCATCATATTCGCATTTATAGTCCTTACTCAATTCTTTGAAGATTTTTTCTGCTAACGCTACTTGTTTATCATCTTTTTTAACCAAAGGTAAAACAGCGAATTTTATAGGTGCTAATTGTTTTGGAAATCTTGTTACCACACGAGTCTCACCGTCGTCTAGTTTTTCTTCATCATAGAATTCCAACATAGTCACCATGACAGTTCTTCCTACTCCAAATGATGCTTCTATACATCGAGGAATATATCTTTTCCCTGTGAAAGGATCAGAATATTGCATATCCTTTCCACTTACCTCTTGATGCTGTTTGAGATCGAAATCTGTTCTGTTGTGTATTCCTTGAATCTCTCAGAATCCTCGTGGATATTGATATTCTATATCGGTCGCTGCTGCAGCGTAATGTGCGAGCTTTTCATGGTCTTTGAATCTCAAATGATCGGGTTTGATTCCTATAATGGTTGTCCGATATTTCATTGCATCTTGTTTCCGTATATTATATGTTTCCATCGCTCTATCTGCATCATTTTCTACGAAATATTCTATTTCCATTTGTTCAAATTCTCTTGTCCTATAGAGAAATTGTCCTGGAGTGATTTCATTCCTGAATGCTTTCCCTATCTGTGCTAATCCAAATGGAATCCTTGCTCTTGTTGTATCCAATATCGCTTTAAAATCCGTGAACAATGATTGACAGGTTTCTGGTCTCATATAGACTTTTGAACTCTCATTGGCTACCGGTCCGAGATGGGTATCCAGCATCAAGTTAAAATTTCTACATTCTGTCCATTCTGCTTCTTTTTTACTTTCAGGATTTTTCTGGATATTTTTCATGATAAATGCTCTCATCCCTTCGTTACCTCGTGATTCTGGAGAGAGATTTTTTACTCATAATTTTTTTGCCAAAGCTTCGTCGTCGAGTCCGTCCCTGTTTTTTTCAAAAAAGTCTTCGATGATTTTGTCTGCGCGAAATCTTTGTCCGGTTTTTTTATCGTCTATCAAAGCATCAGAAAAAGAAGCTAAGTGACCACTTGCTTTCCAGGTGGTTGGATGTGCTATGATTGCCGTGTCCATAAGAATAATATCATCTCTTTCTTGGGTGAAATGTTTCGTCCAAAGGTCTGCTATATTTTTCTTGAGTAATGATCCATAAGGACCAAAATCCCAAGCGTTTGCTAATCATCCATAAATCTCTGAATTCGGATAGACGAATCATTTTCTCTTTGCTCGTGCAACAATCGTTTCTAAACTAAATCACATACTCTATAATTGAAAGATTAAAACATTGAAATATGGGAAAATTAATTCAATAGTTTACCATTGTTTTGTATATAGGAAAATAGCCCGTATTTTCAATTCGTAATTGTGTTTAGCTGGAAGCTCAAAGCTTCAAGCTAAAAGCTGTGTTTCTGGCATATATATTTAGTATAGTAAAAATTTGCATTATTTCGATTTCTGAGTATACTTAATATTAGGAAGGAGGTCTTGCATATGACTATAATGCGATACACTATCGGCATACTTGCTGTATTCTAGTATTTCCCACTATATTTCAGGCTTAATAAAGTGCTACCAAAAATAAAAACAAAACTGCCTATATTTACTCTCTTATTTGTAGCATTATACTTTTTTTTGCCCTATATAGTCTTCACTAGTCCATATAGTACAGTCAAAACCCGATGTATACCGTTTTGTGTATACCCCTGCTTGTATCGTATTTGTTATGTTCGATTCTATCGTTCTATAATGTTTCATATACGGTTCCTTCTTCCTTTCCAAAAAAATAATTGAATGTGGTCATTAAAATAGCCTTCAAAAAGCCATTAAATTACTTCCTAAAAAAAGTCCTCTAAAATTTGACAAATTAAAAAAAATTAATATAATTATATCGTAATCATCTTTCCATACCATATGTTCGTTCTGCTGATGTATGCTATAGGAAGAAGGTCATGAATAGCTACATTGTTACCCTTCAATAAGGTATACAATTATTCTTGAGACTACTAATAACATAACTTATGTGCTTCAACGTTATCATGGCATACTAGCCTGGCCACGATAATTACAGCGTATTAGTGTATGTTGTTTTGTACCCTACTGCTAGTCAAAATGTTTCTTGGATGGGTGATGTATATTTCTGCAAAGCGATGTATATTACTGTTAGCCGATTCTCTCCCTCTTCCTTTCATATAAAATAATCTTCTCTCAATACCATATATTCGTTTCTACTGATATATGCTATAGGAAGAAGGTCATGAATAGCTACATTGTTACCCTTCAATAAGGTATACAATTATTCTTGAGACTACTAATAACATAACTTATGTGCTTCAACGTTATCATGGCATACTAGCCTGGCCACGATAATTACAGCGTATTAGTGTATGTTGTTTTGTACCCTACTGCTAGTCAAAATGTTTCTTGGATGGGTGATGTATATTTCTGCAAAGCGATGTATATTACTGTTAGCCGATTCTCTCCCTCTTCCTTTCATATAAAATAATCTTCTCTCAATACCATATATTCGTTTCTACTGATATATGCTATAGGAAGAAGGTCATGAATAGATACTTTGCTTTCCCTTACCGGTTAGCATTGCTCATCAATCTACTGGTTCCTGTATGCTCTCTACTTCAACGTCATTTTGATTGTACCTAGCGCTTTCATTATGGTTATAGTATTGTTGTTTATGGGTCTTAGTTCTGGGTTTTACCCTTTATAATGCTAGTGTTAAACAGATCTTGAGTTGTTGTTCTTGTTTTTTGCTTTCAAAGTTCTCTTTGTTGGTGATTCTTGAGCTTCACTATCTACGATTCGGCTTTCTTCCTTACCCTATAAAATCGCTCTTCTGCGATTTTTTTCGTTGCATTAAAATTCTTGACTTGCTCGCTCAAAAGACTATTATCCATACGATACTTTATGTTTTTTCTTATGTAAAAAATGTCTGATTGTATTTTTTGTAAAATAATTGCTGGAGAGATGCCAAGCGTGAAAATATGGGAAGATAATGATGTTTTTGCTTTCTTAGATATACATCCCTTGAGAAAATGACATTGTTTGATAGTTCCCAAAGTCCATTATCAGGATGTGTTTGATATAGAAGAAGAAGTTTTATATAAAATATCATCTACCGCAAAACATATAGCATATAGAATGAAAACATCTTTGGGTGCGACTGGTGTAAATCTCATCAATGCATCATGAAAAGATGCTGAACAGAGTGTTTTCCATTTCCATTTACATCTTGTTCCTCGTTATGCGAATGATTGATTGGATATGAATGAACGACGGGCAACTAAAATTCAGGAATTCACTTTTGATGAACTCCAGAAAATTGCTGATCAGATAAGTAAATAATATTTTATATATGTTTCTTGCCATGCAACAAAAAGAAACTATTGAACAATCGTCTGAAATCGTACAACCTGTAACCAAAAAACAGAGCATCATCTCTCGTGCAGTTGATGGTATTTTTTCACTTTTCAAACATATACCGTTTATCCCTCTTAAGAGATAATTTTTATCTATTTATCAATATGCTTATGTTTACATTTCCACAGATTTTGCTCTTATGGACAGCACTTTTTATGTTGGTATTTGGTCTGCCTGCATTATTTGCTCCTAAGACATTCAAAAGTGTCTTAGAAAAATTTTTAAAAAATACTGAATTAATGAGAATTCGATGATTTATTGTTATGATTCTCTGATTTTTTTATTTAATGGTGTATCAGGCATTCAATAATGGACGAGCTATGTTCTTTTCTATTTTTGGATATGCGTCTTTACTTAAATGAATTGTTCTCATGCGATGGCCATCTTGGGCAAATATAAAATATAAACGATATTATTCTAGTACACTAGGAAGTATACTTATGGGAAGTATTTGTGTACTATTTGCTGCTTTTATGGCTTGGATAGCTTTGGTTAAAATTTAAAAAACAATATTATACTCCAAAAGACGGCGAAAGTCGTCTTTTTTATTTATATTAAATTATTGTATTGACTTTATTGCTTAAATTGTTACGCTGGTAAAACTTTTCCAACTTTTCCTAATATGGATTCTAAATATTCATATAGGTAGAAACGATGGGGAAATCATTTTCGTACATACTTGTTGATTTCCCTCATCTTATTTTAACTACTCAATAATTACCATGACTTCTTGTGATCTTAAAGTAAAAATGCATGGCAAAGCCACCGTGTGACCTAAATCTCAGATAGTCATTCCCAAAGATGTGAGAGATCTTCTGAATATCAAACCAGGTGATGATCTAATGATTATTTCCAAAGGAGATATGGCTATCGGAATGATCAAGTCGGACGATGTTCCGAAATTTCTCGAATATATCAATGCTGAAATGAAATAAATCTGATTTATATTTTGTGTTTTTTCTAATGAAACGTTTTTCTCTCTTGTTCATCGCTTCGGCTTCATTTTTCTTTATTGCTGGATGTTGACCCAAAGTCGATGATACGCTATTATCTACATGATCCGTTCAAGGATTTACAACGACCTATGTTGTATGAGCTTCTCCAGTTTTTCAAACATCTTTGTATGGCACGGTCATCGCAGATGGTATCAAAAATATCGTAAGTAATAGAGGAGGTATGCTCGATTATATCAATTGTCAGCCAGGCAAACAAGTTTCTAGAAATACTATTATCGCCAAGATAACGCCAAATGAGGATGATCTCACCTATCAAAATTCAGCTATCCAACTTTCTGTGCTTCAGGAACAATTATATAATCTTACGACTATTTTTTCTTTGACCGAAGATACTTTGGCAATTCAACAAGATATCCTTCGTGATCAATATGATAATAATTCCACTTTGCTTTCGAATCTAAACAAGACCCAGTGATATACAGAATCCTCGTTGGAATATCAGGAAGATCTTTTGGACCAGCAATACGATACCTTGAAAGCTGCAAAAAATGTTGATTTAGATAAGATGAAAACAAGTATTTCCAACGCATACAAACAATATCTCATTATGATCAAAGATGCCTTGAAGAAAGTAAATGATGTCTTTACTAGTAGTAATTTTACCGTCTCTGACAAGGATGGGAATCTCAGACAAGAAGTACTTTCAGAATATTCTAGACTAAAAAATAAGGTATCTGATACAATGAGTGCTTCAGAATTCTCTGATTATCTAGATGACTTTTCTGTCTTTATGTCGCTTGTTGCGAACAGTGTCAATGCTACTACACCATCTACGAATCTTCCGCAATCCAGTAGTATGTGAATATCTATAGATGGACTCTCTACGACATTCATGACTTTGGCTACGACATTTATGGGAAGTAAATCTGCTTTTGATACCTTAGCTTCTTCATATGATTCGGTAAAGAATACCTACAATAGTCAGATTAAAACTTTGGATACCAATACTGATAATTTCAACGACAATACTGCTGAATCTACTAAATTACAAATCGATAATCAAAAAGCGAGTCTCCAATTAGCCCAAAAAACTTTGGCGAATCAACTGAGTGCTTCTGATGAAAGTCAGACTATGCAACTTATGTCACTCAAAAATCAATTACTTACCTTACAACAAAATATCGCCGTACTTTCCAATTCACTTGAATGAGAAGTCTTATATGCGGGAGTTGAATGAATAGTTAAGATGAGAGCGCTTGGTGAAGATAATAAGCTTGCACCAAATACCTTGCTTTGTCAGATTACACCGACTGATGTTTCCAATACCAGTATTCAAATATTTTCGTATCAAAGATTAGTATTGGGAAGTAAAGTCGCTATTGCCGATCAATGGTGACAATTTCTCTGAACATGAATAGTGTTGTATGAATATCCCTACAAGGATCCTGCGACACAAAATTATATCTATGAAATCCCTGTCGTGAAATTTTCTGTCAAAGAAAATGAAAGAGTTTCGATTACTTTATCACAATCTCCAGATAAAAATGATATCTGGATCCCGTTGCAGTATATCAGTCCGAGACTTGAGGGTAATCTGATCAGAAAAAAAGTTGGATCGTGAATACAAAATGTATATGTGAAATTGTGAGATATCAACGATGAATATGTTCAGATATTGAGTGGGTTGAGTCTATGAGATGAGATAGTTCAATAATTGAAAATTGAAAATTGAAAATTGAAAATATATCGTTTAATTATTTAGTTGTTGAGTATGGTTAACTTCCTCAAAAACAATAAAGTAGCAATATTGGTGTTTACAGTATTCATAGCGGTCTATGGTGCGATGAGTATTTTTACGATATCAAAAGAATCTCAACCGTCAATCAATATTCCATATTATTATATCAGCTTCAGTTACTTGGGTGCCGATCCATCATCGATAGAGGAACAAGTTGTTATGCCTTTGGAGCAAAAGTTAAAATCTATTACGGCGGTGAAACATGTCAGTGCATCATGTTATTATAATTTTGGGACGATTATGATCGAGTTTGATCCTTTCAAGAGTGATGTTGATGCAACTAATGATATAAAATCTGTTATTGATCAGGTATATCCTACACTTCCTAGTGACGTAAAATATCCTGTTTTCAAAAAAATAGATATCAACGATTCTCCGGTCTATTCCTTTTCTGTCGCCTGAGATATGCCTACGCAGGTCATGTACCAACAACTCAAAGTACTTGAAGATGATCTTAATTCCGTTCCTTGAGTTTCTGATATCACTATTATCGGGAAACCGATCCAGGAAGTAAAAATCAGTTTTGATGCTCAAAAGCTCGCATTGTTGGAACTTGATTTTTCTATGGCAATCAATCAGCTCAAAAGCGCTTTCGTTAAATTTCCTGTAGACAAAAAGGATGTCGCTGGCAAACTCTATTCGTTTGAGATAACTAATTATGCTACAGATCTTACCTGATTGCTTGAACAACTCAAAAACTACGATCTCCTCAATGTTGTTGGTAAATCTATCAAGCTTAGAGATGTTGCTACGGTGTATTTTGGATATGCTGCTTCGGATAAAAAATCCTTTTCTGTCGTTAATCTTTCTTGATGATTGACCCAGAACGCCTTATCGTTTCAAATAAAAAAATCTCCTTGATATAGTATTGATACATTTGTTGATGAACTCAAAGCTACAGTAAATGCTTATGCAATTACTGCCCCTGATTTGCAATTTGTCGAAACACTTTCTGAGAAAGAAAGTATACAGAAAACCTATGGACTCTTTATCGAGAATTTTCGGGAGACGGCTTTGCTAGTTTTTTGTATCATTCTTCTTTTTCTCTGACGAAGATCTTCATGGTTGATTATGCTCTCGTTTCTTATTGTTTATCTTGGTAACTTTATTTATCTCAAAGCCATCTGATATAGTTTCAATAATATTGTCTCATTTGCTCTGATTTTGGTTCTTGGAATTATGATTGATAATCTGATCGTGATTACGCAGTGAATCGTTGTTGGACTCCAGAAATATGCAGGAAATATCTGGGAAGCGATAGCTGATTCACTCAAAAATTATGGTAAAGCGATATTTTTCTGAACCTTGACGACGATTGTTATCTTTATCCCGCTCTACTTTTGATTAACGGGGATTATCGGTGAATACATCAGATCTATGCCGGTCGCTATTATTTCCAATTTGGCTATTTCTTTGGTAGTGACAATGTTTATCTTGCCGGTGTTGGCATTGTTTTTCTTTAGGTCAGGAGCTGAATACCATCCTTCATCTTCCTTGTCGTTTTTGGAAAGGACAGGTGTTAAATTCGCAGATCGATATCATCGTAACAATCAATCGAGATGGTGATCCAGAGGAATCATCTTTATATTTCTTCTTTTCTTTGTCTGAGCTTTGTCGCTTATCCCTCTCGGTGTAGTAAAATTCACATTCATGGGTAATATCGATTCCAATAACGTCCGGATGAATCTCGCGTATGCTCCTGGTATTAGTCTGGAAACAAATCAAGAATATACTTCCAAAATAGCCAAAGCGACTTTGAAATATTTTCAAACCACACTTCCTGGTGTCGTCGAAGATGTTACTATCGATCTTGGTCAATGATATTCGCTTCAATGAGCTTGAGGTGCAGGTAGTCATGTTAGTTCTTTTACTATCAGATTGGTCGATACGGAAGAAAGAGATATTACTTCCTATCAGGTTGTCGAACAGATGCAACAAGAATTGCTTGCTGCTTTGAAAGCTAAATACACTTTTATACACGATATTTCCTCATTCACTATTCAAGCGTGAGGATGATGAGGCAAACCTGTCGCATTCAATATTGTCGGTGATGATTATCAACAGATTAATTACTATGTCCAAGAGATATTACCTGAAGTCAGAGCTATTCCTGGTGTATTTAATGTTGGTATTTCTATCGAGTATACTAATGGAAAAATTGTCTATGTTTTGGATGAGAACAAAGCAAAATCTCTCGGAATTACGAGTTTTTCTGCAGTTACTCCATTGCTCGCATTGAAAAATGATGGATATACATCCAATGGTATTAAGATAAAAGAATTCTCTGATTTTGGTGATGAAGCTATTTCTTTGAAAGCATTCTTGTTTACTGATATTCCTGTCGAGCAGACGGAAATAGGCAAAGTGACCCTTGAACAGATTATCAAGGAAAAACAATTGCAAGCTGAGATCAATGCTATTACGAGGGAAGATGGTAAGAGAAATATCTCTGTACAAGCTGATAAATTGGATAATGTAGCGTTGAGTGATATTACCTTGGCTATTGATGATATTATCAAAAAACATCCCTTGCCTGTATGATTAGAAAAAACGAGTTCGTGAGATATTGCTTCCCAAGAACAGAGCTCTACAGATTTGTCCAAAGCAATGATTATCTGACTTGTATTGATGGTTCTGATCTTGATTATTCAATTCAACAATATCAAATATTCCATCGTTATCGTTTCTAGTGTGTTTTTGTCTATAGGGTGAACGATTGTTATTCTTGCTCTCACCTGATATGATTTGACCTTTCCTGCAATGATAGGTATTTTTGGTGTGATGGGAGTGGGTGTTAATCAAGCGCTGATCCATATCGAAGATTTCAAATATTATTATCAGGAAAAGTGATTTTCTGTGATTGATAGTTTTCAACAAAGCATAGCAGAAAGATTTATTCCCATTTTTTTGACTAAAGCAGTGACGATTACAGGATTACTTATTTTGGCTATGAAAGATGAACTTTTCTGATCAATGGCGATAGGATTTATAGGATGACTCATTATTTCTTTCTTTATTACCTTGCTCTATATCCCTTCGTTGATGAACTTGGTGAATAGAGAATATTATCAGTGATAATTTCTTGATAAAAAGGGGTAATTGTATACATATGATGTATTCGTTACTCTTTTTTTAAATTTTTGAAAGTATTCTATAATGTATCGTACACATACCTGCTGAGAATTGACAGCTAAATACGCTTGAAAACAAGTGACGCTTTGTTGACGAGTAAATAAAGTGAGAAATTTATGATGAATGACATTTATCGATCTTCGTGATAGATATGGAATTACTCAAATTACTCATGATCCTGCTAAGTCTACTGTAGAGCTTCCTGATGTGAAGTCTGAATATGTTGTTCAGATTGTTTGAGAAGTTATTGTAAGACCTGAAAATATGATCAACAAAGATATGGCTACTGGTGAAATAGAAATCAATGCGAGTGAAGTAAAAGTGCTTACCAAAGCAAAGCTTTTGCCATTTCCTATTGTCGAAGAACCCAATACGAGCGAAGAAAATAGATTCAAATATAGATATTTAGATCTCAGAAGAAGAAAAGTTCTGGACAATGTATTATTCAGATCTAAAATGCTTACGTTCACCAGAAACCGATTCAGTGAAAAAGGATTTATCGATGTACAGACTCCTATTTTTACGGTTTCCTCGCCAGAATGAGCGAGAGATTATCTCGTACCATCGAGAATCAATCCAGGACAATTTTATGCATTACCACAAGCGCCACAGCAATACAAACAATTGCTTATGGTAGGATGAATCGATAAATACTTTCAGATAGCTCCATGTTTCCGTGATGAAGATCCTAGAGCAGATAGGCATTCGTGTGAATTCTATCAAATCGATTGTGAAATGTCGTTTGTTGGTCAGGAAGATGTGTATGGAGTTGTAGAATGATATCTCAATGAACTTATTCCGACACTTTCTCCACACAAAAAAATCACCGTAGCATTCAAAAGACTCAAACATAGAGAAGCAGTCGATCAGTATGGAAGCGATAAGCCTGATTTGAGATTTAGCATGCAGTTGGTTGAGATGACGCAGGATTTTACTAATTCATGATTCTCAGTTTTTAAAGATACGGTAGCTAATGGTTGATCTATCAAAGCGATGAAATTTGAAAACAAAATTCTCAGTAGAAAAGAAGCGGACGAGCTTACGGAAGAAGTCAAAAAGAATAAAGCTAAATGACTTGCCTACATCAGCTTCGATGCTGAATGAGTAAAATGATCTATAGCTAAATTCCTCAGTCCTGAAGAAGTTGAAATTATCAAAACCAAAACAGAAGCCAAAGAAGGTGACACTATACTTTTCGTGGCTGATACTTACGATGTAGTCACTACCTCGCTTGGAAGATTGAGAACATTTATCAGAGATAAGTATTTGCAGATCGACAAAGATGATTTGTCGTTTTGTCGGATAGAGGACTTCCCATTATTTGAAATGGACGATACCGGCAAATTGGATTTTTGTCATAATCCGTTTTCTATTGTAAAATGAGGTCGGGAAGCTTTGAAAAATCCAAATAAACTAGAAATATATTCTGAACAATATGATCTTTCGTGTAACGGATATGAAATTCTCTCCGGATCTATTCGTAATCATGACCCAGAATTGTTGTTGGAAGCATTTAAGATGGTCGGTAGAGGAGAAGAAGAAATCAAACAAAAATTCGGTGCTATGTATGAGGCATTTCAATTCGGTCCACCACCACACGGAGGATTCGCTATTGGATTTGATAGACTATTAATGATTCTCAAAGACGAAGAAAATATCAGAGAAGTGTATGCATTTCCTAAGTCTGGAAGAGCACAAGATGTGATGATGGGTGCGCCGTCCAATGTCGATCAGTATCAATTGGATGAATTACATATTCAGTTGAATGTACCAAAAGAAAAATAGTTTTGTTTAGAGTACTTTGGCATTCATGATGCCGGGATAGCTCAGCTGGTAGAGCAGTGGTATCGTAAACCAAAGATCGTGGGTTCGAATCCCATTTCCGGCTAATAAAGTCTTTTATATTTGTTATGATATTTTTATGGCTAGAAAAAACTGATTTGTAAAATTTATTATCATTTTTATTTTAATATTTTTTGTTGTTGTTACTGCGTTGTCTATGATTGTTCCGTATATTGGTGGTGGTAAAAATACTCAAGGAACAGGTGATGTGCTGACGGGTGATATTGCTACAGGAGAAGTACCTATTGAAAATACCGTTGATTGAATGGGACTCTAATTTTACTTTGTCATATATAGGTAATGAAATTAATCGTAGAGCAATGCCAAAGATATGCTAAAATGCGTGCACATACTGCTACACATTTGTTACATACTCAGCTTGCTAAAATATTTAAAACCACTAAACAAGCTGGTTCGCTTGTTGATGAAGATTATCTGAGATTTGATTTTAATGCAGATAGACTTTTGACTCAAGAAGAACTTGCTCGTATTGAAAAAAGGATAAATCAATTGATTTATATTGCTGCAGATGTTGTTGTCGAAGAGATGTCGATGAAAGAAGCAACCAAATTGGGTGCTAAGGCTTTTTTTGAAGATAAATATGGTGATACTGTCCGTGTAGTTCGCATTATTAATAAACAATTACCAAAAGATTTCTTTCAAGATGATACTGAGGAATATTTTTCTTCTTTGGGTGAACATGTTTCTATCGAACTCTGTGGAGGGACACATGTCATAAATACTAAAGATATTTGATGTTTTACTATAACCTGACAAGAAGCAGTAGCTTCTGGTATTAAGAGAATTACTGCAGTTACTGGTCCTAAAGTTTCTGTGAGAATCGGTGAAGTACAGTGAATTTTGGATATGACAGTTGAAAAACTTTGAATCAAGACTCATACACAGTTGGTTGATAAACTTGAGAAAACCCTCAAAGAATATGATGAAATGAAATCTACGCTTGAATCTTTAGAATCCAAGATGATTGTTGATGCATTGCAGACAAAAGACACAAAATCAGACAAGCATTTTCAAAAAATCATAAAAATATCCTCTGATCTTAATTTTAAGAATGTCCTTGCTGCAACGAAATGACTCTTTAAGGATGAAAATATCTTGATTTTCAATGATGAAGGAAATTTTCTTTTGCTTGCCAAAAAATGAGCTTCTGCCAAAGTGTTAGCTCAGGAACTTTGATTGAAAGGATGAGGGAATGATACTATGGTGCAGGGTAGAGATGAAAATATTTTATCTTTATCAAAATAATATGATTACATTTTCTTCTGTACAAAAAAAAGACATCCCTATACTTGCAAAAATATATGCAAAAGCATTTAATAAAGAATGAGAATATCGGACATTAAAAAAAAGCAATAATATTTTAATGTATCGATATTCCAAAAAGATGAAAATAAAAGTTTCTTATAATGGTGTTGTTGTTTGAGCGTTTTTTTCTGACATAAAACCATTGTATATGGGTAATGTTTTGAATGATGGAGATGTTTTTATAGATCCTGATTTTCAAAATCTCTGAATAGGTAGACGATTATTTATTTATGGAATCCAATATGCTAAAAAGAAATTCAACATTGTTTGATGGGATTTTTATACTTTCAAAAATAGCTATCAATACAAACGATACAAAAGTATGTGATTTACAACTTCTAATAAGTGGGTGCTTATGTCAGGAAATATCGATAATGTATTGAAAAAAATAAAGCAAAAATATCTAAAATAATTATTATTTATTTGTTATATCTTCTATGAGAGCGTTTCTTAGAGCTAAAATCCATAAAGCGACAGTGACGGAAGCTAATCTTGAATATGTTGGTAGTATTACTATCGACAAAACTTTGATGGACTTGGTAGATATTGCTGAATATGAAAAAGTTCTCGTTGTGAGCAACACCTCTGGTGCAAGATTAGAGACGTATGTAATTGCGTGAGCAGCAAATTCGTGAATAATTTGTATGAATGGTGCTGCTAGTCATCTTATCAAGAAGTGAGAAGAGATTATTATTATGGCATTTGAATATGCTAATACTCCGGTGAAACTCAAGGGCATATTGGTAAATAAAGAAAATCTTTTTGTTACCTATCTTCAGCAATAGATTTTATTGTTCTTATCATATATTATTATGCTTACCTATATTTTGTTTGTTATCTGATTTGTTCTTTTGATCAAAGGAGCTGATCTCCTCGTCGATGGTTCTGTCTCTGTAGCCAAGAAGGCTAAAATTTCTTCTATTGTGATTGGACTCACTATAGTTGCTTTTGGAACATCGATGCCGGAACTTGTGGTAAATATTTTTGCGAGTGCTACGGGGAATACTGCTATCGCTATCGGTAATGTATTGTGAAGTAATATTGCTAATGTTCTTTTAATACTTTGAATCTCTGCGATTATTTATCCATTGGTTACAAAAAATAATACTATACGAAGAGAAATACCCTTGAGTATTCTTGCCGCACTTGTTTTGTGATTTCTGGCTAATGATTTTTTAATTGATGGAAATTCTCGATATTCATGATTGACTAAGATAGATGGTTTAATTTTGCTTTCTTTTTTTTCTGTTTTTATGGTGTATATATTTTCTATAGCCAAAGAAAAAGATGTCGTTGAAGTAACGGAAATAGATGAAATAAAAAAGATGAGCAAACGAAAATCTGTACTTTATATTGTGCTGTGACTTATTGGACTTGCTGTTTGAGGAAAATGGATAGTTGATGGTGCTGTACATATAGCTACTGTATTGTGAGTCAGTGAATCTTTGATAGGTTTGACTATCGTTGCTATAGGTACGTCTTTACCAGAATTGGCAACTTCTGCTATAGCTGCTTACAAAAAAGAAGCTGATATTGCTATTGGTAATGTTGTAGGATCAAATATCTTTAATATATTTCGGGTATTGTGATTGAGTGCGATTATACGTCCGTTACCCTTTTCTTCATTAAATAATATAGATATACTTATGACCATTATGATAAGTGTATTACTTTTTCTTGGTCTTTTTGTCGGCAAAAAAAATGTCCTTCAAAGACGAGAATGAATACTTTTTGTCTTGCTATATGTAGCGTATGTAGTGTTCTTGGTGATGACTCAAGGATAGAAGATATAATACAGAGTTCAGAATTTAGAAACATAAGAATTTAGAAACAGAGGAGTATTTTAGTTTTGATGGCCTGGTAGTATGAAAATCGCTTCACGAAATGTTAATGGAATACGTGCTGTTGTCGGTAAGTGATTTTATGATCGAGTGAAACAGAACGATCCGGATATTATCTGTCTCCAGGAAGTGAAGTCGTTTGAATCACAATTACCTCCAGAATTTCGTTATCATATGGCTGACTATAATCGAGTACGACATTCTGGCGAAAGACCTGGATATGCATGAACAGCTACTTTATATAAGAAAAATTTGAAATTATTGTCGTGAATATCGAAATTTGAATCGGTGGAACATTTTCATGAAGATGGTAGGGTAGTCGAGACGAAGTTCCAGGAATTTACTCTTTTGAATGTCTATTTCCCTAATGGTTGAGAGAGGGCCGATGGCACGGAAATGTTAAGCTACAAGATAGAATTCTATAAGCACTTTATCCATTATATCAACAAGCTCAAAGCTGATGGTGAAAAGGTAATTACTTGTGGTGATTTTAATATTTGCCATCATGAAATTGATATCGCTAGGCCCAAAGAGAATGTTAATTCTATATGATTCTTACCTATCGAAAGAGCGGAGATGGATAAACTGGAAATGAATGGGTATGTGGATGTTTTTAGATATTTCAATCCTGAGCTCAAAGACCAATATACTTGGTGGTCGTTCAGAGCTGATGCCAGACCAAGGAATGTATGACGGAGATTAGATTATTTTCGAGTAGCCAAAGAGCTTCTTCCGACCATAAAAAAAATCACTCACGAAACTGCTGTAGAGTGATCTGATCATTGTCCAATAGTGTTAGAATTGTTTATATAAAAAAATGGACCAATACGGTCCATATCATAGTGTTTTCATCATTTTATTGATCATCGCTGTATGTCTTGTATGCCACAATAATTGGCAAAATCCTTACATCGATTTTTTCTCTTTGATAGATATCTACTGTCCAGGTATCGCTCAAAATATTGATGAGATCTCTTTCTAGTTTTGCTATCTTTTTTCCATCGGTGCTGGTAAGAACGATTTTCGTTTTTGCAATATCCATCTTTTCTGATTCTGCAACTTTCTTCCCATTTTTATCGATAACTTCGTAGCTGGTGTATACTTTGAACATACTTTTGAATACATTTTCATGGAGAGCTCCTATGAAGGTGCCTTTAGCATCATAAAAGTCTATTTTTGTTCCCCAAGAAACTAACTGTTTCTTTCCTCTTGCTACGAGTTTATCGTTTGCATCTTTGTATGAAAAAGTAGTAGTTAGATTCATGATGTTTCTCGATACTTCTCCATATTTTGTTCCGTTGCTTGTAATGGTAAACGAAGTAACGAAACTTACTACCCTTTGTTTGATGGTGAAATTATTGGGTAATGTTTGGCATGTTGCTTTTTTTGTATTGATAGCAGATTCTACGATAATTATGGATAATAGTATACCCAAAATTATTACAATTTTTTTGTTTTTCATAATTTATATATTTTCTTTACTATATATATTTCTTTTTTAAAGTCAACATATTGCTGTGTTTGTTCTTGGTATGTTTTTTTATGAAAAAAAGAAGGTTTTTTTTACCTTCTTTTTGATATATCCGTTTTTTCTTATCTTCTTCTGAAAATATTTTTTATCCGTTCGAAGAAAAGGAATCCTGTGTTTGAACTAGGAGAACCTGCAGTGATATAGTCATCGTATGTTGTATTGTAAGCTGTACAGGTAGTGTAGGTATATGTTCATTTGAGAGATCCGTCGATACATGGTCTGATTTGTACTTCACATGGAAGATCTATAAATCCACGAGGGACTTTATATGCTTTGGTAAATTGTCCGTTTTTGATGGTCTGTCCTCGAGGTGTGGTGCAGCTTTTTTTTGTAGATGTAGTTGTCTGTTTAACTTCTCCTGATTGATTACCAACTGGATTGTTACTTGTTCATCGATTATCTATTGCTGGTGCTTCTGTATCTAATTTACCTTGAGTATTGAATTTTGCTCAAGAATTTGCTGGTGCTGTAGGTTGGATATATTCGTTCAATACTTTTTGGTTATATGATACTACTTCTGCTTTGCGATAATTATAGACTACATTATCTTTACAAGAGCGTTGAGAAAAAGATCATCCTAATGTTCCACTCATACAGACTCTTTTTTCTACATTACAAATAGTATTTACATCTGCTCTTTGTTCGTATGCAATGACAAAATCCTGGTTTTTTACTTCTTCTTTTCGAGGGGTGATACAATCTAAATTTCCTGTGTATATAGATGTTGCTTTTGGTTCCTGTATTCATGTTCACATAGCTACTGTATAGATTTTTTCTGTCTGATTTTGACTTCATACTATCTGATTTACTTCATCTGAATTTATTAATGTATCCAAAGTGTTGGTATTGTCTGTTGTATTTGTAGTTGATCCGTTATTCATTTCTATATTATATGTATTTTCTCCTTCTTCGTTTTCGAAAAGGTAGTCTCGTTGAGTATCAGCTGCATTATGCATAAAAACTTCGTCCATATTCCGAACGAATTGAAGTTCTTTTTCAGGGGTATCTTTTTGAAAGAGCATAGTCATAGCAAAAAAGAGTATGATAAGTCCGCTCACTCATTTTTTTATCATATCCTTGTTTATTGCTTTGACATGTTTTTTCATATGCTTACTAATGTGTTTCATCTTTTTTTGCCTATTTCTAAAGTATTTCTATTATATTCCAAAAAACCAATCTTGTCAAATTCCAAGACTATAATTGTTTGACTTTTTTTCTTTATATTATCTAGATATAACTCCTGATCATAGGCATTCATTATCTTTGTAGACGACGATTGTCTGCCCAGGGGCTATAGCTCGCTGTTTTTTTGTGAAATCCACTATGATATCATTGTTTTTGTCTTGTTTGAGTGTTGCTTGTTGTGGTTCTTGTCTGTATCTGATCTTTGCGGTGATCTTGATCGGTAATTTTGCCGATTTCCCTATTCGATGCCGTCCAGTTGTCGTTATTCTTTTTCCGAATAATGCTTTGTCTTCTTTTTCTCCTACTACTACGATATTCTCTTTTACATCTGTAGAAATCACATACGCTTTGAAGGGAAGGTTGAGTCCATGTCTCTGTCCTATAGTAAAAAAATACGCTCCGTCGTGTTTTCAAACGATTTTTCCTTTAGTGTTTACTATATTGCCCTCTTTTTTCGGTAATTTTTTTAGTAAAAATTTTTTGATAGGTATGTTTCCGATGAAACATAATCACTGACTATCTTTGCGCGCAGCATTCGGCAATCCTATTTTTTTTGCTAATGCTCTGATTTCTGATTTTGTGTATCATCAGATGGGAAATAATGATTTACTGAGTTGATATTGATTCAATCCTGATAAGAAATAAGATTGGTCCTTATTATAATCAACTCATCTCAAAAGCTTAAATGTTGAATTGTTTAATTGTTGAATTGATTTTTTCATTTTAACATTTCATCATTTATTCACTTCAACAATTCTTGCATAGTGTCCTGTAGCGATATAATCGAATCTGAGTTCCATCGCTTTTTGAAGGAAGACATCGAATTTGATCAACGTATTGCATAAAACATCAGGATTCGGTGTTATTCATTGTTGATATCCATTATAAATGTATTCTATGATCTTTTCATTGTATTCTTTTTGGAGATCGAAAGAAATAATTTCGATTCATAAAAATCTTGCAACCTTGATTGCTTCTTCTGCATCGGTATAGGTAGTACAGTTCCCACTATCTGACACATAATTCTTCATGAATCCTGCTACGACTTCGTATCCTTGTTCTTTGAGCAAATAAGCTGCTACTGCCGAATCTACACCTCATGAGAGACCTACTAAAACTCTTTTCAAAATTTTACATCTTAAATTCTAAATTCTAAATTCTAAATTCTAATTCCGCCATTAAATGTTTGAGTCGGAAATAAATTATACATTATAATAATTATTGCTCTTATTTTTTCAATAAATTAAATACTCTGCCCGAAGGCAGAGTATTCTTGTTTTTTGTTTTTTTAAAAAGACTATTTCTTCTTAGCCTTTTTAGCTGGTTTCTTAGCAGGTGCTTTTTTAGCAACCTTCTTTACAACCTTCTTTACAGCCTTCTTTACAGCTTTTTTTGCAGGCGCTTTCTTAGCAACTTTTTTCTTTGCTACCATTTTTGGTATATAATAAGAGATAAAATGCCAGGTAGAAATTTAACTGTTGAAAGTTAAATTTTCCTTGCTATAATTTTTATAGGTAAGGAAATAAAAAAAGCAAACATAATCACACTTTTTTTAAAAAAATGGTATTCAAATATCATCAGTTCTCATCTACTATTTTCTGTTGTTGAAAAAAAATTGAGTTTACATATTCAATTAAGTGTATGAGTTATGTTATTTTTTTTGATTTTTTTGGCATAAGCACCTTACATCTCTCGCAAAAATTCCTATGTAGACAAAATTTTATTTTTCGTGAGAAATACAGCATCTAAACTATTAAAAAATGATTATCAAAAAATAAATATCGCGTATTTTTTATATAACGGGAATGTTTTGATTTTTTCTCTGCCACATAGGAATTTTAAAACAATTCCTATTCCGCTTTGCGGGACAAAAACGACGTTGGACTTCTTTATTGAATTCCCGGCGTCTTATTTTGAATCATGATGCATGCATTATGGATACATTCGATTCAATTTTTTTCACAAAATTCTATCGCTGCATTACTTTCTGCTCATGGTTGCATCCATATATTTTGTATTTTCAACTGTTTCACTTCTTCCAAAACCTTTTCTGTTACTATGGGAGGGGTTACAAAAATCACCACATCTATCTTTTGTTTTGTTGCAGAAAGAGTAGGGTAGACCTTTTTTCCCAAGATTTCTTTTTCATTGGGATTGATTGGAATAACCTTGTATCATCACTCCAAAAAATCTTTTAAAACTTTATATCCATATTTTTCTATATTGTTTGATGCACCGACGATTGCGTAAATAAAATCTTTATTGATCATTTTTTTTGAAGTATAATCTAAAAGATGAAAGGTAGAAAATTATTTCAAAAAAAATATACAGTTTCCCGTATATCTTGCAATATGTTCTTTATGTTATAGAATCTCTAGTAGTTGATCCAATGATGATATTGATATATATCAATCGTGATGTTGTATTCAACGAGATTTTCTATCTATATGAATAGGATCTATGCCTGCATTCATAGCTCATTTGATATCTGATGGAATACTGTCTCCTACCATCACCATCTCATCTGGATGATATCATGAAATGTTTTTTAGACAATCGAATATCTTTTTATCTGGTTTACTTACCCCTACGTTACATGATAGTATTTCATAATTGAACGTATGTGGTAGTAATCTGTATAATGCTTTTGTATACGGTATGGAAATATTCGATACCACGGCTATTTTATATCATCTATCCTTGAGTGCTGATAATATGTCCTTTGTCTCTGGGAAAAGTTGTATGGATTCTATTTCATTCTGATAATTTTCCTGATATCTTTCCATAGCTGTATGTGTTTTTGCTTCAGGACAGAAATCTGTTACTATATCTTCTATATTTTTTTGTGATATAAGAAGAATATTCTTGATATCTTTCCTATGTCTCTGTAAACCGAGATCGTAAAACAACTGTTTATAGGAAAGTTGTTCACTCGGTATCGTGAACTCCAAACATGTGTCATATAAATCGAATGCTATGAGCTTTTTGTCTTTCATCTAACAAAAAACATAGATGATAAAAATACCTTTATGATTATGTTTTTTTTGTTTTCTCTCTATCTTTTTTGTTGATAATTCAATATTACACTACTTGCAAAAACCTCATTTCTATTTTTCTGACTCAAAATTTCGAATTGTGGAATTTTACTATCGCTAAATTGTTTCGAACCTCGAGAACATATCAAGTCCCAAATAATTTGTGTTTTACAATATCACCCTCTTCTATATTTGGTCATTTTGTACTAGCCTCTCACCCGAGATCAAATTTTTTCTTCAGTTCTTCAGGTATTTCATCCAAAAACCTGCTTGGTGGGTTGTTTTTTGTTTGTCCTCGTGTCATTCTCGAGTGTGCGTGGGAAAGGAAAAGGATGTCTTTTGCTCTGGTGACGGCGACATACATTAATCTTCTTTCTTCTTCCAATAATTTTGGTTCCATCATAGCATTGCCTAGTGGGAAAACATAATCTTCGAGTCCACAGACGAAGACGATAGGAAATTCTAATCCTTTGCTTGAATGTACGGTCATTAGTTTTACGGCATCAATATCGCCTTGCTCGTTTTCTGATATATCTGAGAGTAGTGCTACTTCTTCCAGAAATTGTCTGAGTGCATCTTCACCTTTTTCTACGTATTTTTCTGCCATATTTATTATCTGTCCTATATTTTCGAATTTTTCATCGGCAATAGTTTCGCTTCCTTCTTCCTTGATGAGATAGTCTCTATATTTTATCTTTTTGATTAAGGTTTCTATAGTAGCTGACGCAGTATTGTCTTTCATATATTCTTGGAGTGCTATCATAGTGTGGAGATATTCTTGGATTCCTTTTTTGGCTTGTGGAGTTACTTTGATTGTAGGTGAATTTTGTGCTACTTGCCCCAAAATATCTATAAGGGTTACATTTTGTATGATAGCATGTTCTTCGAGTCCATCCAAAGTTGTCTTTCAAATTTTTCTATTGGGAATATTTAAAATTCTTTTGAGCGAGATACTGTCTGCAGGATTTAATAATTGCTTGATATAGGAAATGATATCTTTGACTTCTTTTCTTTCAAAGAATTTGAAGGCTCCGTAGACTTTATAGGGAATTCCCTCTTGGAGAAATAATTGTTCGAATGGTGATGATTGTGCATTTGTCCTATACAATATTGCAATGTTTCCCCGTGATTTTATCTTATTTCCTTCTTTCATTTTCTTGATCATATCCACAATATTTGCTGCCTCATCCATTTCGCTTCCATGAGAGAAAATCGTAATTTTATCTTCTCCTGTTCTATGAGGAATAATCTCTTTCTGGTACTGATTCACGTTGTGTTTGATAATATGATTGCCTGCTTGGACGATGTGCGGCTTACTACGATAATTGATCTGTAATTTGAACATCTGGATATCCGGCCGGTATCTTTTTACATTCAAAAAGTTTTCCATGAGTGCTCATCTTCGTCCATAGATGCTTTGGAAATCATCGCCGATCATAGTGATATTTGCTCATCATCCAGTCATCATTTTCATTAATTCAAACTGGATTCGGTTTGTATCTTGAGCTTCGTCTACGAGGATGAAGTCGAATTTATTCTGTCGTTTTGTTAAGGTTTCTTTGTTTTTTTTGAATAATAAGTAGGGGAGCATAAGTAGATCGTCGAAGTCGAGTGAATTTGCTTTTTCGAGTGCTTTTTGATATTCTTCATATATCTGTCCCATATGCTGATCGTAATCGGATTTACTGTTACTGAGGAACATTTTCGGTTCTACACCGTTATTTTTTTGGATAGAGATGAATCCTTTGATCTCATTTACTTTGTATACATCTTGAAGATTCATTCTTTTGAGAATATCTTTGATTGCGGTTTGGGTTTCGTTGGTATCTAGTATTCCAAAATTCTTGGTATATTTCCTTTCTAGTTTATCGATATCCTCTTTGAGTATTTTTAGGAAAATACTATGGAAGGTGCCTATTCGTTTAAGTGAGGTGGGAGGTAGTAAGTAGGAAGTAGAAGGTGAAGCTGTTTCTATACTTTGTAAAAAATCATCGATACTATCACCAGTGATTTCCATGTTTTTTGGAGCTGCATCTGTTTTTATAGCAGAAATCTCTTTAGAGATTTTGATCAATCTCTCTCTCATCTCATTTGCTGCTTTGTTCGTGAATGTTACTGCTAAAATTCTCGTAATAGAAATATCTTTTCCTCGAATGAGGTAAGCAATTTTATAAGTAAGTACTCTTGTTTTTCAACTTCCTGCGCCTGCTATAATTAGACCTGAGGTTTCTGTATGGAGTGCTGCTTTTGTTTGTTCCTCATTCAGTTGTTCTGCAATATACGTTTTTATGTCCATGTTTTCAAATGCGGAATTTAAAATTTAGTATTCAGAATTACAAAAAAAATAATTTCTTTTTGGGAGTGTAGTGAAAATGTTCTGCGTTTCAAATTCATTGTAAAAAATCGTTTTACAAAAAACTTTCACTTCATTTTTCGGGTATTGTTTTATTCTTCTACTATTAGTATGTCTTTGTGTTGTTCATACAATGTTTTTATATCTTCAGGGGTCTCATAATTAGGGAAGAGTGTTTGATTTAAATCGATGTTTGTTTCTATGTTTTCAGCAACTATAGTATTAGTTTTTATGAGTTTGTCTATCGTAGAAGAGTCGTATCCGTTATTTATCAATATTTTTCTGATCTCTTCTTCTGTCATGATGTGAAATTGGCCTTTGGGTTTTCTTCTATTTTCATCATAAATCTTTAATCCATCTTTGATTGCTAATGCTACTTCTCGTGCTTGTTTGTCTCCTTGCGAAGGATAGAAAAAATTATTATTTACTACACAAGGAATATCTTCTTTCTCTGATAATGTGAGTATGTATTCGTTTGTCTTTTTTGATTCTGTTGTTTCGTTGTAATCCTGTGCAATGATTTCCAAAAAGAAATTTTCCTTTCCTATTGTATCTTGGATAAGATGTATAATCTCCACTATTTTAGATTCTTTTTCATCCAGAGCGATCATCTTACCTATCCATGAATTCGCTCATCATGAGATGCAGACAATTTCTCTTCAGAATTTTTTTAATGCTTGGATATCTATCTTTGGTTTTCCTTTGATGCCTTCTTTATTTGCAAACGACACTAATTCCATAAGGCTTTGATATCCTTCTTTGGTTTTTGCAATTATTACTATATTCCCTATTTGATTTTCTTGTGTTTGTGAACTGATATCTATGACGAATCATATTTCTACTCCTATGATGGGCTTGATACCTGCATCTTTTGCTAATTGATAAAATTTTACCATACCATACATGCCGTTATAGTCAGTGATAGCGATAGCGTTCATTCCAAGTTCTTTGGCCTTGTTGACTATAGCTGCGGGTTTCCCTATTGCTTCAAGGAAGGAAAAAGTACTATGGCCATGTAGATGAATAAAACTCATACTATGTATTAATTAGTTAAATAATCACTTATAGTAGATTATATATTCAATATAGTCTATATATAGTATGTCTATGTTTTTTTATTCCAAAAGCAAATGCTATATTATCTTGTTGCTTCGAATTGTTGAAATAATTCTTTGAACAATATAGGTACAAGCTTCATTTTTTCTGGTGGTAAAATGTATGCTATCCTCATCTGTGTCTTTCCTGGATTTTCTTGTCATGGAGCTGGTGAATAGAATCCTCCCATTGGAGCCACCAATAAGGTCATCTCTTTTCCTTCCTTCTTTACCTTTCCTTTGCTTGCACAATAGAGAACAAAATCGTTTGCATCAAATCCTGGTTTGGCGATAGCATTTACTTCTATAACAGAATAGAGTGAAGCATCGGGGCTTGATATAATAACCCCTGGCAGAAGTGTTTTAAAGTCATTTGTTATAGATTCTAACATTCATTTGTAGTAGGTTCTTTGTTTGCTATATCGTGCTTGAAGTTCTTCTTTACTTTCATGAGCCAGTGCTCCAAAGATGTACTGTCCTATGACATTGGTACAGAGATTTGCGGTATATTCTGCTACAGATTTTTCGTGGAATTCTTTGTTGTCTGTGACTAATGCTCCGACTCTGAGGCCGCATGCGTTCCGTACTTTTGAAGCTGTTTCTATACTTATTCTTCTGCCCACTATCCCTGGTACTTCCTTATCAGTAATCCCTCGGATACTTGTTGCTGGTTTATTGACATAAAATAACTCTCTATACGCTTCATCACTGATCATTCGTAGGTCATATTTTACACACAATTGAGCTAATGTAATCATACTTTCCTGATCGTAGAAATGTCCGGTAGGGTTGTCGTATGGTATAACTACCAAAGCTCATGGTTGATATTCTATAATTGTTTTTTCTATTTCTTCGATGTTTGGTAGTGTGAATGTTCCGTTTGGCATTAATTTCCTTTGTACAGAAATTGTTGTTCTTCCTAGTCTATTTGCCATGGTCATATAGTTGGTGTATGCTGCGTCTATCAATAATAACGGCTGTTCTTTAGTTCCTGCAGGTCCGCAACAACCCACAGTAATCAATTCCATAGCTAAACTTCCACCGTCAGTTATCTGGCTATATAATCCGACTGTTTCATAACCGCTCGCAGCGATTATATTTATAAATGCTTTGTTAGTTTCGTCTAATCCTTTTGTAAACGAGTAGGGGATTACTCAATTTTTGAAAGGACTTTCTTTATCATCGAGATGAAACATTCTTTCTTGCATTTTGGGATGCATAGGTAACGAGACGTCTCCTATAGAAACATTGATAGCTTCAACATCATCTATTCTTTTCAAAAACTCTATCTGTGCCATTCTGATAGAGGAAGGTTTCCTGTTTTGGAAATGTGGTGATAATTTCGGCATATATTGGTGATAAGGATAAAATATTTTTCGCTTATACGAAAACCTTTGCACTTTTCAAAAGTATTTTTTCTTGTTGAAAAAATGACGCTTTTTTGTAAGCTAATTTGGCTTTATTTTTGTGTATATTGAAATGTATAAAAAGATATTAATTATACTATGTATGATGATAGGATGTGTTTCCTTTGTTTCTGCCTATTCGTGGAATCTTCCTGGTGTTCAAATCATTTCTCGTGAACAGTGGTGAGCTAATGAAACTCGAAGATATTCTTCCACATCCAAAACCCAGAGAGATGCTTTACGTGAACAACAAAAAGATACAGAATCCAACGAACTGTCTGAAAGTGTATATCAAGGTCAAATGGCTACTGATTATCTTTTGACTACAACGCCTGATGAACAGATAGTCGATGAATATCGTGAATCATCCAATGGTAATTATCTCAAGTGGCCAGAAAGTATTCACAAAGATAAATCCAAAATCATTATTCATCATACGGCTGATGATTATTCTGCCTTATTGACGTGATGAACAGGTGCGGTGTATCAAGAAATTCAGCGTATATATAAGTACCATACCTTGACTAAATGACGATGAGATGTTGGATATAACTTTCTTATAGATCCTTTTGGCAATATCTATGAAGGAAGGGCAGGAGGAGAATGAACGGTAGGTGCTCATGTTAGTTGGAACAATACTCCTAGTATCGGAATTTCCTTACTTTGAAATTTTAATGTCAATGTTCCTACTGATGATTCATTGAAGGCTCTTGTGAATCTTACTACTTCATTAGCAAGGAAATATAAAATAAATCCAAAAGCTACAACAACGTATTTTAAAAAATCTAATGAAGCACCATATCTCAAAAGCTATACCAATTATACGGTAGCATGACATACGGATGCGGGTGTTACTTCTTGTCCAGGAACCAATCTCTATCCGCTTCTTTCTGAAATCAGGGAGCAAGTTAGTAAAAATCTTGCATCACTTACTTTGGTGAGTACCCCTATGGCTCTACCTCTCAAACCATCTATACATAGATGAACTACTGTAGCGGGTCGACGATATTCAGATCTTGCTACTGATACTTTTGAGTTGCCAATCAGGTGGTCTTGAGTTAAGTCATGTACAACAAATGATACCTCTATTATCGTAAATTCCTGTGTATCAGAAGGTAATAAACTTATTGTTTCATTGACCAAAAAATGATCAAGTGGACTCAAAACTATTAAGGCAGTTACTGCGTCTTGAACCAAGACTTTTTCTATGAATCTTATTCGACATGATGATTTTGCTGATATAGCTAATAATATAAAAGAAGAATATATGGATAGAAAAGGGTTTTCTTCTTCTTCTCAAAATCTTAAGAAAATTACCTCAAAGATAACTGTTGATGATATCAATATTTTGATTGATACACCACTCACTATTTTGTTGTATGAATTGAGTATGAATTATCCAAGATATGAAATTTCTTGTGATGGATGATGCTCTATTCAAGTAGATGGTGAAACCTATACCTATAATAACCCTATAGTTGAAGTGAATGATGGATTTATCTATCTTACACTTCCTGAATTGGAAAATGCACTTTCTGTAAAATATCTAAAAATATCTTCTATAGATTGATGACTTGTTCGTGTCAATAACTACACGAGAAAATCTTATGGCTGAACCCCACGGAATACTTTCAGATGATCGTTAGTTTGGAAGAAGCAGCAGATCAAAAATCTTTCTTTGTGAAAATACATTGAACAAGCTGTTGTTATGAATACTACTTCATTTGATGATTATATGAAAGGTATAGCTGAAACTAGCGATACTGAAAATATAGAAAAGCAAAAGATTGTTCTTCTTCTTGCAAAAATGTATACTTTGTTTTATATTAATGGAGAAAATGTTCATCCATCTATTCCTGCAGGTGCAATGTACCAAGCTATAGATAATCCAGATATGTTCCAAAAATATGTTGGTGCTTGATGGGAAAAAACCTCTAAAATGTCTACTACCTTATTGTCTGATATCAAAGATAAGGTTATTCTTTATGATGGATATGTACCTATTTTACCATATTTTAGCTGTTCTGCTGGATTTACTTGGTCTGCGAAAGAGAAACGATGATGGACGGATACGCCGTATCTTCAGTCCAAACTTGATTTTGCTCCATGTTTTGATTTTAATGGTCATGGTGTGTGATTGAGCGGCAAGTGAGCGCAGCATCTTGCTCAACAATGATGGACTCTCGAACAAATATTACAATATTATTATCCTGGAGTAACCTTGGAAACGATTAATTAATTACCAATTACGAATAATATATTATTAATTTTATATTTTCATTAGTTTGTTCGTGTATAAGAAAATTCTCAATACATTATTTCAAGGCAATGCTGATCAAGCCTGTGAACACATTCTCGGTCTTTATGAGAGAAAATGATTTTGTATTGTAGATTATCTTTATTTCGCGAATGTTGCTGGTAAAAAACTTTTTGATACATACCATGTTTCCTATTCTGCTGCTGATTTCCGTCAAGCATTGCTTGCTGATTATAAGATAATGAATATTAATTGAATCCTTGCTTCCTATCAGCATGCTATTCTTGATGCTGATTTGGTACTGATGGATGGGATAGCATTACAAATCTTCTATTTTTTGGCTAAAAAGAAACGAATACCTAATCTTAATGGAACGGATTTCTGTCCGTATTTTCTCTCGTATGTCAAAGAATATAAAAAAGAGAGAAATATAAATATTATCCTCTATGGAACCTATCCTCATCTTTTGGAAAAAACCAAATATTATCTCTCAAACCAATGATATCATGTCATCTATGCTCAGGATGGGTACACTAATTTGGATTGGGAAGCATTAACATCTGCTTTGATATGAAAAGACAGAGATATAAATATCTTACTGAATGCGAGATCTACGCCTAATTATCCTATACAGGAATTGTGGACTTTAGCAAATAAAGAGCATATTCATAAACATTGACTTATTGTATTGAATCAATGAGGTACGTTTGATTTTCGAGTAGGAGAACAAAAAAGAGCTCCTAAACTTGTTAGAAATATGAAACTTGAACGATTACGGAGACTTATTGCTACTCCCAAAAGACAAATCAAAAAAACATTGGATTCTTTGGCTATTTTGAAGTATATTTTTGTCTATTTGCTGTTGAAAAAATACTAAATATGTGTACATATAATAAAAAAGGATATGTTTTTTGGTTTTTTAATTATTTTATGCTTCATTGATGCATCTCAAAGAAAAAAAATTTCTCTATCTTAACGAAGAACAAGTATTTAATTTCGTAGAAGAGTTGCATAACGGCATCAAGATCAAGATGTTCGTCGGATTTCAATCACATAAGTTCTTGGATTTCCAAAAAGATCTTCTTCAGGATTTTGTTGCAGAATTTAAGGATAAAATCACTGATGATACTTATGATATTGATGAAGTGAAGAATAATTTTGAGATAGCACTTCAAAATCTTAATGTAAAACTCAAAGCATTTGCTGATAAAGTACGTGATGTAGAATATTTTTGAATAAAATGATACATCCAACTGGTGATGGATAATATTCTCATGCTTTCCATGATTGGCGATGTGAGTGTAATGATATTCAGAGATGAAAAATTATATTATTCTCTTACGAATTCTCTCAATGATAAAGGTAAAATAGATTTATTCTCTGATTTTGTCGAAGGTGATCTTGAAAGTCATGATCAGCTATTGTATGTGGGTACAAAAATCTCTGATGTATTTGATAATAGTGATTTTAAAGAAATGGCATCGGTATTGAGATCTGAAGATACTCATCTTATTAATTTTTTTCAAGAACTGCTCAATGCAAGATTGGATAAAAAACTGTTTTGATTTATTTTTCATTATCTTATTACTTGAGCGCCAGTAAAGACTCATGAAGAATATATTGCTAAAATAAGCGATAATGCTCTTTTTAGTAAACTCAAGAAAACTTTGCTTAAAAATAAATATCAGGCCACTGTCGCTATCTTGTGAGTATTTATCCTTTTTATGGTTATCAATCTGCTTTCACAGGTACTCAAATCTAATGCGGATACTTTTGTTACTTCTGATGGTGTTACGGTGGATTTGACGATAGAGGATATCAAAAAGGATTTGTTCATGTTTCAGGGTATGGACCCTACTTCAGAAGAAAAATCTATCAAATACAATGAGATTCTTGCTAAGCTCGATGTTTTACAAAGTAAAGGAAGATGGCTTGAAGATGTAGCACAATTTAGAAAACTTCTTCAATCTGAATATTATAAGTGATTTAATATCGTTTATGTGAGTAGCTTGAATAAATTTGATGATCCTACAATTGGAAGAAAAACCAAGATTTTAACGTTAAATACTTCAGAACTTTCTCAGCTTGGTGAGGTTCAAGGTCTCTATGTTTGGAGAAATATGTCTATTGCAGGCACGAAATCTGCTTTGATTGGTACACTCGACGATACTATGAGATGATCTCTCATTAGCTATAATTTTCCTTCAACCGATATGCTTAAGTGATGTAATATTAATTTACTCAAAGATGGTATTTATTGTTTTACTAATAATTCCAATATCTATTCCATAAATAAAGAATGATCCCAACCTGTAACTACAACAGATACAGAACCATTTACCAAAAATATCGCTGGTGTTTTTACTTATGGAAAAGCTAACTTGTATGTATTTGAAGATAATATAAGTGCTGCAGGTAATACTACATTAGTTACAAGATATCGCAATACACTTTGATCGCAGATTATCTATCAAGGATGACAGAAATATTTCCTTTCCCCTAGTATGACAGGTATATCTTTTTCTTCAGGACTTTCTAATTTCGCTATCGATTGATCATTTATGACTCGAAATAACGGTAAACTTTATCAATTCCGAAGAAATCCCGCATCATCATTTACTCTTGATGTTCGTGAGGTTGCTTTAAAATGAGGAGATAAAAAAACGTTGCAATATTCTGATGATGTTAAGGTTATTAGTTCTGTTAATTCCAAATATGTATTCCTTTTTGATAGAATTAATCAGACATTTACGGTGTATGAATCCCGTCCAGCAAAGAGTGCAGATGCATATAATTATGATCTGTATTATATATTTATGTATAAATTCGATCTCGGAACCAATAAGATTGTAGATATTGATATTCCTGATTCTAGCGGTAATAGACCTGAAATGTATATCTTGACTGCTGATGGTGTCAATAAAATAGCATTGTATGAGTTCATCGATAGCATCAAGGACAACAAAACGCTTAAACAATTAAATTAGCTTGAAGCTTGAAGCTGTTTCTTAGTATTTAGCATAACAGAATTCAGAGTGTAGAGTATATATTTCAGGAATGTATATGTCTTGTTTAAAAAATAAGTGTAAAAACTATGGAAAAAATATCATCGAAAGAACTTAGGAATAAGTGGAATGATTTTTGGATATCAAAACAGCATACCTATCTTCCAGAAAGTTCTCTTATTGGAGGAAAAGAAAGTACTGCTATGTTTACTATTGCATGAATGCAACAACTTATCCCGTATCTCTCTGGAAAGGAACATCCTTTGGGAAAAAGATTATATAATATCCAAAAATGTATTAGAACTGTCGACATCGACGAAGTAGGTGATGCAAGCCACCTCACGTTTTTTGAAATGATGGGAAATCGATCGCTTGGGGATTATTTCAAAAAAGAATCTGTGCAATGGAGCTGGGAATTTCTTGTGGATGTATTATGATTTGATCCGAAGAAACTTGCTGTTACGGTTTTTGAAGGTGATAAGGACGCACCCAAAGATGAAGAGACTGCGTGATATCGAAAAAAAATCTGAATACCAGAAGATAAAATAGCATATATGCCAGCTAGTAATAATCGATGGAGTCCGGGCTCTGTATGACCGTGTGGACCTGATACGGAAATTTTTTATCGGATAGGTAAAAATAAATTACCTTCAAAATGATCCAATCCCAAGACGGATGAAGATAATCGATTGGAAATTCGAAATAATGTCTTTATGGAATTTTATCGTGATGAACAAGGTAAATTAACTAAATTGAAAAATCAAAACGTTGATACAGGAATGGGATTTGAAAGAATGGCTAAAGTGTTGCAAAAAAAAGAAACCGTATTTGATACGGATATTTTCGATTCTTTATTGTTTCTTATAGAGAGAACGCTTGATATTACCTATACGGGTAATGAAAGAAGATGTAGAATTGTTGTTGATCATATTAGGACAGCATTTTTACTTATTCATAATGCTATCATACCTTCCAACGAATGAAGATGATATGTTTTGAGGAGATTGATCAGAAGAATGTATTATAATTTTATCCTTTTGAAACCTGGTTCGGAGCATCTTTTTGATGTATTTATTACAACTATGGTAACTTTCGTTGATGGACTTATGGAGATGAGTGCTGATACAAAAGCTATTACTGCTGTATTGATCAAAGAGATACGTCAATTTCAAAAGACTATAGCTAATGGACAGAAATTGCTCAATGATCTTATTATTTCTTCCAAAGATAAGACTATCGCTGGTAAAGATATTTTCAAATTATACGACACTTTTTGATTTCCTTTGGAATTAACTAAAGAGATTATTGAAGAACAGTGATTGAATATCGATATGTTATGATTCCAACAAGAAATGAAGATTCAACAACAGAGATCCCGTGCGTGATCCAAAGATATGTTCAAACAATGAATTGATCGATGACAATATCTTCAATGAATACTTCCTACAAAATTTCTTGGATATAATGAACTTGAATCTGAGGAAGTTATATTACTTAAAGATTTTGAAGTACAAGGACAAAGGATACTTGTATTTGATGCTACGCCATTTTATGCGGAAAGTGGTGGGCAGATATGAGATACGTGAATGATTATATTGGATGATGGGAGTAAGGTGAACGTTGTCCAAGTTCAGAAATATAATGGAATTTTTCTTCATTTTGTAGAATAGTATTACGTATCAAAATGTGAGTACCAGGATTTATTTCTTGTTTTTTGGGATGCAATATATCGTTCCTAGACTTCCTTCTTCATTTCCTTTCAAAAATTGACGCAGATGAACTTGTGGAATGTATACGCTCAAAGCAGTGATTGAATGATATAATGGTAGTCAGATAAATAATTATAGATATTATGCGAATGGCTGGTTGAGTAGGGTAACTGGCTATATGTTTCCCGATGCACTTATGAACGTACTTATCGAAAATGGATTACCTTCCCAAAAAATCTATTGTAGATGGACGAGTAAAGAAAAAAAAATAGAAACACTAAAATCTCTTCTTCATAAATGACCTGTTATTCTTCTTATTTCTCATGCATATAGTAGTACAAGACATTTTTCTTTTCGTAGGGCATTTATGCTTCAGCATTATATTTCTTTGCGATGATATGATGACGAAAAACGTATCTTTTATGTATATGATTCTAATGTAGAAAAAACGCATCACAAAGGTGATACGCTTCCTGTTGGAAATATTGTGCTGGAATATGATAAACTTCTTCGATATTGGCGTTTGGGTGGTCGATGATTCTATAGAGATTTCTGAATTTCGGTGTATTATAATTTATAGGTTAAAAAAACCTTAGTCGATCTTATTGTATTTTGGAAAAAATGTGTATACTATTTTATAGAAGGAATCGATCACTTTATCGAGTCCTTTTTCTTGTTTGAGCATTCTTTCTGTCAATATTCCTTCAAGCTTGAACATCTCCTGTTCTACTTGTTTTCCTGTATTTTGGAATTTTGGATCGATACCAGTTTCGTTCATTGTCCTAAACTTTCGGAAGAGCTCATTGTATGCTTCATAAAATCTTTTGAAGAGCTGTCCTCATTTTGTTTTAGTCATTCCTTCTATTTTATCGGTGATATAATCATTGATGATGTGTTGTATTTCTATTTTATCCTCAGAAGAAACGCTTTTGAATATCGGTCAGAAAATTTCGTGATTTTCTAAATCAGAAAAATAGGGGATGTATCCCTTTTTCTCTTCTATGTTGGTGATGATACTCGTGATCTGATTTACTTCGTTCTGGTTCATCTGTTTTTTATCCATAATGTTTTAAATACTCATAAACTTACTGTCGATAATAAGAATCATATGGTCGGTACTATAGCATTGATCCAGGGATTAGGTAATTTCATACTTAGGAAAAAGAGTATAATAACTGCATAGGTCAACACTGCTATACCTATTTTTCTTGCTCGGCTCGTTTCCCATGCCTTATCCATTTCTACACGTGCGTTTCTTTTTTTAATCTGTTCTATCTCTTTTTTGAGATCTTGCATAGAGTTTTGATAATGAATAAAATCCTCACTGGAGGACTTCGGCTGGCTGGTTGGCTATAATATATGAATCCTTCGTCGTGTTTCAAGATGACTTCAAAACTTAGACAGATTGGATGAGATAGATAGAATGGGGAATAGTATTATCTAACCTCTTTTTATCAGTCTAATCTGTCTATTTGATATCTGCTCCTTCGAGATAGAACCCACCATTGAAAGTGTCTTTTCTTACTCTTCCTACTAGTGATACTGGCATCTCTCCATGACGTGCAATAAGCTCTTCGACTTCATCTCCTTTTCCTCGAAACATGGTAGTAATTTTCTTTTCACCGAATATTCCATGGATCTTGAGATGGCATTTTCATTTATTCCCTACTTTTTCTATTTTTTTGATATTTACATTCTCTAAGAGAAATATGGGCTCTTCATTACCTTCGCCAAATGGTGCGAGTTTATCTATCTTGGTGAGTGTGGCATTATTTCGTTCCTGTTCATAGATCTTTGTATCTACACTGACAGATTTTATGAGATGATTATCCGTGATACATTGTTCACAATGTTTGTTGAAATGCGCAATAAGCTTATCTAAATTTTCCAATTTAACAGTCAGCCCACCTGCTCATCTGTGACCACCGAATCTTACGAGAAGATCTCATGTGCTTTTGAGCATCTCAATGACGCTGAAATAATCTGGTCATCTCAATGACGCTACTCCTATCTGTCTCTCTTGATCGATTTTCATTATCATTGATGGTTTGTTGTATTTTTCGGTAAGTCTTCATGATACGATACCGACGATTCCTTCATGAAATTCTTCATGGTAAGCAATGAGCATTTTTTTATCCAATTTGAGCATCGCTTCCGCTTCTTTAAACATTGCTTCTTGGACCTGTCTTCTTTCTGTATTGATGTTTTCAAGATTTTCTAAATATTCCAATTGTTTCTCTCCGGAGTAGAGGAGAGCATACAGGCTGTCGTAGGGGGATGTCATTCTTCCGCCCGCATTAATTCTCGGTCAGATGATATATCAGATATGATAGGTGTCTATTGTTCATTTGATATTCAGATATTCCAAAAATCCTTTGAGTGATGCAGGAATATGTTTGCGGTTATTTATCAATTCTAGTCATTTTTTAACGATGATCCTATTTTCTCAAACGAGTGGTACGACATCTGCAACTGTTCCGATAGTGACTATGGGCAGAAAATAGTTGAAAATATGATTCCTTTGTTTCTGGTTAAATGTCGATTTACTGAGAAGCGCACAGATGAGTTTGAATACTACTCATACTCCAGCTAATCCTTTGAATGAGTAGTTGGGAGATACTTGAGGATTTACTACAGCAATCGCTTCAGGAATAGCTTCCAGGTCCTGATGATGATCGGTGATAATTAAATCTAATCCTTGTTCTTTGGCATAGATAGCTTCTTCTAGCGATGCGATACCATTATCAACTGTTATAATGAGATTGACTCATTTATTCTTGATATCGTCTATATGTTGTTTTTTTATTCCATATCCTTCTTTGATCCTATCGGGATATTGAATGCTGACATTCTTATATTTTAGAAATTTGGTCAAAAATTCATAAAGAATGTAGCTGGAAGTGACGCCATCAACATCATAATCTCCAAAAACCATAATTTTTTCTTTATTTTTTACTGCTTGGATGATTCTCTCTACAGCTTTTTCCATATCATTGAGTAAAAAAGGATCTATTCGATACTCAGAAAGTCTTGGATCTAAAAAAGAGTCGATATTATCATCGATTCCTCTTACTTTGAAAAGTCTCGTCAACAGATCTTCGTTGGGATCGTCGTACACTACGTGGTAATTCATATTCGCCTATATGTGAGAAGTTTGAAACAAGTTTAGTGTGAAGTGATTGTAATATTTTATAGTGGAATTACAAATAAAAAATCTGTAATTTCTAACGCTTTTTCTAACGCTCCGCTAGGGTTACTTTTGGCAGCGCCCCAAAAGTAACCAAAAAGGCTCCCCAGATGCAAATCGACTGAACTGTCGTTTCAAACAGGACGGCTTACCATCTCACCTCCACCCCCGGCAAATAGCCGTGGGCCCGTTCCGATTCGCTCGCTTTATTGCTTCGAATACGGTGAGTGTCTGGCGTGCATCTGGTTTGTATTTTAGTTGATGAAATGATAGCTCAAAGCTTGAAAGTATAAAAAAATCCCGGAAATACTCCGGGATATATTATTTATAATCCTAAACTTTTCATTCTTGCTTCACTTGCTCTTCTCTTTCTCTTGATTAATAATAACGCTTTTTTTGCTTTGGTAATTTCTTTTTTTTCCTCGGAAATTATTTTTTGTCCTATATTCTTCAATATTATTGGGTCTATTTTGAAGATTTCTATTATTTCTCTTGTTGGTGATATGTATTTACCATCTTTTGTTATTCCTCTTCTTTTTGTTGAATTGAATGTTGGAAATCGATGTAATATCTCACTCTCTGACATATCTTTTTTACTGATACCAATCTCTTGTATTATGAAACTATTTTTATGTACTTGTATTATTTTACCCAGGGAATAATGTCTTTTTCCGTCCCAATTGTAATATTTTATAATAATAAATATACCTTCTTTAAGGTCTTTTGTTTTGATTACTTCCCATGTTGTTTTCATGATATTCTGTTTTAGTTATTGTTGTTTTATTTTTGTAAAATATAGTCTTTTGTGGTAACATTACAATTATATTTTCGTTTCAGAAAATATAATTCTCTCAGCCAATTCTTTAAAATACAAGGATTGATGTTTGAATTAAAAAAACACCGGATGGATACCACCAGTGTTTTTATATTTTGTTCATACACATGACTTTTTTGTTTTTACCCAAGATTGTTTTAACGAGAGAGCATCGGGTTGAGCTTCATACAGCCCACAATAATAATCAACAGAGCTGACTATTGGTGTAGATTTTATAATGTTATAAGAACCGATACTCTCTCTAGGTCTATCTGATCTTATTGGGTATAAGATCTAGATAGTGTTTAAGGAGGAAATACCTCCAACATAATTACCTATACCAAGGATGTGTAGTGAAGCCTTACGACAAGTAACTATGTTATCATAAGTATACTCCAGATTTTTGTATATGCAAAAACTTCATGGCACTATCTTTTATTTTTATACTTTTCTTATTTACTTATTTATAAATAATTATTTAATTTGTATTTTAATGATAACCTGATATCGTTTGGTTATCAAGCTATTGTTTTTTATAATAACAAAAAGGTTTGGAATTAACCAAACCTTCTTTGCAATGTGTTGTTTTTTTACCAGTCCTTGTTGAATCTTTATTTTTCTAATTTAATCTTAAGATTGTCGATCATATCTTTTGACATAGTATTCAAATCGTATTCTGGTTTCCGATTCCAATCTTTTTGAGCGACACTATCATCGATAGATTCTGGCCGAGAGTTAGCTATTTTTTGTCTGAAGTCAGGTGTGTAGGTACAGGTCAATTTTGGAATATATTTGCGTACATTTTCTTCTAGCTCTTTTGCTGAAAACGAGAAAGCTGTCAAATTATAGCTTGTATGGATCTTTATAGCAGAAGTATCAGCCTCCATGATATCGATAGTCGCTTTGACGGCGTCTGGCATATACATCATAGGAAGTGTTGTTGCTTCGTTAACGAAGAATTCGTATGATCATTTTTCTATCGCATCGTAGTAGATAGCGACTGCGTAATCTGTGGTTCATCCTCCTGGTAAGGTCTTTCGGCTAATGATTCCTGGATATCTCAAACTTCTTGTATCTAAGCCGTATTTTTCATAATAATATTGGCATAACAATTCTCCTGCAACTTTGGTTACTCCATACATGGTTGTCGGATCCATGGGAGTATACTGCGGTGTATTGATTCTATGTGTATTTGGTCCGAATGCTGCGATGGAACTTGGTCGAAAAAATTTCTTTACTTTATATTCTACAGCAAGATCTAACATGATTTTCAATCCATTGATATTGACGTCTCGTGCGAGATTAGGATCTTTTTCTCCGGTTGCAGACAATACGCCGACGAGATGATAGATAATATCTATATCGTATTTTTGGATGAGTTCTCTCATTCTCTCTTTGTCTGTAACATTTGCGATTTCAAATGGTCATCCAGTCAACAATTCTCCTGTCGGTTTAGTCCTATTACCTACAGCGATGACATTTTCTCATCCATAAATTTTTCTCAGTGCAGGGACTAATTCTGATCAAATCTGTCCTGTAGCTCCAGTTACTAAAATTCTACTCATAAATATGATAATAAAAATATAAAACTATTTACATTGTTGTATACAGACTTTGAGTGTTTTGTTATTAATTAATGCATCAGCTATTTTTTTGTTTGCGCTTTTGAGAATCCTACAGAATGTCGATGCTGATATTTTCATTTTTTTTGCAGCTTCTATCATATTAAGTTCATTGAGATCATAGAGTCTGATTGCTTCGTATTCGTCAATCCCCAGTTCTATTGTTTCTTTGTTTTCTGTTGAAAAAATCGGACCGAAGAGTTGGCATATTGGTGTGCAACTTATTTTTCTTGTTTGTTTTGTTCTAGCTATACTACATGACTAAATGATAAAACTATGTTTTTTGTTTTAATAATGAAATATATTTCATAATCAAGAGTATTTTGTTTTGAATGTATTTGCAATATTTTCTTGTATGTATATCCTATGTTCTCTTTATTATATATTGATAGATTATGTCCTTGTTGCAACGTATACACAATAATGAATTTTGGCCTGAAGTATATATCTATCCTACTTCAAGAGCATACGTCCCTCTAAAAAACTTTTCCCTTAAAAAAGTTGACTTTACGGATGATATTAATCTTTATATTCATTTGCCTTTCTGTAAACGTATTTGTTCATATTGTTGATATCTCAAAATCATAGATACTAATCCTTCTCTAAAAAAAAGATATGTTGCCAGTATAATCAAGGAGATTGATATGTATAAAGATATTATTCGTACTAGGAATATCAAAACCTTGCATTTTTGATGATGAACACCTTCCTTATTTTCTCCTGATACTATACAACGTATCATCAAAAAAATACAGAGCATTAATCCTTCCTTATTTATTACTGCTCAAGAGATAAGTATAGAAGCGACTCCAGATAATGTGACTATGAAATTATTTTCTGCATATAAGAAGATCGGTATAAATAGAGTAAGTTTATGAATACAATCACTTGACGATAAGGAGATTGCTTTATGTAATAGAAACAACACTAAGGATATCTCTATTCACGCGATACACCTTCTCCAAAAGATATGATTTGATAATGTGGTGGTAGATGTTATGATTGGTATTGAATGACAAACCGTTGATTCTTTTATTGCGACAATTCGTAGACTTATAAAGATAAGGCCTGATACTGTTGAATTGTATGCGTTGTGAATCATGCCCAACACAAGGATATCTGTCCAAAAAAAACCTTTGATGGATAATAAGGATGTCTATAGTTGTTATGATATAGGTAGACGTCTTTTTTTAGCTGCTTGATATAAACAAGACTGTCATAACAGATATGCGCTTCCTGGTAGGGGATGATTTTTACAGGAAGATTATAATTTTGCTGGTATGAGTACTTTATGATTTGGTGCCTGAGCAAGAACCTATGGTATCAATATACATTATAGAAATACTTATTATTCCCATGCACATTTCAACGCAGTACTTGAATATATGCAAGATGTAGAATGTGGTATTCTTCCTGTGAAAACATGAGTTTCGCTCAATGATGAAGAAAAGATGAGACAGTATGCGATCTATAATATAGAGCATCTTGATAAAATAGCTTTTTTATCTCGTTTTGGAAAAACTTTTGCAAAGGCATTTCCTTCTGTATATAAGGATCTCTGTCATCTGTGATTTATAGATGAAGATGCTCTTCATATTAGATTGAATGCTCAATGACTCAATTATAGAGATATTATAGATAAAGAAATGTTTTCTACTTCTATACTTAGATGAGAAAGAGCATATAGATATACAATTAATATTATTATATTCTGATTTTCTGGCTCATGAAAATCTACTATCACGAATGCACTTGGTAAAAAATATTGATTGAGAATAATACATCCTTCTTGAGTACTTAGAAATCTTTGTGAAGGCAAACCTGTAGATATAGAACATACTCAACATAATACCTGATTTTGGGAAAGTAAAAAATGAGTAAAATTATTTAATGATCGTTTACATGTCGATGAACCATTGGATGTTCAAGCGACAAAAATTGTTCTCAATGAAGTAAAAAAATGAAATATTATTGTAGATAGTCGAGACCTTCCTCGATTGACCAATGATGCTATCAAAATTTATTTGAAAGCTGATATGAAAGTTAGGGCAAAAAGAGTTGCTTTGAGAAGTAAGATATCTTACCAAGAAAGTATGAAAATTTTGAAGATGAAATATGAAAAAACGACAGCATTATTCAAAAAACTCTATGCTATCGATATTACAAAAAATCGTGAAGTCTTCGATTATATTTTAGAAACAGATACTCTCAGTGAAAATGAGGTATTGAAAAAAGTATGTGATTTTTTGGAAAAAAAATACCCAGATTTGAGATAATGGATAAGTATACCGTATTTTTTTAAAGATTGTAGATATATACTTATGAAAATATTTAAACATTGATTATTGACAGGATTATTACTTCAACTAGCTATAGGTCCAGTATTTTTCTTTATAATTCATTTGACCTTACAGAGAACTATTCTATATGGATTTATTGCTGTGGGTGCGGTGACAATAGTAGATTATTTTTATATTACATTAGCGATATTGGGTGTAGGTACTTTACTTAAAAAGAAAAAAATTAAAAGAACTTTTTGAATCGTTAGTTCTCTTGTGTTGATTATATTTTGAATATATATTATTATAAATATGATAGGATGAAGGTTTTGAAGTAATGAAATAGTTACGAGTAGTCTATTCTCAAGTTTTACTTCAGTATTTTTGCTAACTCTTTCAAGTCCTATGACTATTGTTTTTTTTACAAGTTTATTCGCTACGAAAGCAATCGAATATGGCTATAAGAAAAAAGAATTATTTGTTTTTGGGTTTTCAACAGGATTGGCTACATTGTTATTTATGTGAACCGCTGTAATTTTTTTTTCTTTGATAAAAAATGCTGTACCTATATTATTGATTCAGATTTTGAACTGAATAGTTGGATGTTTGCTTATGCTCTATTGATGAATAAGACTAAAGAAACTTTTATACGTATAACATATTCTATACACAGTGTCTAGCATATAACTTTCTTATATACACTTACTAATAGAGAAATTTTGGAACTGTATAATCTCTGATTTTTTTTCTATTCATCTTTTTTTGAGCATATTCAAGAAATGTTCGAGTATCTGTACGGTTGCCATAACGTCGCCCATAGCCCTATGTGCTCTTTGATTAGTTACTTGAAAATGCTGACAAAGGCATTCTAAGCGTTTGCTCGGTAATTGTGAAACAAGTCTGTTAGCCAATCTTCTTGTACATAATATAGGATTTGGTATCGTCGTTTCAAAATGTTTGATTATCTTATTATTGAGAAATCCATAATCAAAAGTAGCATTGTGCGCTACAAAAATATGATCTCCCAAAAAATCCATAAAGGAGGGAAGTATCTGATCAATGGTCGGAGCGTCCTGTACCATTTTATTTGTTATTCCTGTAAATTTGGTAATGAATGCAGGGATGGGTGTCTGTGGATTTATGAGTGTTTGAAATGTATGTACTATATTTTTTCCATCAAATTGTACCGCTGCTATTTCGGTGATGTGATGTCTGTCTTTGCTGAGTCCCGTTGTTTCGATATCTACGATGATATAGTGTTTATTATTCAAAGCGTTCTTTATATGCTAAAAATCTATGATAATCATTCTCCCTCTGTTTTTCAATTGAAATTTCTTTGTGTTTCATTAAAAGTCATTCGTCCAAATATAGTATAGCCCTCGGTTCACCGGGGGAGGAAAGTCCTGACACCAAAAATTAGGTAGCATTTCACAGATGCTGAATACCGCGAGGGTAAATGAAAGTGCCACAGAAACGTAAACTAATTCGCTTCGGCGGATGAAAGATGCAACGCGAGGGTGGGTTGTTCGCAATTCTACCTCTCCTCAGTTTCCCTGATGGGGATTCGAGTGGTAAACCATACCTGGTGC
>CAYQLB010000003.1:0-12035 GCA_964418415.1 uncultured Candidatus Peribacteria bacterium
GATCTGTGTATATAAAATCCTCCACCCTAAAGGATACCCCCTCCTTTGAAAAAGGAGGACAGGCTAAGTAGAGAATTTTCGAAGTTGAGAAAATAGTCGCGCAAAAGGAGACAAAAGTATGTTCTACGAATAGCTCATTATTTTATGAGAAAAGATGTCTTCTATCGGGTAGAGATGATTATGGTATTGTAAGGGAAAATACTATATTGTATGTATTTTTTTATTCTTTTGGTTCTTCTTCTCATGATACTCACTTGGTATAATATCTATTGGCAAGGAGATTATTGTAGCTTATGTCTGTATTACCAAGATCATCATATCATTTTCATTGCGGAATATAGGTACTAGAGGAATTATCATTTACATCTCATCACATAAGCGAATGAAGTAAGAGACGGTTTTTTTTATACTGAGGATCATCACCTTTAAAATAGTTATCGAAAGTATTGTCTGAAGTTCCAATTTTTTTGAATCATTGACTTTTAGCATCTGGGGTTTTTAGATATTCAATAAACATAGCTTTTCGGCTTGGATTACTAAGAGAAAGTCATCATAATCTTTCTTGTCAGATTTGTTGAGATAGGGTAAAGAAGTTCGATCAAAAATGGTTATCTATATCTTCTTGTAACTCATTATAATCCTGTTTTGTCCAATCCATCTTGGTTCACATCCATCCAGCGACTTGAGCTTCAAATGCTTTTTCAGCTCAAGAGAATCTTCCATCACGATCCATACCGAAAGTTTTGAGTGTCTCAGTTCTTTGTCTATCTATTAATCCTTTGGTGGCATTAAATGATGCTCATCATGCGATAGGGAGGATAGGGAGTGATTTAGCCATACTCTCAGTAGTAGTAAGTCGTTTTTTCATTTTATCTTCGATAGGTCATGATCAGATGGTAAGAGAAAGTTTGATCATCCGCCACATCAGAAAAATAGTGATCATATACATGATGACTTCTGAAAAAAAATCTTTTGCATAGTTTATATCGGTATCTCCTATAAGGCCTGGACTGTTTTTGACCGTGATATTAGTGACGCCAGGTACGGATAAATTAGACTGGCCACTGGTAACACTAACATCAACACCATTGAGATTTTTGAGTACTCATTGGTTTTTCATGGTATTTTGGATACTAGCGACGATGATGAGCATAAGGGATATTCATGCCACGAAAATTACTGGTTTGAAAACAATAGAGAGAAGATTTCAGAGATTGAAAAGCTTTCCTATACTTCATCATCATCCACCATCTCATCATTTGAAGAAGTCTTTGAATATTACTGCTAGGACAAAAAACGGTGCCCCTATGATAAATACCCATAGGAGTCATACTCTCATGATATTTGCTACAAAAAGGAATAGTAGTCCTATGGTAAAAAAGAGTATAAAGAAAAGTCTTAGTGCAAAGGAGAGTGTGAGTGCATCTCAGGAGTCATTATTTTTTTCTAGATAATGTTGGAAGCCAAAGACGCCCATGCCGAGATAGATGAAAGGACCACTGATAGAATTATATGTCGGCATAATGAGATTATTGAGCTCCTGTGTTGTCTGACTTTGATTTATACCTATTGGTTCAATGAATTCCACAATCTTCTGAGATTGATCAGTCATATCTGCCTCAAGGTTGTATTTTATTCTTTTCGTTTTAAATTGACTTATACTCTGTGTTATAGTATCCTTAAGTTCCGTATTATTGCTGATAAATGATGTAGGAAAAGAACTGATCGCGGCAGTAGCCACGGTAGAGATATCAACCAATGCACCCAAGAGGAACCAGCTAGCTTGGATAAGAATACCCGCTCATAGCGCACTAAGGATAAGTTTTTTAGCATTCAAACTTTCTTTACCGACAAGACTTTTGATGATAGAGATAAGTATGATTCCAATCAGTGCAAAGTTTGCAAAATTTTTCATGATATTTCGGATTTTTCGGAGGTAGATATCCAGATGCATAAATGATCCATAGACAAAATCATTGCTCATGAGTTTACCTGCCAGAATAGCCAAAACAACCCATCATCGTGAACAGATACCGATAATGGTTCTCATTCATTCTTTGATGCTTTTCATAAGTTCTGAATTGGTATTTGCATCTTGAGCGAAAACTGGATGAACGAAGAAAATTCAGACGATCAGGAGAAAAGCAACAAGCTTGAGTGTTGTGGGAGTAAATAATGTTTTGATAATCTTCTTAATGGTCATGGAGTGTATAGGAGTAAAGATTATGATGTAGGGGTATTTGTTTTTTGCACAACATCGTAGCTAATAACTTTTGTAGTTGGATCTTCTTTTTTAGTTACTGTATATGTATTGTTATCAGCTATTTTTACTTCATAAGCAGCGGTGCCTGATGCTTTGGCAGCTGTAAAATATGCGTCTATAGCTCCTTGGTTAGTTCAAGGAGTATCAAATATAGATTTAAGAACATTTATATCCTTCGATGTGCTAGTGATTGCATCCAAATCAGTCTGTTTTTCTTTAGTTACCATTGATTCATATCGCTTATCATTTCATGTAATAATTTCTATTCATGTAATTGCTTTATTTTGTTTGTCTGCATCATCTTTCATATCCTTGATGGCGTCGTAATATATTTTTTCATTGGTAGTAATATTACTTCATATATCGGTAATTCATTGTCCAGTAAATATTTTTTCTGCTTCAGTTTTATCTGTTGCTGTAGGAGTATTTGATAATCATCCAAGACCAGCGACTATTGTTTTTGCTGTATCTGGGGTGATAGTTGTTTTTGATGATTCTTTATCTTTGTCTTTATCTTTGTCCTTATCCTTATAGAACCAATCGTTGACTAACTCAGAATCAGCTTGTTGCATCGCTTGGAGTTTTTTGGATGGTGCGTCACCAAGTACTTTGGCCATACTCTGGACTCATACATTGCCGCCAAGTCACGGTACCGGTAAGATCGGCACCGTTTGGAAGACCTTAGATCAGAATGCTTCAATATCTCCTCAGATTTTTTCTCCGAGTTTATTGGACTTGATAGCAGCGAAGACGATCATCCACAAAAGCGCTATAGCGAAGAAGTTGATCAATAACCAAGAGAATCGATCCATACTTTCTCATCGAGCGAGTTTGCTAAATTGAAATTGTGCTATTCCTAAGAAATCGAAGGTATCACCTTCACTATTATTGGTACTTTCTATCCTGGAGATATTAAATGATTCATCGAATTTTGTTTGTACTGTAGGATCAGTAGGACTCAGTCTATTGGTGAGTACACTCATAAAAATAAGTGAGAGACTAAGTGCGGCAACCGTAATTACCGGGGCAAAGACGATACCGACGACCGTTTTGATACTGAGATATCCATCGATCTTTTCACCAAGCTTGAGAAAATTGGAGAATATCGATTTGATGATGATAAACGGCGAAGCAACGATGAAGAGCCATAGATAGCCGATCCTTACAATCAATACTACTGCGAGCGCTAGTAAGGGAAAAAAGAGTGCTAGAGCTACTCAGGTTTTGATAAGAAATATTCCTGACGTGGCTCATATAGAGCCTATTTCTGTATCACTGAGTTGAGCGAAATTGAGCAATGAAGAATACAGAGTTACAAGCGGACCGACGAATCCTTTGGATTCTTTGATGATATTCGCAAGCGTAACTCCACTTGTTGCATCAAAAAAAGCCTTTCATGTATTGATATATCCAGAACTATTCCGTACATGAACCATATTACCAGTGATGTTGAGTCCTGTCCACGCTCAAGAGTTGTAGGTAAGCATAGATTTCATGATATTATTGTAAGCTGATTCAGCATTAGCACCGCTGGTATACGATCAGGTGTTGGTTATTATAGTGTTTATCGGACTAGCTTTGATATCTGATATGACTTTATCTTCATCTCGAAGGACAAAAAGTTTTCCAAAAAGCACACATACCTCTTTTCATTTAAACCTTGAATCATTTGTTGTTGATATCTTTTCTACATTTCTGAATTTTGGGTCACCACTTTCTCTTCCGATAATATAAGATTGTTCTACTCTACAGGGGGATACTTTGAGTTTTTGTTTAGGTTCTCCATAATCTGTCGTATACCAGACTTTAAATCCTTTTCCTCCTGCTGTCGCAATATCAAATTTATCCAAATCGAGCTCACTGTTGACCGTAAGTATTCTCGTATTTGCAATATCATTATCTTTGAGAACATTGAGGGGAAGTCCTCCTACTGCGTAGGTTGCTATCGTAGAAACATCGATAAGTGCTGCCATAAGGAACCAGCTTGCTTGAATCAGTACTCCTGCTATTAGGGTGTTTTTGATGATACCCAGAGGTGATTTCTCATCTTTGAGCGATCATTGTCAGGAATTGGTCAGAATACTTTTGATGATGGCAAAAAGCACCATAAATCATAGGGCGAAGTTTGCAAAGTTCTTCATCATATTCCAAAACTTTCGTAGTGGTGCATCCATATGAAATACAGAAGCATAGACCAAAGTATTATCTAGTGCTAGTCCTGCTACAACCAAGAGTGGTCGGAGAAAAAGATAGACAACTTTGAGAAGCATGTTGAGTATCTGCCAAAAGCTCATAGTATCAAAAGAACTTGTTCCTGTTGTGCTTCCGTTTTGACCTTGTGCATGTACCGGTTCTCCCACACCCATTTGGCTATTGAGAAAAGCTCAGGAACATCCTACGATGAGGGTTAGTCCTAGGATTCTTTTGATTATTTTGAACCAGAAGCGCTTCATAAACGAGAGTAATATGCTAAAGTGATGTTTTTTTTACGTTGTTCTACTATAGAATAAAGTATATCCGCAAACTGTTCAAACATCAAATAAAGGAGTCCTTTTCTGTCTAGTTACCTTGCAATTTCTGGAAAATTATATATAACATGTAATCGCTACGCTCCCGTAATGAACTTTGTGTAATGAACTCGCTATCGCTCGTGTAATGAACTTCGCGTAATGCACATTACAATTCATTACCACACATTACAATTCATTACCACACATTACAATTCATTACCACTCATTACCACCCATTACATCACGAAGTGATACATTACCTTCTTTTTAGTCTATCAGTCAGTCTATGTTATTCCTCAATATCTCAAGCGATTACATCCATCTGCTCGATGATCAAAGCGAGCAATTCCTCGAACGTAACGGGATAGAACATACCTTATGACCTACATTGCTTGAATACACCCAGAGCCATCCTGTAGAAACCATTTTTCTCCTCAATGGCCCAGGCGGTTTTACCAATCTCAGAGTAGGTACGTTGACGCTCAATGCTATGAATACTTTACTTCAGCATGATACCGGGACCTTTATCCATATTGCATCGATTACCAAACTTGCTTTATTCGGATTCGCCTATCAGCAATGATGGTTGCCGAGATATGGAATCATCTATATTGGCCAGAAACATAATATCCGGAGATATGATTTTCAAGAAAAGACATATGATCAAATTACCCTTGAAAATATATCATATTCTGACGATACCTTTCTGGACTTCACTCATGATCATTATTGGGATACCGATGAACAGATGGTTTCCTTTTCGATGAAGAACAATACCTTATTCCTCAATTACCGTGGCGAAAGCTATGAAATCGAACGCAAACATCTGGGTATCCCTTTGACGATGACGGTCGCTCCAGAATACTTGATTCAGCCGACTATGAATTAAACAAATTCCATATCTGTCCTCCTTTTCAAAAGGAGGGGAGGTGCGGAGCACAGGAGGATTTAGTCGTGCGACACAAAATCTCCTAAGACTTCGCTTAGGACTGTAGCCTCATCCCGGAGTACTCCGGGATACCTCTCCCTTTTATAAAGGGAGACAAAATAAAAAATATTTTATTGTTTCAATTATAAAATTATGCAAACAAACCACCGTAAAACCAAGTGTATATTAGGTATCGATCGAGGAACTAAATATATTTGACTTGCCTATGCACTTCCCGGCAGTGAAGTTATTTTCCCTATCGGGTATATTCTCAACGATAAGATGATGTACTTCAATATAGCGGGCATTATTGAGAAACATAATATTGGAAAAATTATGCTCGGACGGCCAGCGAAGCAGAAGGATATTCAAGAAAAGATAACTACGTTCATGAAGAGTCTGAATTATATTATCGAAAATAGAGAAATAGAAATCCAACTCGTCGAGGAAGATTATACGACCGTCCAATCCGGTGATGTTGTTTCCAATTTCAAAAAAAATGCTGCTACCGATACGGTAAGCGCGATGTTGATTTTGGAAAGAGGATTGAAACAATAATGATAAATGAGAGATGATAAATGATAAATAAGTACGAAAATCTATTATCTATAATCTATAATTTATCATTTCTAATTTCTTTACAATAATTCAATTTCGCCGCTTCATTTCGAAGCGAGATTCTCTTTCAAAAAAAACTTGCTATAATTCTGCCCCTGTTCTTGATCGATGGGTAATTGAAATAAAAAAAGGATATGCTGTTTTTTGAGGTAATCGACGAGTTTTTTAGCTTCTTCGTCCATCGTCAAAAAATCAGAGAAGATAACGATAGCTCTTCTATTTTTTTCACTCATCGCTTTATGTAAGAAGGGGAGTAATGATGACTCGTATATTTTTTTGGTCTTCTTTACTTTCCCCAACAAGGAGTGTAAATATTCTCTAATTTCTTCGTTACTTCTCGGCATAGTTTTTTCTTTGAGATATGTTGATCAAAACCATCTCTGCTCAGACCAAAAAAATCTAATACCGATCTGTTCATGTTGACAGTACGAAACGATATCTTCTGTATATGCGAGAACTTGCTCCACATTTGCTATCTTGCCACCTCTTCGATTATAATTGATATCTAAAAATATATCTAGACTCAGTGATTTTTCCTGCTGGAAAATATTCGTATAGAGTTCCTGATATTTCGCTGATAATTTTCGATTGATTTGTGAAGCACTATCTCCAGCAGAATATTTTCTCATATCGACCTTATCGCTTCCGGCTCATTTCATAATATGCTGAAAAACACCAAATCGCTTCCCGACTATCGGTTTCGTGAGTTTGATGTTAAACCTCTTTTGCATATTTAAAGACTAAATTAATGAAAAAATAAAAGTGAAAAATGAAAAACGAAAGAAATTTGCTCCTATAGACTATAGTAATGTACAATAGTTCATTTTAGCGATACCATCATTATTCATTATTAATTATTCATTTTTCATTATATTTTTGAGTATTTCTTCTTTGTCGCTCCGCGGCCTCTTGCCGAAATTCGTCAGTTGCATGGACTCATGACCTTTCCCAGCAAACATAAGAACGTCACCTGGTTGTGCTAATTCACATGCAAATCTGATTGCTAGTGTTCTTTCTGGGATGATGAAAAAATTTTTTCCCTGATTTTTTTTGATGTTCATCGTCAATTGTTCGAGAATCTCCAATCTATTTTCGGTATCGGGATCATCGTCGGTGGCTATCAGAATATCACTATATCTATCAGCAATTTCTCCCATAATTGGTCTTTTTGTTTTATCTCTGCACCCGGGTGCGCCGAAGAGCGTTATCAATCTTCCTGTTCACTTTATCTTGCTGAGATAGTCCAATGTCTTTTCAAGTGCGTCAGGTGAATGAGCAAAGTCTACAAAAAAATATGATCATTTTGCTTGGATTGGTTCCATCCTTCCGCTAACAGTTTCGAATATTCCTATAGACTGAATAGCTTGTTCTACCGGTACGCCGATTTGTAGGACGACGCTAAGTGCCGCGAGGATATTATAGACATTGAATTCACCGACCAATTTAGTCGTGACATCATATAGTTTACCCAGATAGCTAAAAGAAAAAGTGGTTCCTGTAGGAGATATCTTAATATTCTCTGCTTTAAGATTAGATGATGCGACGACACTAAAATTGAGTTTCTTGTCAAATGGCATATCATCATATCGTTTTCTGCCTATTTTATCATCAGCATTAAATGCTGCATATTTATTCTGTTTCTTATTTTCTATAACATATCTGAAGAGTTTTTCTTTGGCTTTGGTATAACGTTCCATAGTACCATGGAAATCTAAGTGATCATGAGTGATATTTGTCAATACCGCAAAATCGAATTCCACTCATTCAAATCTATACTGATTCAATCCGTGGGATGATGCTTCGAGAACGGCTATCTTACATCACGAATCTTTTGCTGTCGCCAGGATCGATTGTAGATCATACACATCGAGCGATGTCATTTTTTTCTTATTCGCCAATTCCTGGTTTCCGATTCTGATATTCGCTGTGCTGACCATGACGGTTTTCGCGACATGATCGTTCAATATTTTATGGATCAGATTTACCGTAGTCGTTTTTCCATTTGTTCCTGTTACTCCGATGACGAAAAAATTTCTGGACGGATATCCGTAGAGATTATTCGCTATCTGGCCATTTAGTTTTTTTCGCAATTGATAAATGACACTGTCCTTAAGCAGGAAATAAAGTTTGTCATAGAACGTGATTTTTTTGATAAGCGTCTTGAGCATTGTATATAGAAGAATTCATAAAGCATATATATATGTATACTGATGTAGCATCCAAAAAAAAGTTTTTTATATTACATTGTTTTGCTCTTCTTTGGTCTCGGATTTTGCGATATATTCTCATCAGAGAAATGTTTCCGCATCAGAATAATTCAGTTCGTTCGATATTTGGTCTGCCTGATATACGGACTCACCATATGTTTTGCCTTGTTGAAGCTGTTGTAGGAGTATTTTATAATATATCGTAGATCATGAATCTGGGGTGTTTGGCAAATAGTTTTTTGTCTGTGTAAAGATAAAGAGATTCTTGAGATCTTTTCATTCCTTAGTTATATCTACCAGTCATCATCCATAACATCCAATCGTGGAAATAAAAAATTTACAATCAGGGTAATCTTTGCTTAATTGGATAAGAAAGTTTGCAGTCAATGGTTTTTTAAATAGAAGTTGTGTAGGTGATCCATGAGCATAGAAATCGAAAAAAAAGTTCTTTTGAACAGGATAATTGTCTTTTATAACTAATTGTATCGCTGTTTCGGGATCTCATGTGATTTGGGGTTCGCTTGCATTTATTTTATATCATGTTTGTAGTTGTTGCTGTAATGCTAGGGATGATAACATTGTTGATCATACGGTATTTCAAGGGTCGTTATCTTGAAATATTCTCGTATATTGTATGGTTTCGTTTTTTGGTAAGTCGAAATTTTTGAGTATATTATTTTTTTCTTCAGTAGTGTTATTTTTCTTTTGCTTTATCTCTTCGATGATACTTTGCATATTTTCTTGATCTATTCTTTCTATCAAAAAGTCCAATAGCAAAAATATATGTCATTCGTTATTGCTTATTTTAATCACTTGCTGCGGACCAGGTTCTATTGTTAGATTCGTCTCTTCTTTACCGTTGATGAATGTTAAATCTACAGAATAATCATTTTTTTTCACATTGTAGCTTTTGTTGAGATCGAGTATTTGTGAATTGGTATTATACTTAGAACAAGTCTGATATATATTTTCATAAAGTGTTTCATTCCTTCTTGATAATCTGTCTTTCTTTTCGGTTTCTTCGCTTTTTATATCAATGTTTGCTATGATATCAGCATATTGTTTTCAATAGTTCCCTAATGATGAGAGGTGTTTTGTGTCTCATACAATCTGTGATAGTTGTATATAATAAAATATTTCTCCTGATATATCACTCATTTCAAATTTTTTTGTTTGCTTGTCATCCTTGATCTGTTTTTTTATGAGGGTTTCTATTAACAGTAATGTATTCTTAATGCTACTTTTGAATGTGTCGCTTATTTCTCAATTATGTATCGTTTTGTGTGTCATTACACATGTTGTTATAATCCTGATATAATTATCCGCATCATAAATAACTCCAGTATCATCGTCTATGTATTTCTGTATTTCTTGATTTAGATTTATGATATGGTCATTGATTTTTGTGTCATATGCTGCTTGGTTTTCTGATGGGTTTAGCTGCATGATTGATAATATTGTGTTGTAGACTCATATATTTTCTCTATCAGGATCTTTCATAACCACTTCTTTTCATCCTTCGCGTATGTTTTGTGTTATGGTGGTCCCTGAAAATACATCTAACCAAGAGATCATATTGGTATCCATTATTTCTTCGTATTTCTTGATATCCACCTTTTGAATTGGTGTGTCTAAGGATGTTATATATTCCTGTTCTTGTAACAATACATAAAAAGTATCGATAAACTTTATTTGATTGTCTTTGCTTGTTAGATCTTTTCCTGCTTCAGATAGCTTATTTACAAGGAATTCTTGCCATTTGTCTAATCATTGTGTGACTTTTGTCTGATCGTCCATTGATAATGATGTATAAGATAAGATATTCCATTCCAAAATACTAGAAAAATAATTCATGTTTTTATCTTCTGGAGATTGAAATATCATAATTAGTTCTTGGTTTTCATGCGTCTTATTGTCTTCAATAAGCGTTTTTGATTCTTTAGTTGGAGTTTTTTCGTTTTTTGTATCTTTTTCGAAAAATTCACTCATATGTAGATAAAAAATATGAAAATTAAAATATATTATTGTTCTTCAATAGCCATCATCATACTATTGCAGCTGTCTCCATTCTCAAAACTGTTTCGCCTAATCCGACGATCTGATAGTTGCCGGAAGTGAATTGCTCATAATCTTTTTCAGTAAATCATCATTCTGGACCGATGATTCACACGCTATCTTTGTTTGATTTTACAATATTTCCTTGAGGGGGTGTTTGCTCATTTTTGTCGAAAACAAACACTTCTGTATTTTTAAGATATGTTGTAATATCAGTTGTAAATTGAAGTTCAGGAATTTTTCGTCCTCGTGATTGTTCCACTGCTTCTTTGATAATTTTTTTGAGTCTTTCTACTTTCTTCTCATTCCATTCTTTGATGACTGATCTTTCGCTTGGCCAGAATATAATCTTATCGATTCCTATTTCACTTAATTTTTGGACGATGAATTCGGCCTTGTCCCATTTGTTCGGCATTGCGACAATCATTCATAGGTGTTTGGAAGGTAATTCGTGAAGCTGTTCAGAGAAAATCGTTCATGTAATCTCTTTATCATTCCATTGATCCATACGGACTTCATATCTTTTAGTGGTTGCCTCATAGATGGGCGACTGTACCCATATGGTATCGCCGATTTTCGCTCTCAACACTTTTCTCACTTGTGACAAAATCTCCGGATGATCGATAGTCATCGTAGAGCCTTTTTTCTTGTAGTCAGTCACAAAAAGTTGCATATGATACTATATATACTAAATCTGGTAAATTTTTATCATTTTCTCATGCTAATTCAATACGTAATAGTCACAAGCTCGTTTCACTCGCGCCGCATATTGCCACAAGTCCGCCTAGGCGGACGCCACATATCGGAATTGCTACAATCTGTGTCTATCTGTAGCAATATGTGACAATCTGAGGCGTTTTTTTGTTATTTTTGTAATTGAATTTCACCCGTTTTTCGCTACATACTATAATGACTTTAGTTTGAGCCCTTATTTTTCATGGTAGAATACGCGATTGCAGGATTAAAAGGTCTTATAGGAAAAGGATTCCACATGTATCCTATCTTTTTGGTAATCATCGTAGGCTGCATCATCCAATTCACCAAAGTTATCATCGATATCATCAGATACAAACGCATCTACACCGGACATATCTTTGCATCTGGCGGATTTCCTTCTTTTCATAGTGGATTGGCAAGTAGTGTTACGATGTTGGTGTGGATACAGTATGGATTCGATAGTACATTTTTCGCAGTCGCTTTTGCGTTTAGTGTGCTTTTCGCATACGATGCTATGAATCTAAGATATGAGACATGACAACACGCTCATTATATCAACGATATGAGAACAGAATTAGAAAGTATTTTACAAAAGAAAGGAAAGTCTCCGCTCAAAGAAAGAATTGGGCATACTCCTGTTGAAGTGGTATGAGGCATATTATTCGGTTCTGTGTTGACGTATATGTTGTATTACCTCTATTTTATTAAATAATGGAGAAAAAAATAAAATTTAGAAT
>CAYQLB010000003.1:12135-77604 GCA_964418415.1 uncultured Candidatus Peribacteria bacterium
TTAGAAACAAACAAATAAAATTTAGAATTTAGAAACAAACAAATAAAATTTAGAATTTAGAAACAAACAAATAAAATTTAGAAAAAAATAAATAAAATAATTTAGAAACTTCTAAATTCTAAATTCTAAATTCTAAATTCAGTTTATTTATATAGTCAGTATGATAAAATTTGTAGTCCCCAGGCCAGTAAAAAAAATCAAGAGAACATATACTCCGATAGAGTCAGACAAGAAAAAAGTAAAGGTCTGATTCCGTTTTTTTTCTGTAAAGATAGTGTGGATCATATTTATCATTTTTGCTCTTATCTACTGAAGTTTTTTGTTACTCAAAAACACAATTTTTGCACATGAATATACCATCAAAAGGATACAATTTGATTCGTGAAATGTAGTACGATATGATGAACCGTATTTGTATAGGCGTATTTCCAATCGGATAAGATGAGAAAATTATTATGTCGTGAATATGTATAGGTCAAGGATTATTGAAGATATTCAGTCGCAGTATCCCATGATAACTGATGTTGGTATCGAATATCGTTCATCCAATACCGTCTTTGTAAAATTAGAATTTAGACCTATAGATATGGTGATCAGAAATCAGGAAGCGAAATTTGCGCTCATCTGAAGTACAATATTGCCGATCTATTCGGGTAATGCTATCTCGAACGGAATAAAAATTTTAGATATGCCATCATATCTTAGCGGTCAAAATGCTATGACATGATTGTTTTATAGACTATCTGCTACAGGATTGATACAACAGATAGAGATGATTTATCAGGGATTCCCATGACTTCATCATATCGAATATCTCGCTTGAGGAGAAAGATCTATTATCTATCTTGATGGTAAAAAATATTATATAAATAATCTTTGAGATATCCCTACACAGATAAGAAATTATCAGCTACTCAAGAAATACTATAAAGATTTTGCTGCACTATCTGAGGTTGATCTGTGAAGCTTGGAGAAAGACAAAGTAATCGTAAGAAAATTCTAAATTAAAAAACTAAAAGATGTTCCTCCTTTACTGGAAGGAGGGGGACCGGAACGGTGGAGGATTTTGTAACTTAAGTGAAATCTCCCATCCGTAAATACGGATACCTCCCTCTTTGAAATAAAGAGGGTACATAATAAAAAATAGACTTTAGACTTTAAGACTTTATAGACTATGTTTAAAAAAGACTTTCCTATTTTCGATAACAATCCTGGACTAATCTTTCTCGATAATGCTGCTTCGACACAGAAACCGCACTATGTCATAGAGGGTGTCTCTGAATTTGTTGCTTCATCTTATGCAAACATTCATCGTGGAGTATATTCTTTGTCAGAAAAATCAGAAGAAGCATATCATCATTCCAAAACATTGGTCGGCGAATTATTAAATGCTAAAGCGAGTGAAATCATCTATAGCTACAATTCTACCTATGCGATAAATCTAATGGCTCAATCGCTGGTGATTTCAGATATACTTAAAGCCTGAGATGTGATTCTTCTCTGAATTCGAGAGCATCATGCAAACATTCTTCCGTGGCAAGTATTGGCGGAGAGAAAATGATTTACGATAGAATTTTTTAATATTGACGAACAGTTCGAGATAGATCGAAATGACTTCGAAAAGAAATATACTGACAAGGTTAAAGTTGTTTCCGTAGCCCACGTTTCCAATGTCACCGGAAAGATCTATGATGTCAAAAAAATCAAATCCAAACTTCGTGATGAAACCTTTTTCTTGGTAGACGGATCACAATCAGTTCCGAATTTTCCAGTCGATGTGCAGGATATTGGATGTGATTGTTTAGTGTTTACGTGACACAAGATGATGGCGTACACGGGAATCTGAGTAATCTATCTTAAAAAAGAATGGATTAAGAAACTGGATCCTCTCATTCGCGGAGGCGGAACTATCGAGGATGTAGATATTTCAGGACATACATTAGCGACGAATTCCGACAAATTTGAAGCGGGAACTCCAAATATCATCTGAGCGGTTTCCTTACTCAAAGCACTCGAATATATCAAATCTATCTGATGAATGAAAATGATCCGAGAGCATGAACAGAAACTTGTGAAACTATGTTTGGACGGATTCACAAAATTAAAAGGCAAGGTTGAAATTGTAGGACCGATGAATTCAGATAGAGTAGCAGTATTCTCGTTTGTACTTCCAAATAATAAAAACTTCAACAATATTGGCGAAAAATTTTCTGAATACAATATCGCAGTTCGTTGTGGTGGTCACTGTGCATATCCACTTCACAAACATTTCGATAAACTATGAACATGTAGGATGAGCGGGTATATCTATAACGATGAATCCGACATTAAAGCTTTTTTCGATGTTCTCGAAGGACTTGTGAAATAACGATGTAATGTGTCCACTATCAGGAGGAATCCGTTCTCACCCCATCACGTCATTCCCGTGCCAAGTGTTTGAAGAGGGAATCTATAGCGATATAGCTTTTTAGCATGGATTCCGGCTGCAAAACTTATCGCCGGAATGACGTCCAATAGTTTTGATATGGATTCTCACAGAGTTTATCCCGCAAAATGGGGTTCGTATAATGTATCGTAAACCATTACCATCCATTACGGGCGGAAGCCCTCATTACATGAGCATTAGCGAATAAATTATTATTTAAAAGTATTATAGTATATATGTCAAGTCTTCCTAGCCGTTTAGGAGGGCTTTTTTTGTAAAAAAAGGGCTTTTGGAATATAATCTTTATATAGTACGACCTTTAGATTTTAGATTATATAGCATGACTAATATCGAAACATTAAAAACTGAGGTGGATCAGGTAAAAATCGATCTGGATGCTTGTAAAGCAGAAACCTCTGAAGAAATCAAGAAATCCAAAGCGGAGGCAGCTGTTCTTAGAACCGAAGTTATAGAAAAGAAAGTAAAAGCCGCCAAAGAAGAGATCATCGCAAAGATTACGGCGCTTGAAGCCAAGACTGATGCGACCTCAAAGGCAGAAGTTATCGCATACAAGGCTGATCTTGCTACGATTGAAGAACGGTTGACAAGCATAGATGCTTCAAAAACGGAACTTGCTACGCTTCAGGCTACGGTTACTACGCCAGAGCCTGCTATAACCGAAACCACAGATAAAAAAGATGAAACAAAAACGGATGATACCGATAAATCATGGATCAGGAAACAGCGGGATGGTGTGACGAGCAAAGAAGAATGGAAGACAAATACCTGAGCGAATGTCGCCCGTATAGCATGAGGAATCGGGATAGTAGCATTAGGTGTTCGAGGGATCAAAAAGCTTTTTGGTATAGGTAAAGATAAAGAAAAGAAAGATAATTCATGAGACGAAAAGAATACAGAAGAAACAAAAGAAAAAAAATGAAATTCGTGGCGGAAATGGCTACTTGGTGGATGAATATTGGCGGCAGGGTGATATGGTCTCTATAATCTATTGAAATGAAAATGATTGAGTTTCGAAGATTCGCTTATCGCAGCAGAAGCTGATCTTGGAACTATTTCTGAATCAGATGAAATAAATATCGATAGATGAAAAATCAGCTATGAAGAATCAGTTAAACAAATAAAATCATATGGATTGGGTACAAAGATAGATAAATGAGGGTTGTTTAGTGCAAAAAAGATAGAAGGATTGGATATAAAATTCTCAGACTATAAACAGCTTATTCACGCTGCAAATCTTGTAAATTATATCAAACATAAATATACATGAAGATGTGAAACAGATACGCCTTTTTACACCAAATCATCTACATGAGATATTTATATCAAAATTAAAGATTGAGAAAATAATACCAAAGAAGAAGAAATTATTAGTGGTGGTATTCGATCTACATTATCAAGTATATGCCCTGATGTTCTTAATGGCATATTTACCGATACGAAGAATAAAGATAAATTTCTTGCTTATTTAAACAAACAAGGTGTTTGGAAAGAATGAAATGTAGTTGCTCCTGATGCTAAATGAGACAAGATACAAGAAAAAATGAATGAGGTTTGGCAAGAAATAGTCGATACACCAACCGAATTTGATCCATTATGAAAAGAAAGAGGACAAATAATTGCTACAGCAAATACTACGGATAAGACTGAGTATACGATTAAGAGTCGATGAACCCCACAACAGGAAACAGAAGTGAAAATGGAGGCTAATACTGATGGTACAATTACTTCATGAAAGATAGATGGTTTGTCGATAACATTCACTACTGTGGAAGAATTATTAAGAACCGCAAATTTGATCAATAAATTAAAATATCAATACCATGTCGTAACACCATTATTATTGGGACCAAATGAAGAAGCATTTTATCGAACGAGTTCATTTTGAATAGTATGATGACATCCATGAATATATGTTGATAATTCAACAACGTGGACTTTGGATGATAGAGTTATCAAAAAAGAGACATTAGAAAATATATTCCCTACGATTCTGAAAAACAAAGAAATATTTATTAAATATTTAAATGGATTGAAAGATGAAAATGGTAAGGGATTGCGAGAAAAATAATACAAAAAGTAAAAAAACCTTTTAAATACATATAAAGTATATATATCGTAATATGTCAATAAATATTCGTTATCAGACGGGTATTTTTTTGTTTTAAAAGGCACTTTCGGGTATAATAATTATAGAGTATATGACCTTTAATTTTGAGACCAAAGAGTATGACTCCAACAACAACTATTGAGACATTACAGAAAGATGTAGATTTGATAGCTACAGATTTGGCTGATCTCAAAAAATTGACCGATGAAAAACTCAAAGAGACCAAAGCTGAAGCAGCTGCAGATAAAGTAAAGACCGTTAAAGAAACAATCAATAAAAAGATTGAAGCGCTCAAAGGACTTACTGATGCAACTTCAAAAGCAGATATTATTAAGCTCGAAACGATGCTTACGACATTGGAAGCTTCAAATAAAGAGCTTGAAACGCTCAAAACTGCTATTATGACTCCCAAGATAGATATCGATATCCCGGATACCAAAGTAGAGACGATGGACAATAGTGCAGACCTTGCTACCATCAAAACTAATATCACGGAAATTACCACATTGGCGACTACATTACAATCAGAGATAGATGCCTACAAACTAGCGAAAGCCAAAATGACGGCAGCAGAAATCACTGCCAAAGACAAAGATATCGTAGACAAAAAAGCAGCTATCGAAACCAAAAGGAAAGAAACCCAAGCGCTCATAGATAAAATCAAAGCAGCACGGAAAGCGCTCAAGATAAAAGATATGGAAGAAGGTGTACCCAAAACCGCATTAGAAAAACTTCAGACTGCAGATTTAGCAGTGCTTACTGCAGATCAGACAGCACTCGATAAAATACTGACTCCCGGAAGGACATTGTTTGAAAAAGTAGGTGATTGAGTTGGTAAAGTTCGAGGGAAAGTCAAAAACTGAGCTGAGAAAACACGAGAATGGGCAAAAGAAAATCCCAAAACCGCAATTGCTGCTACTGCAGGAATCGGATTTTTAGTTCGATGAATTTCCAGATTATTCAGGAAAAAGAAAAAAAGCGAAACAGGAGACGAGTGAGGAAAGAAAGAGAAGAAAAAAATGTCACGACGAAAGAAAGCACTCTTACGATGATGAGGGATCTTGGGATGAATAGTTTTATTTAAAAATCGAGATAGAATAAGTAATCGGTTTAAAGGATTATTTGGTAAGAAAGAAGAAGATGCCGGAGGTGGTGCTACAGCATCTGAGACTATATCTTCTACCGAAGAAGCTGCAGAAAGCTTTGAAGTCTTAATGAAAGAAAAACCTGAATATGCAAACAAAATGAATACATTTTGAAATAATGTAAACGACTTTTATGATTCGATCTATAAATTTGATGACTGAACCATGCCTGAATGACTTACAGAATATACTCTTGGAACAGGGAAAGAAAAATATGTATGAGCAATTCCTCATGTACTCAATAATAGTTGTAAAGATTTAAATGATCTGAATAGCAAAGAATCTTTATTTAAACTTTGTGCTTATGGTAAAATAGCTGAAGTTCAAAAATGATTTGCTGATTTAATAGCAGGATGAGCTTGGAAAGTTGTAGGTGGTGTTATGTGAATGTTTGGTCTTTCATGACTTGTATCTGAAGAAAAGGTAAAGGGTGCTGTTTCTGGATTTCTTTGAACCAATGATATACCCGAAATCAATAAGGTCTTTAGAAAGATGCTTAAAGTTATGTCATATCTAAATTATGCAGAGAATTTAGTTGTAGCTCAACAAATAGAAAAAGCGATTGCCTGATGAGATAAGTTATATAAAAAATCAGGTGATACATATGAAGAAATAGAATATCCAGCTGATAAAGAGGATGCTAAAGATCTGATAAATGATATCCAAAATTCTCCTAGTGATTATAAACTTGGTGAAAAAGAATGTTCTGGTATAATAAGTGATATCAGAGGTAAAAAAATATATGATTTTGTGGAATATAATATCACTTCAGAGAAAATACGGGAATATAATCCCGATATCAAAGAGAGTATGAAAGATATCAATAAAGAAAGAGATGAAATAAGGAAAAAATTGGATAAGGATCCTGTTGGTACTTTAGAAAAAATGAAATGAGAAGCTGAGGATAAGATCGCTAATGGTATGTTTGAATCTATAAGAGACTTTATGCCTGCTTTGCATTTGGCAGAAAATATCGGTATAGGACAAGATGCGAGTATCGAGAGAATGATCAAAGAAAGTGCTTGATTTAAAGATAATCTCGCAAAATATAAAGAAAAATTCGATCAATTGAAAACAGAAAAAGATTTGAATAAGGTAAAAAAAGAGATAGATAATTACTATGCTACATTGAAAGAACTTCGTACAACCCAGAATGCTATGATAGAGACGTCTGATGAAAACGGAAATTTTATGCTGACCTTATGAAATTCTGCCAAGGATTTTTTTGTCTGAAGCGGTCAAAACATTACGTATGGGATTTCACTTATCCGGACAGGTAATGTATGGAAGATTATTGAATGAACTGGATATGCTGTAACATGAGCGGGACCTTTTGTAATGGGACTGGGTATGTTTTTGAAATCAAAAAACATTATTTGTGCATGAGCAAAAATGACTGTTGCTCCTGTCTATTATCCTATAAAATGGTGAGCAAAATTGTTCGGTAAAAATATCGAAGCAGAGTTTACTAATCTTTTGTGATGACGTTTTATGAGTAGATTTTATCGTACTACTGATTCTCTTATTGATTGAATAGGAAAATGAATGTCCGTGAAAACTGCATATACTATTTTCAAATCCAATGCAAAGGTTACAACATCAGTTGCAGAAAATTTTGCTTTCAAAGTATTATGAGCTACTGAGGATAATGCTAAATCTATTTGATCTCTTATTGAATCATGAAGATTTGATGTTGTGCAAAAAGCTCTTTCAAAAGATGTCTCTATACTCACGTGAGGTAAACGAATCAAAACTACTATTGGTATAGAGAAAACAACACTTGAAAATCTGACTGCTATCCAGAATATTTTGAAACAATGAGGAAATGCTTGAACAAACATGGAAAAATTTGGTTATGAACTCCTTGCAAAGTCCAATGTTAATAATCGATCTAAAGTAAAGGATATATTATCAAGGGCTGATATAATGGATGATGTTAAATCTCTATCTTCGGTAGATGATGTAAATTTGCTTGCCAAAAATTTATGATCTTCTCTCGATAATGTTGAAGTTATTGATGATATTTTTGCTCAAAATTGTAAAAATGTAATTGCTTCTTTGGATGAACTCAAAAAATCATCTGGTACATGATTTAATGGTGTTATGAACTGATTGTTAGAAAAAATAGGAATTTCAAAAAAAGTGTTGAGTACTACAGAAATTACTGATGAAGCAAAAATAATTAGTGAACAGATGACTAAAATTTCTGGAGTTGCTGCTTTGGATGATGCAGCAAAAGCTAGTTTAAATATCGAGGTAAATGCAACGGCATATAGTCATCTTCTAGAAGGTACAGATAATGTAGATGATTTGACAAGAAAAATTATAGAAGAATGTAGTTTTGCAGATCATAAAGATTATTTTATAGATACACAAAAAATAGCTGAAGCAAAAGCATATGCACAATTTCTTATGGATAGTAGAAAAGTAGGTACAGCAATAGAATATACAAAAGACTTAACGCCGATAAGTAGTGTACTGAATATGGGAGATTATAATAAGTTAGCAAAACTCATCAATAAAGGAAAATCAGATGATATAGTAAAATTCTTAACAAAAAGGTTGGATAAAGAATGAGTAGAAAATGCTTGAGAATTAGCACAAAAATTTGCCGATCAGACAAAAGGTATGCAAAATGCAGACAAAACAGAAGTTGCCAAGATAATAGGATTGAGTGAAAAAAATACAGAGAAAGCAATCATCGCTATCACCAAGTCTCTTGCACAAGATAAAGTATTTGTTACTAGTATTTTAGCGCTTAATTGAGATGCAAAAGCAATTACTGAGGCATTAAATAAAAAATGCTGATTGATTTGAACTAATGTTACTATAACAGAAGAGTCTGAAATTGTCCAGAAGCTTGTTAATTGTGAAAAAGCTCAGGATGTGGAAAAAACATTAGAATATACTTCCAAGGGATTAAAGCGAAGAATTGGTATTTCAGGTGTAACTGCAGCTCTTGCTATAGCAGGGGCAGTGATGTCTATCGTAGATACCGTACATGCATTCAATATGATAGAAACCACCAATAATGAAGATCTTAAAGATGTATATAGACAAAGAGGGTATGTAAGTGCATGATTTGCAGCTTTGGATACTTTAGTGGCAGTAGATGCTACCTGTGAATTGGCTTATTTAGCTTTCAGTGTAGGTCAATGAGCATTTATGTCTACAGGAGTAGGAGCAGTAATAATTATTGCAATACAAGGAGTTAGATATATGTATGATCAATATTCCTTGTGAGCGGAATTCCAAGCAAAAAATGCAGAAGATCGAAGAAAAGAATGACTTTGATTATATTTTATATGGTATTATAGAAGTGGAGGAAAAACATCTTGAGAAAACGTGAAGGATTTTTTTGGTTCAGCTACAGATATGCCATTAGAAAAAATAGTAGAGTGATTGATAGATCAGACGTTATGAATACAGGAATGAGCAGGGACTCCAGATCAGCAGAGAGTGAAATGATATATGAAAGAATATATGACAAAAAAATATGACAATAAATTAGATCATATGGAATCTGCTTTTTCTATGATGTCAGAAGCTTTGGAATATGCAACGTTTGCAGAATATATAAACAATATCAAAAATTGAATAGTGAAACAAGATCAGATAACATGAGATATGGCAGATTTTATGTCAAAATATCCAGTAGCAAGCAATCAAGATAATCTTATAGCATATTTCAATAAATACAAGGATTTCGTTAACGTACAACAGACACAGAACTTAGAGAAATATAGAGGTAATTTGCAGAAATATTCTGACCAAGAATTGACGTTTATCTATGAACAATTAGGAAGATATAATGATTATTATATACTTTCAGTAGAGTGAGTTAGTCTATTAACCGCAGTAAGAACACTATTAAAAGAAAAAAATATAGATACATCAAAATTACAATTAAATTTTGAAGAACCACCAATCAATAGAGAACAGATAGAAAAATTTATTGCTACGTTAGGAGCAGAAGGAAATCTTCAAGAATCCATTGGAGATGCTAGTGAAGTGAAAGGAAAAATAGATCAAGTTATCATCAGTGATGAAGATCTTATAGAAAAATATTGAGCGGTACCGACATTAGAGATATATACTTTTCTTAAGATAGCGAGAATATTTGGATATGCAGGAGAAGCTGATTTAGATGGAATAAAAATATTTCTCTCTGAAGAGAGTAAAGATAAACAAGGGATCTACCGAGATTGAAATGAATGGAGGATAAATAATACGGCATTTTGGTCAGGATTTCGAAATAGATTTGGAAGAGATAGAGCAATATGAACATGAGATAATGCAGTAAAAAATCTGAAAGATAATATAGATAAGATGGATTTTGATGATAAATATCTCTGAGCATTTGATTCTGCTGGTATCAAAACAAAATTAAATCAATTAAGGGAAGATATAGATAAAAAGATAGAAGTAGATAAAATGCAGAGCATTGCGCCTGTAAGCAAAAATGAGATAGTTGAATATCTCAAAAACAATAATTGAAAATATACCTTATTATCTATACAATTATTAAGCAGACTTTTGCAAAAGAATGCTGTTAAAAATTCAGGACATTATCTTTTTAAATATGAAAACAATAAGATAATAGCTCTTCCATTAGATACACATGCAAAAGAAAAATTATTTTTTGTAGATGAAATAGATACATCATCGGAATCAAAATTTAAATATGAAATAATGACTGAATTGGATGCTAAGCCAATGTTCAATCAATTACAAGATCTCAGAAAAATCATTAATCTGGATGATGACGAATTCGATGTAAAACAAAATCCTGCGATAGAAAAGATTATTGCTGACAAGGAAATGGAAATCCAGATATTCATGAGTAATCTCAATAATTATGATAAACCGAAACAAAAAGAGTTATATTATAAAAAATTAGAAGAGATTGAGGCATTTCATCAATCATTTTTGATTTCATTCTTATCACAATCTGCTGATAATACATTCTCGAACGATGTTGACGAGGAAAATGCAGATGAAAAAATACTCCAATCAACCAAATACGGTGAGTGGCAGAATTTCAACAGTGTTATTGTTAATAAATACAAAAAAGAATATAATGTTTTGCAATTATCTGATGAAATTTTAGCTAAATTAAATGGATTAGAATGATGATTTGATTATGTTAATTATTATTATAGAGGCATTTCATTAGCTATGTTTAAATCATATGTATTATATCAAGAAAATGGTCAATTCCACGCACAAGGAGATCAAAATCTGGAAATAAACGAGTTAGAAAAGAATTTATGAGAGATAAAATCCTATAAGGAGTATATGAAACAATTCAAATGAAAAGAAACAACTGACGATATTGCATTAAATTTTAGTGGTAAAATACAACAAATAAAGACAATAGAATAATTTTATTCTTTATATTTTATTATGTCCGGAGATCAAGAAACAACGCAAGAAAATTCAGAAGAAACCACACCAGAAGACGAGTCATCAGAGATGACGATTGAAGATACAAAAGAGCAATTGGCTAGCATGTATCTCAAATTTCTCGATGAGAAAAAATGAGGGATATTGGGTACTACAGCATGATTGGGTGTTAATCTCAATCCGCTTCAAAAAGACGCGGTAGAATATTTGACTACGGATAAAACAGTCCCAGATAAAAAAGATTTTTTCTCAAACATAGGGAAAAACATCAAAAAGAAATTTGTAGAAAAGTTTACCGGATGAACTATGTTGGAATATAATAAAGCAAGTCTGAATAAAATGAAAGCTCTGATTACTCAATATAAAGATGATCAGACAAAATTGCAGGAGCTTATGACACAGATAGAAGACGGTATAGATCCTACCATAGCAGCAGTAGCTGCTACTACACCAGTCGTCGCTGATGCTGTTACACCAGATACCAAAGTGGAATATGACGACAAAACCAATAGAGAGAAGGTATTAACCCAATTAAATAAGGTAATAGAAGAAGATAAGAAGGACCCTATCAATTATCTCTGGTGAGGAAAAAAGGATCCCGAAGGCTGATTAGATTGTTCGTGATTGATTTATTATACACTAGATCAGGCATGATTGAAGACGTCACTCGATTCTAGATCGATGTTTAATGATTTCGATACCAAGAAATTGGAGCTCAAGGAGTGAACACATGAGGTAACTACCGATGTTTCTGATATCCAGGAAGGCGATATCATCCGATGGAATAGTACAAATAAGGACTATAGCCGAAGGACATGAGCATTTTATGCAGAGAACGGAATCAATGATGTAGATATTATCGACGATGATACAGTAAAATCAAAATTCAGTCGATTATCGTCTGAAGCTAACCAGACAACATTCCTTAATTTCGTAAATGCTATGAAATAATATCTTTTATCTTTTTCTCCACTAATCGTCAATGACAGAGTGAGGCCCAATAGAAAAGAATCTATGATTGGATAATCTCCTTCAGGGTATCACCGGATCAACATCCGAAGAGGTTTTGGCATTGAAAGAAGAAATAGCTGAAAAATATATCGAAAAACTCAAGACAGAGAAGGGGGAGTGATTATGATCTTTGATTATTGGTGAAGGTAAATCATTGAAAGATTATTTGGTATCCAAAAATATAGGAGATAAAGTACGAGATAATATAAAAGGAGTGTTCCTCTGAGGACTATTTACCGCGGTTGATCAGAAATCATTCGAAATAGATGGAGTAAAATATAATTCTATCTTCGATTATCTCAAACCAATGAAAGAAGAATTGGATGCAGCAAACACCAAGGAAGCTTTGGAAGAGTTAAAAGATAAAATACTGAATTGAGTGACAATAGTAGATGATGATAATCAACAAGAACAACCACAAGACACAGAAAACACTACAGATATATTGCCTATATATACAAAGTATAAATATTTGAAGGTCGGGGGTATTGTTGCTAAAGAAGATATTACATATGTTGAAGCTAATGCTGAGAATATTGTAGAACATTTACAAACAAAGGGATCATTGAGTAAGATTGAGGAAATAAAGGATGTTGATGGTAATGTTGTATTAGAGTGTAGATGAAAAACTCCATATATTCATTCCAAGGCTGCTTCAGATCTTATTTGACTCTCTTTGTTATATTACAAAAAAACATGAAAAAAATTTCTTTTGGAAAGTGCATATAGGACAATAGATCATCAAGAAGAGCTTAAAGAAAAAAATGCGGCTACATGAGTACCTACAGCAGATCCATGATATAGTTGACACAATTTATGATATTCTATAGATCTTAGTCAAGAAACAAGGTATGATGTAAAAATCGGTGGTGTTGCTTGATTAAAAAAATTAGCCGAAATGTTTGATTTTCATCCAATATCGTCAGAAGATTGGCATTTTGATTATTCAGAATTTGTAGATAAATATTATAACGACAAAGAAGCAAGGCTTCCAGAAGCACAGAAGTTAGATGATTTATTTGAAAATGAACAGGAATATCGTCAAGCAGCCTAGATATCTTTAATGATTTTCTTTACTACTCAGATCACTTTGGTTTCATCATATTTCGTTATTTCTACATTATCAAAAAATCTGTTCACGGACTCTAGATAGAGTTTACCATCTTGTTTCACTATTTTTTTCAGTTTAGGTAGATCATTGTGGATGATAAAGACATAATCATTCACATCATAGCTTGGTTGTTGTTTAATCAAGACGAGATCTCCATCTTGGATCTTTGGTTCCATACTATTCCCTTTCGCTCTAACGAAAAAACATTTATTGACATCTTTTACTCCCAACATCGCTATCGTTGCGGGAATTTTTTCCTGGGTGTATTCATCAAGGATATGTTTTCCTTTATTTCCACATTGAGCGAATCCGTAGATAGGAAGCTGGACAATGTCATTTAAACTGTCCGTGATACTTTCTCTGATTAATCTATATCCTTGTTCATCTTTTACGAAATACCCTTTCAATACTAATTGATTTAATTTATTGAGCACGGTCTGTGGGTGACTTGCTCCGATATTGTGGGCGATTTCTCTTAGGGTAATTCACTCCTGGTTCGTATTCTTTTTGAAGAAAGCTATCAATGCCTTTTGTACGTTATCAAGATCTTTTTGCATTATACTATAATTAAAAGATTAAAAGACAGTAATGTTTTGTAATGTATAGTAATGAATTCGCTACGCTCATGTAATGTATTGTTTAATTTTTTGTTAGGATTTTTTTGGCTTTAGTTATGAAATTATTGAGTTTAACTGAAAGAATATCTAAATTATGTATAAATTGGGTATATTCATATTCGGATAATAGATTCCTATCGTGTAACGTTTCTATCCAATGTTTGCTTTCCTGTAAAGATCATCTTGCAGTATAATAGAATTTTATAGAATCTAAATAATGAAACCTTCCAAATCATTCAGCAATATTTGCTCAAATACTATCAATAGCCCTTACAAATTGACTTCACAGTATCTTTTTGAGATCAAAGTTAAGTCTCTTATAGATATGTCGTGCTTTTTTTCCTAATGTACGAGCGATACTATAAATTTCCAGATCAGCGATTCATTTCATTCTACAATTCATTACACGAAGTAAATTACAATTCATTACATCCGCGTCAGCGGATACATTACATATCCAATTTCGATGTCAGTATAATGTTTTCCTTGACAGTGTCAAATCATTTTTGACAAAATCAATCATATTTTTGACAAGCATAGAGAATGTAGTTCTCCATATAACAAAAATCTCTTGATTTTCTAAAATAATTCATTAAAATTGATTTTGTTGATGAGAAAGAACTCAAAAAAACGATTTGCTTGTCATGTACGATTGATGTCGTAATCGGTGAATCGATAGAGGAATTTGCTCGTAATGCATTGTAATGATTCCTTCGGAATGTAATGATTAGTAATGTTCATTACGCCGTAGGCACATTACGCTGCAAGCACATTACCGTAAATTAGTTTTATACTATTATAATAAAATATCATGACAACCAAGAAGCAAGAGTTACAGGAAGCGTTCAAAAGTATTGAGAAGCAATTTGGAAAAGGTGCTATTATGAGAATGGGAGACAATGCCAACGTAGGATTAGTGAATACATTCCACAGCGGATCCTATGTATTAGACTTGATTTTGGGAGGATGATATCCTGAAGGAAGAGTCGTAGAAATTTACGGACCGGAATCTTCAGGTAAGACTACTATTGCATTACACGCGATTGCAGAGATTCAAAAGAGAGGAGAGACATGTGCATTTATCGATGCAGAGCATGCACTCGATCCACAGTATGCAAGAAAACTCGGTGTGGATGTTGATAATTTATTACTTTCACAACCAGATTTCGGAGAACAAGCTTTGCAGATCGCTGAAGAATTAGCAAAGACAGGCGCAATTAGATTGATTGTCATAGATTCTGTAGCAGCTTTGGTTCCTAGAGCTGAAGTGGAAGGTGATATGGGAGATTCTTATATGTGATTACAAGCAAGGATGATGTCACAATGACTCAGAAAATTATCATGAGTATTAGCAAAGACATGAACTACATGTATCTTCATCAATCAGATTCGTATGAAAATTGGTGTGATGTTTGGTAATCCAGAAACGACTCCTGGAGGTAATGCACTCAAATTCTTTGCATCTCAGAGGGTAGAGATTCGTAGAGGAGATAAATTATTGCAAGACAAAGAACAAATAGGGTATTTAGCTAAAATCAAGATAGCAAAAAACAAAATATCTGCACCGTTCAAGACAGCAGAATTGCCTGTGAAGTGGGGGATAGGATATGATAAAACCGCAGATATTGTAGAATCAGCGACAGCACTTAAGTTGATAGATAAATCATGAGCGTTCTATACCTTTGGTAAACAAAAATTCCAAGGGAAAGAAAAGTTTATAGCTGCTTTGGATTCTGATGAAAAAACAAGAAGTAGTATCGAAAAAGATATTCAGAATAAAATCAAAGAAATGAGAATGGGTAAAAAAGTTCTCGATGATGAAGCATTGATCGCTGTAGAAGCAGAAGTAGAAGAAAATGCAGCTGAAGCATTAGCTGAAGCTGGTGAATTAATAGCTTAATAAATTTCTTACATAACAATAATATTCTTTGCTACTATGATACATATATACCAGCTATAAAAAAACCTCTGCAGCAACCAGAGGTTTTTTGTTATGTAAATATGTTACTATTATACTTCGAGACTAAATTCACCTATTTTTGTTTCATCAATAGTGATAATAATGGATGCTTTTCCTGCTTGTTGTGCAAGAATAGCGATATCCATTTTACCGTTATTGATGATCTTTATATTAGAGATGTCCGGTTTAAAAGTATCATTTGTTGAAAGTACCGTGAATGCAAATGGTAGTAGTCCTGAATATTTTTCTCATGTTTTTTTATCAGTGACTTCTATAATTAAAGAAGCCATTTCGCCGAATTTTAGTGGTGAATTAGTGACTAAATGGATAATGAGATTATTTTGTGTGAGAAAATGTTGAGCGATATCACTGAGGTCTTCCAAATTAAGTATAAGATCTTTATTGATAGATGTCTGGGGTAATATAATCGGTGTAGTTGGTAAAGTTGGTGTTGTTGGTAAAGTTGGTGTGGTTGGTAGAGTTGGTGTAGTTGGTAGAGTTGGTGTAGTTGGTAGGGTTGGTGTGGTTGGTTGAATTGGTGTAGTTGGTAGGGTTGGTGTGGTTGGTAGGTTTGGTTTAGTTGATTGAGTTGATGTAGTTCCTGTATTTTGACTACCTGTATTAGTTATTGGATGTATAGTATCTTCATCATCTTCATCAGTAGAGGTGTTTTTATTGTTATAAATATAGCATTTCACCTGTGCTGTGGTAAGGTCATCTCGACGATCAGACATTTTTCCTCTACCTACCCAAGCCATATCTCTGACAATGATTTTTTTCATAGATTTGTCGTAGTGAAGAACTTTGCCTACATGTCCGTATACTCAAAATCTACCTCAAGCATCATAGACAATCAATGCTCATTGAACTGGAGTTGTACCTATTTTATATCAGGTTTCAGCAGCATTTTTACATCGATCTACAGCATTCCCTCACCATGTTCTTTGTTGGGTATTGTCATCGATAAATGGAAAAAATTCAGGAGAAATTCTCGCTGCTCCGTAGGTACAATATCATTTGGTGAATGTATTTTCTATATCCATACTCATATCCCATATAGAGATAATATTTCCTTGTTTGAGTGAGGTGCCTGGGTTTTTCATAGCTTCCACTAATGCTTGTGATACTTCACTACTATTGTTTCTATAGAGTTCTTCACTATATCCGGTAAGATTAGCAAAAAGTCGAGATCAAGAGATTAAGGTTAATAGTACGACCCCCATAAGTTCACCAACATGTATCAGGTGATGATGGAAATATTGATGGATATGAAAAATCTTATGCACATGTCTGTGTATGTGTTTTTTGATATGATTATGTATTCTGTGGTGAAGAGCTACGTGCTTCTTTATTTTTTTCATGGCACGATAAAGGCTAAAGCGAGTAAACGTTCAAACGCATAAATGATGCAATATTTGTGTATACAGTATCATTTAGTCGCTCTATCGTTTAGTCCTTAAGTAATTATAGTCACAGAAGTCAGTTTTGTCAAATTTCAAACGACTTTTTTAAAGGAATGAATTTGACTCATCATTCAATGAAAAATACTGAAACATATTTTTCAAGAATGAAGTAGTCAAATTTCAAGGGACTTTTTTAAAGGAATGAATTTGACTCATCATTCAATGAAAAATACTGAAACATATTTTTCAAGAATGAAGCAGTCAAATTTCAAGGGACTTTTTTGTTTGAATTACTTGGGCAAAAAGTTACAAGTTAAAAGGTTAAAAAGTTAACCTTTCAAACTTTCAAAACGTGTAACCTATGAATAAACATATCCTCTTCGTCTTGGACTATTATCTTCCTCATAAAGGCTGATCAGAAACAGTGTTTGAAGCTATTATTTCTCGTTTACTAACAAAAGGATATACGGTATCTGTTTTGACGAGTCACTTCGATTCAGCATTGCCGCGTGAAGAAAAGAAAGAGAATTTTCATATATATAGGATCGGCAAAGGAAGAATCAGTTTTATGGTTGGGGCGTTGAGTAAAGGAATAAAAATTTTAAGAAAACATAAAGATATTGCACTTATCCATACGAGTACCTATGGAGGAGCAATCCCTGCTTCATTGCTCGGAAAATTGTTTCATAAGAGAGTGATTTTGACCGTTCATGAGGTGTTTGGGAAACTTTGGAATCAATATAAAGGATGGCGAAAAGCTTGGTTGTATAGGATATTCGAACGTGCTGTGTTTCGATTCCCGTATAGCACGTATCATTGTGTATCGTATTATACTATGAATGCACTCAGAATGATGTACGGCATTCCAGACAAGAAGATCAGGATGATTCACAATGGCGTAGATACGGCATTCCGAAATCCCGATGAAGTTCCTGCTTTTGATGGTAAAACACGAAGAAATGAACATGGTCGAAGTAATCGTTTCGTGGTAACCTATTATGGTCATGCAGGCAAATCAAAATGACTCGATTATTTGGTTCGTGCCTTACCTGAGTTGGTTACTGTAGATGCTCAGCTCCTTTTTGTTTTCAATCTCATAGATTCCAAAAGAACACAATATATCAAAGAAAAAATAAGGAAATATCATCTCTGATCTTCTGTTCAGATATTTGATGGTTTCGAGAAAGAACAGCTCCGCACATTGATTTCAGCTTCTGATATGATCGTGGCGCCATCTATCTCTGAAGGATTCTGATCCGTACATACCGAAAGTGTTGCGATGAAAAAACCGTTATTGACAACCTATATAGCATCTATTCCAGAAGTTGTACGAGGAAATGTAAGATTTATCTCACCTACATCCAAAAGAGACATAATCCAGGCTATCCTTGAACGTGAGGAATGGATTGATAATCCGGACTACTTCATTCCGCACAAGGAATTTTCACGAAATGAAACGGTAAAAGAACTGATTACACTCTATCGTTAAAAAAAAAACTAGGTACGAGGCATAAGGAACAAGGTCCAATATGTACGTCCTAGTTTTTTGATTATTTTTTGTTGCTGTTATAAATAAACTCTTTTACATCATCTAAACTGCTGAAATATCTTTCACTAGTGAATGTATAAGATGAATATCTACCATTAATATCCTTGAAGAAATAGAAAACCTTTTTATTCGGTGCAGTGAATGGTGATGTTTGCCATATTCCATCGATGCGCGCATTTTTCCATCGAGCTAAGATAGGTTTAGCATTCGCATATTGTGATCCTGCAGGATTATTGATATCGATGATATATTTTAATGTATCCAAGGTAGGGAAATATTTAGGCACTACGAAATTCGTCGAAGTGAACCGTTGTGTTGCGCTATCATAGGTGATAGTGTATCTTTTACCATTAGGCGCGGTATAGACACCATTATTGATTCGATCCATAATATCTATTCCTTCTTCGCCGAATTCATCGCTTTCATAATATTCGTCAGCGAGATCATAGAGGTATTTCAATGCTTGCCATTCTGTATCATCTTCATCGTCGATATCATCCATTTTCTCTTCGAGCATAAGCATAAGGGTATTGAAGAATTCTTCTTCTTTGTCTCCTGCATAGAGATCTCTTAATGTTTCGAAGAGATAGACAACAATAAGTTTCTCAGTGTTTGAAAGATCAGTATCGATATCGTCATAATCATCATCTACATCATCATCTTCTTCTTTGGTGGTAACTTTGAAAGTATCTGACTTACTATCGATAGTCAGCGTGCTTTCCACGGAATCATCATATTCATCGCTTGAGATAAGCTCTATTTTTACTGTCCATCCATTCTGTACATATCACGTAGTTCCTACAGCATTTCCGCTGATGTAGAGCATTCCTCTATTAATGATTGCAAGTACTTGTGTTCCTGTAGAAAGACCACTGATAGTAATAGTATTAGACATATACGTTTCATCAAGGTCAGCATCATCGATATCATTGAATGAAAATGTATTTGGTGTTGTATCCAATATTCCGCTATAGATAAATGATGATGTTGTGGAATATCATGAGTTTCCAAGATTATCTGTCGCTGTGACATACCGGTAATATACTCAATTGCTGAGAGTAAGGTTAGGTATGGTAGCTTGAGTAGTTGTTGTTGTAGATCACGATCGTCTGATAATAGTGAATCCTGTAGTATCTGATACATAATATCTATATCAAGAAATTCCCACCGCATCACCAACACCTGATCGGCTGAGAACAACATTTCCACTTACACTAGCTCAACTGAGTGGACTGCTAAGTGTAGGAGAGATAACCGTAGTGTCTAGATATACAGAGAGAGATGGAAGAGTTACCGTATCTCCAGAAGTATTCTCTAGAGAAAGCTGTACGGTTTTAAGTCCATCATTTCCCGTAAGTTGTGGATTAACAATAATATGTCAGGAGATAAGTCCTCCAGTAATACTATTTACTATATCAGATCATGTGACTAGATATTTGTATGGTTGATTAGCTCGAAGATCTATTGAAGCATATGCTTTGACATATCGGTATGGCGTAACGTAATAACGATTTGTTCCTGTCAGTACTGCTTGTCCTGAAAGTGGTGTGGTGATCATAAACGGTAAGATTTGGCTCATACCTGTGTTTCCTGCACGATCTGTGATAATAACATATCGGGTATAATCCAAAGCATTATTCATAGTATGTATAGTATATCCTGTATTTGTTGTTGTGATAGTGTGTTGATAACTTCAGGTTACATACAAAGTATACCCAGAAATTGCTGTTTCATCGAAGCCTGTCCATGAAAACGCAATATTGTTAGTTCCGGTGATATTGAGTCCGCTCGTAGGATAATTTGCCGTAACTGATGGATTCGTCATATCTATAGTAAAGATCATCCCCGTAGAATTATCAGCAAGATCGTAGACAGTAAATATATAGGTTCATTCTGAACTCACTATTTCCCCATCAGTAAAGTTTCCACTATAATAGGAAATATTCATTCCACTAACTATAGCTCCAGAAATATACAAATCATTAAAATTGATAGTAATTCATGTGTTGTAGTAACCTCCACTGATGACATTACCGGATATTAATGACCCTAATGTAGTGCCGGTAAATACAGGTTTAATTTTATCTATAGTAAAGGTTATTCCTGTGGTATTTCCTTCATTATCTTCCAAAACGAAAGTATAGGATCCATCTCAAGTAATGAGGGCATTATTAGTATATGGAGTACTGTTTAATAGAGCTCATGAAATATTAAGTCAGGTGAACGCTATCCTGATTCCGGTATTATAATATCCACCATTAGTAATAATAGTTCCTGATTGTGTTGTTCCTGTAAAGTATAATCATGGTGTTCAAAATGAGAAGAGTTTAAGTGTTCCATTGGTAGAGAAAATACATTCAAGAGATGTATTTAATATACATCAAGAATCTATTGTATTTGGTGACCATGTGTTTCCGTCGATTGATTTTAATATACTAAGATATTGTCCTATAGTTCATGATAAGACTTGATAATATATCGTTCCTGTTCCTTCATTCATAGTAAGATAGGTTGATCCAGAAATTACCTCTATAGTATCAAAAAATGTTGTAATCAATTGTGCTGATCATACATCTCATGTTGTTGCTAATTTGATTCCTGTAGTTATTTTTGTCGGTATATATACTGTACCATCTCGGTTAGCTCCAGAAATAGTAAATGAAGTACTTCAGTGTATTTCAAAATTTGTTGCTAAACGTAGATGATCAAAATAGATAGGGAATGTTCATCCTATAGATAAAATGTTTCATGTTAATTTTGCAGAATTTAATCCTTCAATTCGTATATCATTATTTTGTGTGTAAGTGTCATAAGTAGTATATTGAAAAGATCAGTAGGCATTAGATTCAATAATGCCATTATCTCATGAAAAATAAATTATTCTATTTCACGTGGAATTTTGCATTAATATATTCCATCATCAAATTCAATAAACGATAGAATTCATAATGTTGTTATTATTGCTATTATCCAAGAATATTCATTGACCGCCGTTTCATGATAATATGCTTCAAGAGATAATATTTGCACTTGATCATGTAAAGACTATTCCTTCATTATAATTGCTGTTTATGACAGAATTTATGATTTGGGTATTGTTTGAGGTGTCTAATGTTATTCAATTATCTTCATTACTTGATAAATTACATGAATCAATAATAGTTCAAGAAGAAAAAGAAAGTAAAATACCATTACCATTAAAACCAATAAGTCCATTATTATTGAAGGTTGAATACATGATATTATTACTTGTTCATGTTTCAATCACTATTCAGACTCTACTGTTATATGTACTAGTAGAATGAGTGATGGTATTGTAATCACTATATGACATATATACTCCATGTCCCATATTTCCTGAAATTATTGCTCAGCTTATCGTATTATCAGATGAATTGGAAGTGAATACGATTCCATTTTTGGAATTGTTACTGATGTTTATAGATGTGAAGATATTGTCCATTGAATCATCAAGATATAATCATCCTTCATTGCTGTTTGAGACGATAATCATTCATGTATTGTTGTTTGAGTTATAGAAATGTACTCATGCATAATAATTTCCGTAGACATAGATTCACATCAAATTATTACTTGAAGAATTGTTGAAATATACTCACATAGCATTTGCACTATTATTGGCAGTGATATCAATAAATGTATTATTGTTGGAATTATACGTAGATACATTGTGGTCTGTGTTGTTATAGGAATCTACATTAGTGAATGAACTATTACTTATTCATTGTAAGGATACCCCTTTTCATATGTTTGATGAAATATCTATATCAAGAAAATTGTTATAGGATCATGTTAATAGTGATACTCCATGGGTATTATTGTTGCTATTTATACCACTAAATACGCTGTAGTTTATATTGTTAAATGCAATTCCATATACACTATTTTGATATGTTTGTACATTATTCATGAAAATGTTGCTTACATTAAGACCCACTATTCCATTTGAATTATTGTGGAGTTGTGTATTTATAATATCCATATAAGATACTCCAGAAATGAGAATGCCATATGCATTATTTGATCATGTCGTATTTTTATACGCTTGGAAATCTCTTACGGTTGTATTCATGCCGCCATCGAGGTAGATTCAGAAATGTCATTCGTTGTTCCCGTCTACTCTTATTTTTTCAATAATGATATGTTTGTTTCCATTACCTTTGATGATGGCTGGATTGGTCGTATTACCTGAAAGTGTGACTATTCCCGAACTAATCAATGCTACACAATCGTTGAGTGTAATCGGAGCTGTTACATCATAAATGTCAGAATCTATCACATAGATAGTGTTTGCTACGGTTGAAGTGGGAATCGTTCATGTGAATTCTACTGTCATTCATCCGTTCAAGCATGAACCAGAATTGTATCCTGTCCAATGCTGTGTATATGCGGTGTTTTCATCACCGCTTCCATAGAGCGCTCGGATGATATCATCATCAGTCGGTGCATTATCCCAAAATAATCAGCTGAGATAATTGGAATTATCTCGTGTGATAGTTCCTACCGTCCGTGTTGCTGCATTCGCGAAGAATGCATAGATTCACAAGAAAATCCCCATAGCGATAAAGAGGATGCTCATGAATTTTGAAACGGTTGATTGTTGTGTGTGTTCCATGATATGGTTGAAATGATAAATGATAATTTGGGCTACGCCCGTAATGAGACTTTGTCGGTAATGTGTCCTATCGGACGTAATGAATTGTAATAGACCTTGAGTCGTAATTGGTAATTGATTACGCGACCAAAGGGAGCAAATTACGCGAAGCTCATTACATCGAAGATTTGTTACACGAACGCAGTGAGTCATATACTATTATATACGCAGAATTGAAAATTGCGAAATGTGTCCTATTCTGATATATATTCAACTTGCTTTTTTTATAAAAAGTTATGAAATATGTTAACATACAAAACCATTGAAACGTCGAGGGAAAAACGTATTTACAATACAATACCATGTATGATGTGAAATACATAGTATAAAATATTTTTTTAGCATATGTAGTGATATTATTATGGCTGATCAAGTACCGCAGATGCCGCAAACGCCGATGCAGCAAGATCCTCAAATCCCTGTACAAGCGCAACAACAAATCCCTGGGGCACCACTCCAGCAGGCTCCTGTCGAACAAGCTCCTCTTCGTCCTCAACAAACGGCTAATGTCACGAAGCCTACATCCAAGATTTCCATGAAGGGAATATTGATTTGATGTGGTCTTATCTTTATGTTCGTGGTCTGAGGATTGTCACTTGTGTTCTATAATCTTATGAACAATCCGACGCAGCTTTCGAGCGTAGGATTAGATCCAAATACTACAAAGACCTTATTACAGACATTTTCTGTGTTATTTTTTGGTCTTTTGACCTTCCTTGGTATAGGACTCCTCATTGTCAATCTCTATAGAGTGATTACCGTAAAAAATAAATCGAAAATCTGATATATTTTTGGCGCTTTTCTTGGATTTATCGTATTTATTTTGGCTATCGTTCTCTGATCGAGAATCATTACCCTCGTGAGAAATTTTTCTGTAGAAAATATTCTGGATAGTGATAAACTTATCATGCCGTATATTCAGCTCAAAGATAAGCCGACCTATACACGTGGTGATGTGGCACTGAAACTGATCGCTCCGGCAACGATGCGATATACACTCAATAGCAATTATTTTAATTCTCAAATAGTTCCTCCGCTCTGACAAGTAAATTTCCAGACCATAGTCTTGGATTGTGGTAATGGTCAAAAACTTAACCTAAATTTCACGACCTTCCAATTTGAAGGGTCATGTATCTACTTCAAAAAATGAGAATATCCACTAAATCTCGAGACGAGCTATATCAATATTCCGACTTCGGAGAAAATAGAAAAAACCTTTCCAGCAGGATCTATTGTTTTCGATTCTGAGATCAATGTCGGACCGACAAAAGGCAAACTTACCTTCAATGATGCTAATACGGAGATGATTCTTGGAAAAACACCGAGCAAAGTAATGTTCGATGCAAGTGCAGTATTCAAGGATCTAAGTATGACAGATTATAAAATTATCTGGGATTTTAATGGTGATGGTGAGGCAGACAAACAAAATAATGCTTCTACAACCTATGTCTACAATGAAGCAAAACTCTACAACGTATATGTAAGATTCCCTACGCTCAATAATTATATTTATACATTCCCTGTCAGAGTAGAACAATCTGATGTCCCTGTATGTGAAGTGGTTGTTACTCAGGCGGAAGGAAAAAATTATACAGTCACAACCAATTTCTTCGACAAAACCGTAAATATCACTAATTATCAATTCGATATTCTTAATAGAAATAATAAAGATAAAGTTATCGAAACGATAAGAAATAATAATGGTAGTTTTACCTATATTTTCCAAAACGCTTGAACGTATGCTATCCAAAACACTTTCCTTACAGAAGATGATAAGCAAGGGCAATGTGAAAGTGATGATATCCAAATAGGAGTGACAGATTTTCAAGTAAACTATGATAGCTATTTCAAATCACCGAATTCTCCACAATTCAAAAAAGTAGGTAATGAAGGTATAGTATTTTGGAGTGGAGAAGAATTGATACTTACGGAGATCCCTACGGTCATAAAATTACAAATCAATCAAATTATTCCAAATTCTACGACTGCAGTCAAAAAAGTGCAGATTGATGGAAAGCAAGTACTTTCTACTGATCCAAATAGTTTCGAATTCACTATTTCTGATAACGCAGACCATGAAGCAAAACTGCTTATAGAGGATACGCCGAGCGGTGCCAAGACAGAGATACTTATTCCTATCAAGATACATAGACCAGATATTATCGGAAAGGTGATTGTTACTCCAGGGACCGTAGGTACAGATCCATTCAATGTCACTTTTGATGTTTCTACGACGGTTCTCAATACTACAGGAGATGAAATAGTATCCTTTACTTGGGACTTTTGAGATGGTAGTCCTGTGAAGAAAAATTTTTCTGAATCTATCATCACGCATACCTACAGATACGATATAAACAACGAGAATGGGACATTCCATCCGCTTATCACCATAAAAACGAAGAAGGGTCGTGAAGTGACCATTACCACGGAAAATGATATTATCGTCAAAAGAGCTAATCAGACATTAAATATCTTTATAGATTCTCATCCTGCACAAGTAGCGAATATTGGCGATAGAGTAGGATTCTCCTTAGAATTCAACGGCTTGCCTACAGAAATAGCACGAGATTTTTGAGATGGTAAAACACTGACATGCAATACTAGGCAAGAATGTGGTACAACGAATCATGTCTATGTATCGCCAGGAACATACCTTATCAGAGCATCAGTTTCTTATGAAAATCAACCGACAATTGACGGCACAATTACCTTAAAAGTAAATCCATAAAAGAATATATAGAGATCAAAAAAAACTTCGCATTTGCGAAGTTTTTTTATTTAACAAGATGAGTTATGGTATACAATCATAGTTCATCAAGCTTTTTCATAATACCCATGACATACCCTCTAAATTCTTTGGTTGTCGGGGTATAGGTTGTCATAATGTTGAGTTTTTTTATCGCATTCATATGTTTCGTATATCGGTCAAAAGTAGGAAAGATGTTGATCGGAATTCCTGTTGCTATCTGTATGTTCATAAGCGAATGAATAAAAAAATTTTTTACTCTTATCCCAAATCATAATTCTCATGGATGTATGTTGTAGGTATGTCCAAAAAGGATCCTTGAGAGTATCGTTACTAATTGATCTCTCGTAAGTACATAGTCAGGATTGAAGGTGGAAACAGGGTTTCCATAATAATCACGTCCCATGATACCGAGTTGACAAGAAAGGAGTATGTATTTTTGTACTTCTGCGATTTCATTGCCTATATCATTGAAACTGCAGTTTGCATGTTCATCAGGGATAATATTAAACACCTTGATGGCAAATACTGACATCATCTTGGCTGCTGATTTTCTGTAAATAGGACCATCCATATTTGCCTTATTGATATCAGGAATAGTTGTTATTCCCAAAGAATACGCCCATGTATAGAGAGGAGTCCAATCATTTTTATGTGTGGGTGTTTCATCATAGCTTTGTCTCATAAATACAGAAATCATTACGAACATAACTATTGTTATGCAGAAGACGATAAGAAAAATATATATAGGTGAGAAAGTTTTTTTCATAGTATGATGTATACTGTTTTAGTAAATAAAATCCATATTTTTTTATAGTTTGACTCATAGTTGTACATAAAAAAATACCCGCTCATGTCGGAACAGAGAAATATATCGTAAAAGAAATACATAAGATTTTTTTGTTGAAAAATCAGCAGGTTTTGATATAATAGGAGAGATTTATATTATTCTTTACCCATGACTGTTTCCGAATCAGAAATCAGACGTCTACAAAAACTTTCTTGTATTGCGCTTACCCCGGAAGAAGAAAAAAAACTCTGAAAACAACTTAACGATATCATAGGATTCTTGGGACAACTCCCTCAAATTAAGGGAGATATTTCTTCCAAATCCAAAGAAAATGCATTGGTTCTTAGGACCTTGAAAGGAGTAAAAATGGATGCAAACATCAAGAAAATCATGGAAAATGTGAAACATCCTGTTATTAACAATTCTATCGTGATTAAGTCCGTATTAAATTAATATGCTTTTTGTGGATAAATAATTGCCTAACGGTTGTCGAAAGGTAGCTGTTTATTAGTTTTGGCAATTTTAGGCAACTATTGGTCAATCTTTAGTTTATTTTTGGTCGCGAAGCGTTTGTTTATAAGAAATAGAGTGAATAAAGTAGTTTTTACTTGAAATAAAGTCGCGATTTCGTATACAAAGTCTCGAAAAGAGATTTTTTTTATTCAACAAAAAAATCGACGCTTAAACTAACATACATTGTTTAATCGTTTTTACCATTTTATCATTTTATCAATTAGTATGGCCGAGCGAAAAAGCCTAGACAAAGTGAGAAATATTGGAATTATGGCTCACATCGATGCAGGAAAAACAACCTTTACAGAAAGAGTCTTATATTACACAGGGAAAAAGCATAAGATCTGAGAAACTCATGATGGAGAAGCAGATATGGATTGGATGGAACAAGAAAAAGAGAGAGGAATTACTATTACCTCCGCTGCTACTACCTGTTTTTGGTATGATTGTCAGATCAATATTATCGATACTCCAGGACACGTAGACTTTACGGTTGAAGTAGAGAGATCTCTTAGAGTGTTAGATGGTGCTGTTGCTCTTTTGGATGGATCTCAGTGAGTAGAACCTCAGACAGAAACCGTTTGGAGACAAGCAGATAAATATGGAGTTCCAAGAATCATTTTTGTAAACAAGATGGACAAACTTGGAGCTGATTTTTATATGTCCGTAGATTCTATCAAATCTAGAATTACAGACAAAGGAGTTGTTCTTCAACTTCCTGTAGGACAAGCCGATGAATTCAAAGCTATCGTAGATTTGATAACCATGAAAATGTATACGTTCTCATGAGAAAAAGGTATCGAAATACACGAAGAAGAAATGCCAGCCAATATGCTCGAAAAAGCAAAGACATACAGAGAAGAAATGATCGACAAGATATCTATGTTTGATGATGAATTAGCAGAAAAATTCCTCGCTGGAGAAGAACCATCTATTGAACTTATCAAAAAAGCAATCAGAAATGGAACAATAAATAATAATTTATATCCTGTACTTTGTGGATCTGCACATCAAAATATTTGAGTGCAATTATGACTCAATGCAGTCATTGATTTTTTACCAACTCCGTTGGATAGAGGAGCTATGAAGGGAATAGATCCAGATGATGAGACAAAAATTCTTGAAAGATTACCAAAAGATAGTGAACCAGTTTCAGCAATTGCATTCAAAATTGCTACTGATCCATTCGTTGGAACCCTTACTTTCGTAAGAGTGTATTCAGGTATCATAAAGACATGAGACACATTGCTCAATCCACTTACCAGACAAAAAGAAAGAGTAGGAAGATTGTTGCTTATGCATGCCAACAAGAGAGAAGAAATATCAGAAATACATGCTGGTCATATCTGCGCCTTCCTCGGACTCAAAGATACGAGAACAGGACATACGCTCTGTGATATGAAAGATCCTATTATTCTTGAAAAAATGACATTTCCTGCACCAGTTATCGATATCGCTATCGAACCAAAATCAAAAGGTGATCAGGAGAGAATGGGTATCGGACTTTCCAAACTCGCATACGAAGATCCTTCATTCAAATATTACTCAGATCCAGAAAGTAATCAGACGATCATCGCAGGAATGGGAGAGTTACATCTAGAGATTATTGTAGATAGATTGAGAAGAGAGCACAAAGTCGAAGTGAACACAGGAAAACCTCAAGTCGCCTACAGAGAGACTATCCAGCAGGATGCAGATGGAGAAGGAATATTCAAGAGACAGACAGGAGGTAGAGGACAATTTGGACACGTATTGCTTCACCTACAAAAAAACATGGAGAAAGATTATGAGTTCAAGGATGAGGTAACAGGAGGTACTATCCCGAAAGAATTCATTCCAGCTATCGATAAGGGAGCGAAGGAAACGGTTGCACAGTGAGTTCTTGCAGGATATCCTATTATCAACGTAAGAGTAGTTCCTTACGATGGATCGTATCATGATGTAGATTCCTCTGAAATCGCGTTCAAAATTGCTACCTATAGAGCGTTCAAGGATGCCTTCATGAAGGCAGGTCCATGTATCTTGGAACCTATCATGGATGTAGAAGTTGTTACGCCAGAAGATTATGTCGGAGATGTGATGGGAGATCTTTCTTCTAGAAGAGGAATGATCCAAGGACAAGACAAGAGAGGAAATGCAGCAGTGATCAAAGCTAAAGTTCCATTGTCTGAGATGTTCGGATATACGACTGATTTAAGATCAAATACCCAATGAAGAGCGCAGTCATCTATGCACTTCTCATCATACGAAAAGGTGCCAGACAATGTTGCTAAGAAGATCATAGAAGAAAGAGTTGGAGCTGGAAAGATCAAAGCTATGGATGCTGAATAGTAATTAGATCTTAGAACTTAGTTCTTAGACTTTAGATAAAAAAAGCTTCGCTTTGGTGGAGCTTTTTTGCTTGCAAACTTTTTGGACATGAATATCAAGATAAAAAGCAATTAGAGATGATAAATGATAGATGTTAGATGAAGGATTTTGTTTGTATATAGACTATAGTAATGTTACAATAGTTTATTTTAGTAAGTCATACATTTATCATTTCTAATTTATCATTTATCATTACAATTTATCATGCATAAAAAAGTCGTCGTCAATGACATCATGCAGAAAAACTATACCTATTATCTGACTGAACCGATGGGCAGGAGTTTTTCTCCAATGTTTCATCCGGAATTAACACCGCAGGAGATGCTCGAGATGGGCGTATTTTGAGGAAAATACATGACAGATTGTCAGAAAGAATTTCCTTTATCGCGATTCAAAAAAGCGAAATTATGCTCGATCAAACACGATCCAAAACTTAATTTCTTCGGTGTGAATGCTTCGCAATCACTTAAAGTCTGGCAAGAGAAATGACGAATTAATGAAGAAGATCCTCGTGGTCGATTTCAACGATATTGTAGATATTATATGGGGAGGAGGGGTTCAGATGATGAACGTCAAATTAAACGTTGGAGAGCGATCAAGAGACATATTGTTCAAATAAAGAAATGATGTTATCCTCTAGATCGAGACTGTAGAAAAAGACAGAGGCAAGCAGTATTACATCGAGCGTATGATAGCAGGAAATTGTAGATTATTATTTCTTCTCTATGGGTAGAGAAACTACCGTTCCATCTTTTTTTCATAGTGCAAATAACAAAGAAAAATCGTCATTATCAATTCCTTGTCATAAAATATATTCAACAGCATCATTGGGGGAGACATATAATCTTCCTAATATTGAACTCTTGAGGGTTAATGTTATTCCTATTTTTTTAAGTGATTCATAGATAAGTTCTGAACAATAGAGAGTACTAGTATCTTCGGTGATAAGGTCAAAATCATAGTTTTTTCCAAGATTATTGAGTGTATGATGTAAGAATATTTCAAGATTGCCCGTATTGGTGAGTATCCTAAAAGCGATAATCGATTCTAAGTAAGAATTTTCTTCATTCTTAATGTTTGCTACATCCATGAGATTTCTGATATGAACACCTTTGGATGTACTATCTATTATGAGCTCTTCTATATCATTGGTAAAATACGGTGCTAATGCTAGATATATATCTCCTGTTTCACTAAATTTTTCGACGAGCTTTGGACGAGTACCGATATAAATGATAGAATGTTGTCGTTTCCCCGGTATAAAAAAACTGCTTACATATCTACTATCGGTGAAAAAGATATCGCCAGGCTGTAATTGTGATATAGAATTTTTTATATCTGTCCGTGTCAGTGATGCTCATGGGTCGGTTACGATATTGTAATCATCATCCAAAGTAAAATCTCTGATGGCTATATGACTAATACTTGCCATGAGTACCGACTGAATAGGAAGTCTGATGGTGCTATCTATGATAGGAATGGTTTTTGGAAATATCAAGGAAAATACTATAAATACCAAAAAGATTCAACCAATGGTGGATAATATCAGTACACAGATGTTTGTTATGATTTTCATTTTTGCCATACAGCTTAGTAGGTGGTAAATAAGCTCTATTTCATACTTTCTGCCAATAATCTCGATTGGTTTTCCATAATGAGCGCATCGATCATATCTTGAATATCGCCGGTCATAAAGACAGGTAGATTGGACCATGATTGATGAATACGATGATCAGTAACTCTATCTTGAGGAAAATTATAGGTTCTAATTTTTTCTGATCTATCGCCGTTTCCAATTTGGTCACCCCTAAGTGTTTTTGTCTCTGCGTTTTTTTTGTCGAGCTCTACTTGATACAATCTTGCTTTGAGAATTGACCAAGCTTTTTCTTTATTATGCATTTGAGATTTACTATCTTGGATATTAACAATTACTCAACTTGGAATATGACGTAATCTTACTCCCGTTTGATTCTTATTAGCATTTTGTCCTCCTGCTGTCGATCATGCATAAGTATCTATTTCTACATCTTGAGGATTGATATGAAAATCTATATCTTCGGCTTCAGGCATAATTGCTACGGTTACTGTTGAGGTATGTACTCTTCATTGGCTTTCTGTTGCTGGTATTCTTTGTACTCTATGAACTCCGCTTTCAAATTTCATGATAGAGTATACACTACTTCCACTGATTTTTACCATCACAAATTTGATGCCTCCGATATCAGAAAGCTGTTCTTCTACGATTTCTGTTTTTCGTCATTTTTTCACTGCATATCCAAGATACATTTTCAAGAGTTCTGTTGCAAACAATCCCGCTTCATCACCACCAGCTGCTGGTCTGATTTCTAAAAAAATATTTTTGTCATCATTTGGATCTTTTGGGAGGAGTTCAATCTTAATCTTCTGTTCGAGTGTTTCCAATTGTATTTCTCCTTCTTTCAATTCTTCTTTGGCCATCTCTACCATCTCTACGTCATTTTCATTGTTCAATAGTTCTTTGGCGCCTTTTACTTGTTCATCATATTTTCTATATGTTTGAATAAGATCGTAGATGTCCTGTAAAGATGATATCTCTTTATTGACAGCGATAGATTTTTTAGTATCAGAAATAATTTCAGGATTCATTGATTGTTCCCTGAGTTCAAGATATCTTTTTTCTATATTTGCTAATTTATCTAACATACTAATGAATGAATAATTAAAAATGAAAAATGAAAAACGATGGTATCATTTTTAACTAATATCCATCTTTCTTTTTAGATGTTTTTATACTTGCTACAAGTATTTTCAATAATTCTTCTCATAAATGATATAATGATATGTATTCGTTTTTGTTGATATATTCTGTTTCTAAAAGAATATCTAATCGATATAAGGTTTCATTAGCTTCTTTGAGTGCAATACTCATTTTATTTATAAAGTCAGCTCTGGATTGTCCAAATTCAGCTTCACGAACTAAAGCTCAAATACTTGTTCATGATCTTATCAATTGTTTGCTTAGAATAAATTCTTGTTTTTTCTGAGAAAGATGCTGATAAAGTCTTACGATTTTAATGCTGAATTTATAACTCTTTGTTTTAAGAATATTCTCAGTCATATAATTAATAAATAGTAAATTCCTACATTTTTCATTATTCGTTATTCGTTTTTCATTATATTTAGTAAAAAACTTGTCCGATGATCGTAAAGAGAAAATTGAAAATTGCGGTGGCGACTTTTACAAAAATAGGACTTGCGATATACACCAGTGCTATAACGAAAATTATACCGAAACGTGCATTTTGTTCCATCCATGCTGCTGCATCATACCATCGGATTTTGATCAGTCTATAGCCATCAAGTGGCGCAATGGGGATAAGATTGAAGATAGCAAGTGCTATGTTGAGAAAGCTGAAATTGATCCAGAAACTATTCATAATGTCGATATTATTGAGAAAAATATCATTGGGAGTTCCTCCGATGAGTTTCGTATAGATGAGGATAACAAGGATACCGATAATTGCTAATATCAAATTCGTAGCTGGTCCTGCGAGCGCTACCATCAGCTCTCATTTGCGGGGATTTTTATAGTACATAGGGTTGACTTGTACAGGTTTACCTCGTCAGAAATGTGCGACAAATACCATAAGAAATCCTATAGGATCGAGATGTTTTAGTGGATTGGGAGTTAGTCTTCATTGTAATTTAGGTGTAGGATCTCCCAGACGATAGGAAACATATGCATGAGCATATTCATGCATTCCTATAGATACGGCAAGAATAATCGCCAATTGTACAATTTCAAAGATATCCATAATTAAAACCAATATATAAAGACAGATTAGATGAAATAGGCGGATTAGACGTGATAGGACTTAATCTGTCTAATCTATCTCAAAATCAGTCTAATAGTTTATTTTATTGCATTAGTGAGAAAGTTCGAGAAGTTATTGAAGTTCCAAACTCTTTTTCCATCGATATGGATATTGTTGACAAGTTGAAGATTTTTATAAATATACTCCCTCCAGTTGTATTCATCGATCTCTATTGTTCAGGTGCCGAAAAGTTTTTCCATAAGTGTAGGTTTGATATTGAGATTGAGATATTCTTTTCCGAGAATAACAAATGGCATATCCTTAGAATAGATGCTGTTGATTTCAATCAATGGTTTCCTTTTGCCTTTTTCATCAGCAGCGATATATTGCTTCAAAAGCGTAGTAAGTTTTTGGTTTTGATATTGAGATGGATTGATTTCTGATTTGTCAGTGCTAAAGAGTTTAGTGAGATCTTGTTTGAGTCCCATATCTACAGCACTGATAAGAATATCATAATCACCGACCATGAGTTTGCCTTGTAATTCTTCAGGGGTTGCTATTTTTTTGAATTCGAAATTTTCTGTAATGTTTGCTTGTTGGAAAATATCTTGCATCCTTGCTACAACAAAATCGTTGATATAATTGCTATAGTAAATAACAGTGAGTTTGACAGGTTGACCTTCATAATCTTCGGGTTGTGGTTCTGAGATAACATTATAAATATCGAGTGAAGCAAGTAAGTTTTTTTTAGCTCCGACATAACCATAGAGAGAATATTTATTTATTCCTGATCAGAAATTTTTTTCTCCGAAACCAAAGGTATACCATCCGGACTTTCCTCATTTAGTGAAATGTAATGGAGTATAGGTTTTGCCTTTATATTCTATCGTGATTTTATCATAGCCTGGATCGAAGACCAGCTCTACAGGAAATGATGTTCAGGTATCTACGAAGTAAACGAGTTTTTTGTTTCCTCCTTGAAGAAAAAGCGATTTGGGTAATGATTGAATATTTATGTCGATAAGATCATCTTTGGTTATAGCATTTTCACTGTATTCACGATTGAGGAGATTCTTTACATCGAGTCCGGTGGATTGAAACACATCGAAGAGTCCGTCATCATTTTTTTTGAAATATTCTTCATATCCACTGCTATAAAAATTATGTTTAATGAGTCATCCAAGCACTCTTCTTCCTCTAACGCGGAGTTTTTCAGAGTTAGTATTGAAGAAGGTCATAACGAGTTGATTAGTAAGCAATTTTTTTGCTTCATATCCATATAATGTCTCTTCTCCGAGATAAGCGTCAATAATAGATTTGCCTCAATTTTCAATCGATCTTTTGAAGTTATCAAATGTCGTAGTATTTTTGACTTGATAGAAATTGAGATTACTTTGATTACAATTAACGAGATTGAAGACAAGAGAATATTCATCATTGGATTGACCGATGAGATTGGCACAATTTGTATAGACTGGCTTAAACGCGAACATAGATTTGTAATCATTTAATTCTGCGTTGATTAATATATGTTTAGGAAGTATATAGTTGGTGAAAAAGAGAATATTGTCAGATGATGGGGTAGAAAAGGTCACTTTCAAGGTATTGTTGATGTCTTTGGATATAGTGATATCATTGTATTGAGTAAGAAGTGTTAACTTCCACATATTATTGCGCAAAATTTCGTCGTAGGTAAAAAAGACATCTTCCAGTGAAACAGGTGTGCCGTCAGATCGTATAAATCATTTATTGAGATGTATAGTGTAATTTTGATTGTCTTCAGTGGTTACCGTACATAAATCAGGGATATATGAAACAGTATGGGAATCATATGTCGGCTTAAGACATCCATTGAAAAGTAATCCTTGATAGAAATTACTCTGAATATCGTTACGGAGATAGGGGAGATATGATGTATTGCCAAATATTCCTTCTACAAAAGTTCCTCCCTTGGTGCTTATCTGAGTAGAAGAAAATTCTACATATTGATATCCCACATAAATACTTATCAGTATCCGAAAAAATAATGATAAGAAAAAGACATCTCTCAGAATATCCCTTACGAGTTTAGTCTTGATCGATAAAATCATAGATTATTTGGAATACGGTAAAATAAGCGAAACGAGCAAGAAAATGATACCAGTAACGAGAGCAACCTTCTTGAGCTTATTTTCGAGGGTTTTTTTGCTTCCGTATTCGTTCCCTCCTGCCATACCACCGATACCTAAACCGAGACCTCCTTTTGGAGACATAAGTAGGACAGATCCTATGAAGGCAATTCCTGCGAGGATAAGTACGATAACCAATAATGTATGCATTTTTTTATAACAAAAAATAAAGTGGCATAACTATATATATATAGCTTGGAAATTCAACCACAATTAAAAAAGATGCAAGATACAAGATACGAGACATAAGATGTTTTTTTGTCTAATATCATGAATCATGCATCGTGTATTAGGAAACGTATGTTTAGTTGATAATCGCGAAGTTGACAATGAGATACCCAGTTCCAAGTACAAGTATTCATAACAACATATAAAATAAGCTATTTTTGATGTTTTTGATTTGAGCTGGATCATCTGGCTTGGTAAGTAATTTGACGGTTTGGATAATGATAATTACCAAAATAACCAATGATGCTATTCCCAAAGCATAGTTGATGATTTGGTAGAGAATAGGGATATTCTTATCAGCCAATATTCCCGATCAAATCTCTCAGAGATTTGTAATACCATTTGGATTAATTACATCGCTCTGTTTTCCATATATCGCTTGGACTATTTGTTTTGCTCCGATGATAATAAACATAGAGATAACATTCCGTCCGATCAATGTTCATGCTTTCTTTTGAGCATCACTATCGCTTCCAAAAAGGAAGGTGATGACGCGACTTACGAGAATGACGAACATCGCACCCAAGACAAGGTAGATAGCAAATTTGATAAACGGATAGATAATTCTATCGTAGAGTCAGGTTGCTATATTGGTACCTACAATTTCTCCCGTGGTGAGCATATCGTAGACGTTTTGTCCAATAAACTTAGCACTCATGATGACAATGATACCTACGATACCAAATACTATATATCTTGTTCCTTCTTTGACTGCATTTTCATCGCTCGAGAACATGAGTTTATAAAATCCGAGGATAGCAGAAAGGATACCTATGATGATGATAAGGGGAACAAGGACGTTCATGATTTTGTTGAAAAGAAAGTTTTGGAGTCCTTGAGTTCCTATTGCGCCTTCCGCAGCTTCGAGGTTTTGATTAACTCCTTCTATACTCCTACTGAGTGCAAGATCAAATCTCCTTGCTTCTACAATTTCAAAGGTTCCCGATCGTGTATTATTAGTACCAGTTACATCAGTAATGCCGACACTTCCCGGATTGATACTACATACCATAATTTTGGTACCGAGTGCTTGTGTGAAGATAGGTTTGATCCTGATGTTTACACCGACTTTTGTTCAAGCATTCAGAATGAATTGTTCAAGGATATTAGAACTATATACATTAATATCTCCTCCTTGAGCTTTCCATACACACGTTAAGAATCCTGCTGCGAGATTGGTTCCATTTACTGGTGTATCTCCTTTATTCTTAAACAGTATACTAAGTTCTGGGCTCGATCCTTGAGCAATCAGATATCCACTACGTACAGGAGATTCATTGATAGCGATATCTACACCAGCAACCAATCCTCCGATATCTGTACAACCAGGGTATTTGTAGGTTTGTCGATTACCATTGAGTATACCTCCACTACAGGATAAAATGGTAGAAAAATCATTACAGCTTTTTGGATATTCTACTCCAGTAGAAGAATAGGCTCATATCTGCGTTCCTTCCGCTAATGGTGCTCATCGAGGAAGTACACATCCACCACAACTTGGATAGAGTCCAGCTTGTGAAGTAACGATTCCTCAGGTAGTGTATCGTGAACTATTTGTACACGTGAGTTTTATTTTGACACTTTCACATCACAAACTTGCTGTAGGAGTATTGGAAGTATATCCATAGATAAATTGCATATGAGGGACATATGACCCTCGGATATTAGGACATGATCCCGAAGCAACATTTTGACATCCAGTATATAGGGCACCAATATTTCCTGATCGTGTGCCATTGGTACATTGGAGTAAGTGAGAAAAAGCATTACATGATTCGTTGAGTGCTGCGAAAGCATGTGGTTGTGTATATTTAGTTACATAGGTTCCGTGAGGCAAGGTACCCGAACCAGAGATGATATTTGTACATGGAGTCTGTCCTACGGGAGTACATCCACTATAGAGGGAAAGTTGATTTCCTCAACTTCGCTGTCCATTGATACAAGTAAGTGGAGTAAGTAGTCCAGTACATATCCCTGATGGGGCAGTATATGCAGGGAGCTGATATCCATGAGCAGTCATTTGGTTGGTCCATATATTCAAGCATCAAGCATATGTTCCTGTTTGGATACATCAACTAACCAGACCAGCTTGTCCAGCGGTACCATTTCCTGATCGCGTGCTATTAGTACAGGTGAGTGTTTTTTTTAATGTGTTGCAAGTTTGTCATGGTCATGGAGTATTAGCTGTATATCCTATGATCGTTTCTCCATGATCTTTGATCGTATTAGTCCAGACATCCAGACATTGCATCCGTGCTTGATCTGTACATTTTCGGTATTGGTAGAGTGATGGAGTAATACCTCACGTAAAAACACCATTCAAACACTGTAAGTTTTGACTGAGTTGTTGACAGGTCTGGGTATAGGTATTCGTAAGTGATTTGTACAAGATTTTATATTCCAGATGGTTTGCTCCTGTTGGTGTTGTACAATTTGCCCATGTATGGGGAATACATGATGGGTATTTGTACGTATTGATATTTGCTATGCTTCAGCTGATGCAAGTAACAAGCGCTTTGGATCAGGTACAGCTCTGGGTATAGGTAGCTTCAGCTATTGAATAGCCAGTCTTAGATTGTCCATCAGCAAGCATAGAAGGATTCCGTCCCATAGGCAGAATGCAGTTCTGTGCATACGAAATGGCAGCTAATGAGAAAATCATGATCAAGATGGCTCCGATCCATTTACTTACCGTGATAGAAAGTGTTCTTGTATTCATCGTATTATTGATGTGATAAAACAGTTTTTTTAGCAAAGAACGATCCAATCGCCTTACCGAGGAGAAGAAGTTCTCTCGCGATAGGGAGATGAGGAAGATGTTTCAGCTGTATCGCCATAATAAGATATCTCGTACTTATGAGACCAAGTCATACATAATATGTCCATACGGTGAAATCAGGTTTGAGAAGATAAGAGAGTAAGATAATTATTCCTATCCCAAGTATATATTCTATAATGAGTAGAGTATTGTTGTGAATATCTATAATGCGACTATAGACTTCTTTTTCTTTGGCGATATCACCGGATAGCGTATATTCGTCTCCATTGAAGAAGAGACGACCGATTGTTTTTCCCAAGTACGTAATGAGTCAAGTGATGTATCATCGAAGCTCTTCAGGATTTTTAGTAAATAATATATTGAGACGTTGTTTTATGGTTATAGTGAAAACATCAATATCGGACATAAGTGAAGCAACTCTTAAAATAATGATAATGAGAATCGTAGTACAGATCATAATATTACCTGACATACATCCTATCATAAATATGATTCGTCGAAGGAGTGACTCTTTGATCCATCGATTTGGGTTCTCGAAACTATGTATGTTATACCAGAGATGAATATTATATATGGGGAGATATTTGAGAAGAATATCTTTTTTGTTACCTTCGATAGTGTATTCTTCGGTAGTTCATCCCGTTCATTTCATAAGACTGATATCTGAAAGAATACTCACTACACTGATAATGAGCAATGTAATGAGGATAAATATACTTACAGTATACGTTACACTCAAGAGTTTAGTAACGAAGAGATAATTTAATATGCCTGCAGTAACTGTAATAAGACCAAAGAGTAAGGTAATATATCCAAATTTGATGTAACCACGAATAAATGCTTTATCGCTATCAGAAATGTCTCGATTGTTCTTTTGGAGTATATTTTGCACCAACGGAGAAAAAAATAACGCTGCTGCAAGCGAAAGCTGTGTTTTGGTGTTTGTATCAAATGCTTTCGTTTCTTCGACCATCTAAATAAATGAATAGTTAATAATTAAAAGTTAATAATATTGGTAGTATCTCTTGATGAACTGTTGTAAAACATGGTAGAGAATAGTGATACAGGTCTTTCATTTTTTATTTTTCATTATTCATTATTAATTTTTCGTTAGGTTATTGTACATCCGTTGTAATGAATGCTCTTTCTTCCGGAGATGCTAATATTTTTACTCCGACATGTTGACTTCCTGCAAAGATAAGACCTTCTCCAATTCCTGATGCAACGAGTCTTCTCTGTTCTGCTTCCGACAATCAAAGAAGTTCATTCAATGCTTTGATGGATGTTGTGGATTGTTTCAAAAGTATCTGTAATGCACAGTTAGAGATAATAGGTTTCCCGTATTTGCTTCTTACGAAATCTTCGATATCTTGAGATATTACTGTAATACCAAGTCCGTATTTTCTCGCTCTTTTCGTAAGTCCAAAAAGGAATTCTGCAGAGGTGTCGTTTTGGAACATGATCCATGCTTCATCGCAAGCGAGCATTCTTTTTTTCTTGTGTGATCTGACTTTAGTCCAGATCCGATTCAGGACGTTGAACATCGCAGGAGTCTTTAACGCATCTTCCAAATCTCTAATACTAATGACGGTAAGCTTGTTGTTGATGTCGATATTTGTGTAGTTATTAAATACTTTTCCGAAAGTTCCATTTACATATTTACTCAATCTCAATGCTAATCTATCGCCACCATCCATACCTTCAAGTACATTCATGAGATCGCCCATGATCGGTGGTTGTTTGCCTTCATAAGTGTCATTATCCAAAGAGAATCATTTGAGTGAATAGGTACTCTGCAATGCTTTATCGAGTAATGCTTCTTCTTCTGGTGTACATCATCAGATAAGAATTTGAATCATTCATATGAGACTCATGATATGAGATCTGAGAAGATCTCCCTTACCATATTCTACATCTTCGATTTTTGGTGGAATATCAAACGGATTGAGATATTGCTGTGAATTAGTTGCGATGTTTACATAGGTACCGCCTACTTTTTCGCAAAGTGCTTTATATTCATTTTCTGGATCGATAATGATGACGTCGATACCATTGATAAGATATCTTAAAGTTTCTAATTTTACCGTAAATGATTTTCCAGCTCCGGAGGTAGCCAAAATAACACTATTCATGTTCGGTAACTTTTGATTGTATCTATCGAAGATAACTAATCATCCGGTATGGAGATTTACCCCATAGAGTATTCCTGTTTCTTCGACCATATCGTTGGAGATAAAAGGGAATCCACCAGACAGTGATGAGGTTACCGAGCTTCTACTAATTCATAATTCATCTGAACAGATAGGCAATCCAGAAACGAATCATTCATCCATTCTTTGGATAGCGTTCTTGATTCTGATTCCGTATCCTGATATTTTTTGTTCCATTTTTTTTCAAGTTTCTTTTAGCTTATCTACATCATCATCATAGATATTGATATAGAAAGAATTTTCGAAATATCTCTCTTCTCTGGTAGTGAGTTTTTCTCTAATCATCTCTACGTCTCTGTACTGTTGTTCTATCTCAGTATCGAGCGTAATTCCTTTTTGCATAGCATCCTTCACTTCCGCTTTCAATTGTGTTGCTCTGTTTTTGAGCATAGATTGAATCGCTGCATCATCCTCAGGATAGATAAACCAACTCATATCTCGCTTTGCGTGAAATCCAAAAATATCTCTTGTCCGTAATGCATCGATATAGGATGGATAACTTTGAGCGTAATATGTTTTCCCCATGAGTCAGGAAACGTTATAATGCGTAGGAGTGAATTCTCGATAGGAAGGTGCAATATGTGTTTTGTAGTCACTCACGACAGTAGTATATTCTTTCTCTACATCAGCGATAAATTGTCTCAATTTGCTAGTAAGAAGCTTATCGTTGTATTCTTCATCAGGAAGTTCTAAGATATATTTTATCTGATCCCTCAATTCTTTGTCTTTGATTTCTCCATTTTCTGGCAAAACATCTTTCGCTTTGTTTCCCAAGAGCGTTCATGATGTAGGAGTTCATTTTTTTTCAAAGAGACTAGGAAAGATTCCTGCGAGTAATTTATCAAAAAATCACATCTTTTGATGTTTTGGTGTTTGAAATTCAGGAAATCCACCATCAGCAACATATCCGCTGTAGTTCGTATCATAGACGACATTCGAGATTATTTCGTTCATTGTGCTAACAAAGCGATACTAAAAGGCGTTCTTTTCACCTTCTAAGTATACTCGGCAAACCACCAGAAGCAAAAAAAGAACCTTTTCTTCTACTATTTAAGGTTGACAAATAAAAAAATATCTATTAGTTGTTGACTTATATGTTTAATTTTATATAAGAATAAAAAAAATACACCCCATGAAAACAAAAGAAGAAATACATGTGTACCTACAAAAATTCGAAGCCAACAGGAAACGATTGATGCGGGCATTCCTTACTGTGATAACTATCGCGATCGGTTGTGGAGTACTCTTATGCTTTGCTCCGAATTGGATAGTGATATCCTTGTGTGTATGTTATGCCACTTTCAGTTTAGGTTTCGGGATATTTCCTGCTATAGAACATCTGAATATGGAGTGGGAAGCAACGAAAAATAGAAATACTCGTTTGAATAAACGGCATGCGTTGGAGTATTTCGAAAAGCAGTATCGCAATAAGGAATACGATTTTTCCTCGTTTCAGTCCATACCTTCGGAACTGCAGGATATCTCACACCTTCTGATCAACAATCCTAAAAAATCATTCCAGGAGATGGTTGAGATAATCACCACATCCATGGAAGAGGATGAAATATATGCTACCATCTGTACAGAGGCAAAAGAGCGGACCTTATGGCAATATTTCAGAAGTGGTAAGTGGATCAGATAACATCCCTCTTATCAATCTTCGATCCTTCGGTATTCCGGAGGATTTTTTTAAACTATATTGACTTTATAAAGTAAATATATATAAAAGTAAAAATTAAAAAAAAAGAAAAATGAAAAAATTTGTAGTTTTATGTATTGTAGTAATGATGATTGCTATTGTTGGATGTGTAAACAATACATCCAAGTCAGCTGTTCAAAATGAGCAAACCGTAAAGACGGCCGATGGTATAAAAAATTACGGTAATGGTGTGTATTATTTCGACTATACCAAAAGTAATTTTGGAGAACAATTATCTTTATTTATCGGACAACATCCAGAATTACGTATGGTGTCTTTTGCTCCTTATAACGCTGGGTCAATTGCACTTCCAAGCGGTGGAACAGATGGTTACTTTGTAAAATTTGAAAAAACAACCTCTTGTCCTTGTGACACTATCAAAAAATGAAAAAACAATATCTAATATTTCCCTGGGTTTTCCCTGGGTTTTTTTAATTGAGACCCAATAAAAATCCGAGATGAAATAAGGTTTTTTATAAGGTCGAAATTATACAATACTTTGAGCCATCCGATCGATTTTGAATCCTTTTTTTGCAAGGTTCAATTTGGTGAAAACGATATCCATAAATTGTCTGACATTCGGTCATTTCAAAATAATATTGTATCTATATTTTCCAAACATTTTATAAATCAACGGAGGAGTGGAGTAAATTTCTATATCTTTCAACTGATATTTTTCTTTCAAATAGAGAAGATCTTTATGTAAGGTATCGACCTTCGTATACAAACTTTCTTCAATCTCATTCTTATATAAAATTACACATAATTCCCCAAAGGGCGGATATCCATTCGTTTTTCTGAAGATATTATCTTCTTCGTAAAATTTTTCTTTACTCATTCTGCACGCATTACGAATACTATAGTGATCGGGGTTAAACGATTGTACAATAAAACTTCCCGTTTGGTGTTTTATAAATGTTTCATACAGAAAATAGAAATTTCTTTCTGCTGATGTGTAATCGGGAATATTTAATCACAAATCTGCATTCAAAAAAATAACAAGGTCGAAATCATATCATTGTATAGGTGTGGCGAGTAATGATGTTCAAATAATTATAGGGTTGCTCTGTAAAGTCTTAAAGTCCAAGGTCTGTAAGGTCGAATCTTCTGACTTTATGGGCTTTTGACATGATAGACTTTCGACTAATCTTTTGATTTTATTAGGAGAATTTACAGTTTCAGACTCGATAATCAGCGAGTCTTTTCCGTATTCATTTTTCAAAAATTCAGCGACCTTTTGTGTTCAAAGTCAAAATTCTTTGATTTTTTTTCCATGACAAGCAGGGCAGTTCATTGGTACTGAATATTGCGTTTTACAAATATGACAGAGTCCGATAGTCTCTCAGGATGGTATTTTATGATAACTAATACTGACATCGCAGTTCTTGCATTTTGGGATATGTCCGCAGTCGTGGCAGATGATTCATCAGGAGTAGCCTTTCTTGTTGACAAGGATTCAGATTTTTTTTCCTTGCTTGAGATATTTTTCTATTCATTGTAAGGCTAATTGGGAAAAGTGCGGAGTGAGCTCCTTGGTCATATTTACCAGGAAGATGGACTTCTTGGTACCTTGTATGTCGTGATCAAAACGTTCGTAATTCATACATAATATGGTACGTATTGGAAAAGCGGAAAAAAGTCTAAGTCATAAGGTGAGATTGACTTTTTATAGTAAATATATATAAGAATGGTATTTATTTTTCATATTTTCATGGGAGAATCATTCAATAAAACATTTGAAAGACATATGAAAAAATTAGAAAAAAAAGCTCAAGCATATTGTCTCGAATGACCATACGCTCATTTTATCGTAACGCCGGAATGTATCAAAACATACAAGAAAGAATTGATGAATATTTTTCAGATGCCAAAGCATACTATCCAAGGACTACAATCCGAAAACTTTTATCATATCATAGCTGATACCGATGACTATCCAATCATAGATAGACCGTATTCCAACATTGTGAATCAAATTATCAAAGGAGAAGATAAAGATAATCCCTATTCGGTACTTACAGAAGTTGCTCCATTCTATAAAAAACTGGCGGGATTGCTCCAATATGGTGTAGATATTCAACCGATAGATAAGCATACCATCTATGTTCATCATCATAATCGTTTAGTACATAGTTTCGATACAGCGTGCAATATCGAACTCATTATGAGAAATAATGGATTCTCTGAAGAAGATATTAAAAAAGCAGTAATTGCTTGATGTTTGCATGATGTTGCTACACCATCTTTCGGTGATTTGACGATGAAAGCTTTTCCTCAATTAAAAGAAGAACAATGATTTTCCGTATATATGGCTCATTATCCAGAAATATCTGAGTATATAGAAAAACATTTTACTGTTTCATTAGAAGATCTACAATCTTGGATCAAAAATGAAGGCATAGTAGGCAAAATTATTGATATAGCGGATAGATTAGCATACACCGCAAGGGATGTATCTGCTATCGGCAATGGTATGTTTCTTGGAGATGATGATTCAAAATTGATGTATGGGAAAGCTGCACAAAAAATCATCAAAAAAGATCCTACGGTATTCGATATTATTATGGAGATTACTGTCAAAGATGGTCAGATAGTATTCGAAAATCCAGAAAGATTGGAAAATGTCATGACCGTAAGAGCTAATATGCATAATTTTATTTATCTCAATCCATATTTACGAACGAGAGAGGAATATTTCGGTTTGATGCTTCAATATCTCGTAGAAGAAGAATATTTGACCTTGGAACAATTACAAAAATGAGCGACCGATCAATGATTACCTATCAACGAATTCGTTATCGAAGCATATTGTAATAAAGGTATTCTCGATTACAATCCTGTGACGACATATGAATTTTTTGATACGCATATGTATGATACTAAAGAAGAGGCGATATCGGATATAGAGACACTTAAACAACAATTTGGTCCTCATGTTCCTGTACATTATCTCAAGACACCACCATTCAAACCGGGAACACATTATCTCACGAGACATGAAGGACAGGTGAAGCCGTTAGCAGAGGTTATGGATTCCAAAGCATTACAAGAACTACAAAAACTTTCTAAAGCGACTGATAAATATCTGGTACTCTATCCCAAAAAAGAGTTTCACGAAAGATATAAGAAATATCCAAAATTATATGCATTCTTGTGTAGAAAAGCAGATGAAGCGTATCAGGATTTATTAAAAATATAATGATGGAACAGCAGAGTATTAGAGAAATATCTATCAAAAAATTTAATGGCAGAATCCCTATTACGAGTGATCTTTTTGAGGTATTAAAAAACGAAGATGTGGTGTTTCTATATCACAGAAAAAACGAAGTGCATATTATGAATAAAATAAGATATGTCGAACTTTTGCAAGATACTAAGAAAAAAAGCTGACATCCAGATGGATGGTTCGATTGGACAACAGAAGGTAGAGATTATATGCGCAAATTATGTGCTTGCGCTTGTTCGATAGCGGTCAACAAAAGGTATATGGCTCTGGAATGAGGCGATAGATTGAAAAAAAAATTACTCTGACAAGAACTGAAGATAAAGATATTTTCCTAATTACGTAAAAAACTCCTGAATCGCTTTGACGAGCGGTGTGTATTCTATGATACTGCTCAATTTCTGCTTCAGATCCTTGGATCATGGGATTCATTTGAGATATTGAAATAAGTGTTTTCTGAATTCTACGACGACCATCTGCGGTACATTTTTTTTTGACATTCTCGGCGTATTCGGCATTTCCAATATACCATTAAATATTTTTTTTTGTTTTTGAAAAAACTGTTCATAAGCGACAGTATAGTTTAGATGTTTCAGTATCGTTTCTTTGATTTCTTCTCTATTTGGTATATGTGGGGTAAAGATTCGTGGGTTTCCGATAGCAGCTTGTCCGATCATGATTCCGTCAAGATTTCACTTTACTGTTTCGATATCTTCGTACTGCTTAATTCCCCCATTTCCGATAATGATACATTTTTTGTTCGCTTGTTTTTTTAATTCGTAAATGAATTTCCAATCCACATCGCCTGAATAGATTTGTTTGGTTGATCTGCCGTGCACGGAGATCATATCCACATAATTGCTCGCTTCGATAAGGAATTTCATTTGTTCGTTTCTGTCTTTTTCATGAAGTCCTATTCTTGTCTTGATGCTAAATGGCATTTTCACTGCTTTGTGTAATACTTTCAATATTTCCAAAGATTTTTTTCTGTCCTTCATCAACGCGCTTCCTCATCAGGTGTTCATCACATTCCTCGCCGGACAACCCATATTCAATTCGATATACGAAAAGACTTTCTTATACTTTTTTTCTATATCCTTGAAGCATTTGGTCAGCATCTTTTCATCCGATCAGAAAATCTGCATCGTTACATTCTTTTGATCTTTGTCCGTCAAAAGGTGTTTCGCGACGCCGATGGGATTGATGACGTAACCGTCTGCATTCATAAATTCGGTCCGAAGTCATAATTCATATATGTTCTTTTCTCAATATTTGTCAAAAACTTCTTTCACGATCTGGCGGAAAGCACAATCCGTATATCCATCCATAGGAGCGAGACCCAATAACATAATTAAGAATTAAGAATTAAGTTCCGGCTGCAAGACTTAACGCCGGAATGACGAAAATTAGAATGTAGGATTAAGAATTAATGTAATGAAAGTATAGAAAATTTCCAGCCGGAAAAAACATTGTTTTTGTGTTTATAAAGTGTATAGGTCTGATATGTCTAAATTACGTCGAAAGATTAACAATTTTTTTTGGAAGCTGGAAGGACGATTAAGATCGTCACTGTTTTTTCTATTCATTTTTTCTCTATTTCTTTTATTTCAATATAAATGGCAGAATCCTGGAATGACCCCACTCATGCCGATTAGATTTGTAGATCAAATCATAGATAAAAGGCAGATAGTACTCAAACACACCCGGGTGCCAATCGAACAGATTTCCAATAATATGATTTACGGTGTCATTGCTTGAGAGGATCAGAGGTATCTTGAACATCGAGGGATAGATATGGAGGCACTACGAGCTGCTTTGAAAAAAAATATCAAACATCAGTCATTGAGTATTGGTGGGAGTACTATCACCCAACAGACAGCGAAGAATCTCTTTCTCCGGCCAGATCGTTCACTCTTCAGAAAAGCCATAGAGTTCTATTTCGCTATTATGATGGAGCTTTTATGGAGTAAAGAAAGAATTATGGAAATCTATCTCAATATTATAGAATTCTGAGATTGAATATATGGAGTCGAACAAGCTGCACAATATTACTTCGACAAACACGCAGCAGATCTTACACAGAGCCAAGCGAGTTTCCTTGTTGCTATTATGCCGAATCCGAGATATTACCAGCTCCACAAATATAATGGATGGATATCTTTCAGAAAAGGAGTCATTAATAGAGCTATCTCTAGTATGAAAAGGAATAAGGAAATGAAAATATTTGTAGAAGCAACAAAAGAATAAGTTGATAACGGATTCAGTATTCCTATAGTTTTTGTATTTTATTTTTTGTAAATTTCGTATATGTTCGAATTTTTGCATCCGCTTATAGACCGATATATGGTTCATGTTAACTATCGAAGCATAGCTGCATTAATGACGATAGAAAGTTCCTTTATACCTTTTCCTTCAGAAGTGATAGTTCCTCCGGCATGATGGAAAGTCGCTCAAGGATTGCTCAATGGATGGTTAGTGATGCTATCTGCAACCATAGGAGCATTATTGGGGGCTTTGGTTAACTATTATTTGGCTCTACGATTGGGAAGAAAAATTATCTACAGACTTGCAAACACGCGTCGAGCACATATGATTTTTATTACCAATGAATCTATAGAAAAATCTGAAACATATTTTCGTAAACATGGTAAAATCTCCACTTTTATTGGACGTTTGATTCCAGCTATTCGCCAATTGATCTCTATTCCAGCAGGATTAGCGAAGATGAATATGAAACAATTTATTCTCTATACTTGTTTGTGAGCATGAGTATGGAATCTCGTACTTTTTGTAGCTGGATACTTGCTTGGGCAACATCGAGATAAGGTAATCGAATATAATCATATTTTCAAAATCATTATATACGCAATTATAGCAGCTGTGATTGTGTATTTCATCCTTCGTTACGTTTTTCGCAGAAGGAAATAACTATATATATCATGCTGTTTTATCTTTAAGAGAATGTTATGGACAAGAAAGATTCCTTGAAGAAATTATATGAGAAGAAATATTTCGATACGACCCCTCATGCGAGAAATAGTAGGGTGGCACCACAAACACCAGGGACAAAAGTTCTGGAGATTTTTGGTTTTAAAAAAGAATGAAACATCTATCCGGAATTCGAGAACAAGAATGTGACGGATATCTGATGAGGTTTGAGTAATTTTGCTTTCGAGCTAGCGCCGAGCGTCAAGAAGATTATTGTGGTGGATCCTACCTATCAGTATGATCTCAAGCAATGTATGGAAGATCAACACCAGAAAGCAGAGAGAAGATTAGCAAAAACAGCGGAATTACAGACAACTTGCGAAAAAGATCTTACCGAGATATTGAGTCTCGAAAAAGAAGTAGCTGAATGAATAAAGAGATGGAAAAATAATCTTCTCAATCCAGATGCCAAAATAGAACTCAATGATTCGTTTGCCCAGAATATAGTTGGTATACCTGACAACAGCCAGGATGCGGTATTCTTTAATTTTGTCTTACATACGCTTAATGATGATGGTCCTTTGGAAGAGGATGTGCTAGTTGCAGTGAAGAATGCATATCGCATCACAAAACTAGGAGGGAAGATTTATGGTATTCACGATTCCATTTCCAAAGAAGATGAAATTATCAATGCATTGAGCAAGACGGACTATAAACGAGATGCATGGCACAAGGATAATAAGAAATACACAGTTTTTATTATAGATAAAGAATAATCTATGAATATCGTTATTCTCGAAAATATCCGTTCCGCCTACAATGTGGGAAACATTATTCGTACTGCAGATGCACTTGGATGGCAGGTCCGATTGACGTGATATACACCATCTCCGGAAGATACACAGAAAGTTGTAAAGACATCATTGTGAGCTGAAAAGAATGTATGATTGAAACAATTTGATCATACGCCAGAGGCGATCAAATTTGCAAAGAAAGAGTGAATGATTGTCATCGCTGCAGAAATCACTCAAAATTCAATTTCTTTGGATACTTTCAAAAAAACGACTTCTAATATCGCTATCATATTTGGTAACGAAGTCGATGGGGTACTCGATTCTACCTTAAAACTCGTTGATCATATAGTTCATATTCCGATGCAATGAGTGAAAGAATCACTCAATGTTGGCCAAACATCAGCTATTTTTATGCGAGAATTAAATAACTAAAAGACAGATTGGATGAGAGAGATGTAAGAGAATCTTATTTGTCTTTATTATCTCATCTATCTTTTTAATGTTGCTATTTTATAGGAAATATATATAGTATAAAAACAAAAAAACAAAATCTCTAATTAAAAATTTTATGGAAGAAAAAAATGTGAAGTATCCAATTATTTTGGAAAAACCAACCACGAGAGTGGTTGTAGAGTTCTTACTGAAGCAGTTTGGCATAAGAATTTCAGGAAGCACAAAAGTGTTTCTCTGTCAAAAAGAAACCTGCGAAGTGGACTTAGATGTCCCTGTGACCAATTACGGTGCAAATGCCGCATCAGAGCATTTTATCTGTGTTTTTTCTTTGGATAAGCAAAAAGGTATCGTACCTTTGCTGCCATTCAAGGAGATGTCAGAGAAACTTGTCTCCGGAAGCTGGCCCGAAGCAGACCAGACCATCAGAGATGTAGTGAAAGAATGTACCATTAAACCGGACTTCATAATCACCTATGGGAGATTACAGATGCCGAGCGGTATCAGTGAAATGTGTTGGTGTATCCATGAGGTTTTGCAAGACAACGAAAGTGGTATTTTCGACAGTAAAGCAACGGTCCCGGAAGTAGTCCAATTGTTCACGGAATATTTGTGGACATTAGCCAATTTGTCGAAGCTATCGCCTGAGACCGCAAAGAAATCTTGCGATGAAATTGTGGATGAAAATGCCGAACCCGCAGAAATTGCTGATGTATTCAGAGTTGAGGATGTAGTTCTCTATGTTCTGAATCAGGTACCGTTTGAAAAGCAAAAGAAATTGTGTAAATGCTTTTGCCAAAAAAAGCCGGAGTTCGAAGAATATGCAGCCAAAATCGATGATTGGGACTCGAAAACATTGAGAACGTTTATACTTCAGCATGATGTGCTCAATCATTTTGAAAGCTATCGCGAAATGATTGTTGAAGCAATGCAGCAAATGATGCCCGATGAGGGGTTAATAGACCCCATTGGCGACGAAGTATAATCAGAAGTATTTTACAAAAGTCCCGGTTGTTTGCCGGGATTTTTTTTATCATAGAAAAAGAGAACTATTATGGCGTATAAGATTTATTGTATTTCGAAGGTTGAAATCATCTCATCTATGGTCTGTGCAAATTCATCAAAAGTAGATTGTAGTGCTGTATATGTTATAATATAGACTATCTTATCTTTGATGATATAGATTGTTTCTTGCTGAAGTTTTGTGTCACCTTGGGTTAATGTATAGATAATCTTTTTTGCTTCGATGTTATTGATGGTGATAGTTTCATTACTCACTTCGGTATAATCAGGAAATATCTTGATAATATTTTGCTGATGATGTAGTGTAGAATAATCATCCAATGAATAGGATCTTTCTAGTTCTTTTTTTGCGATACCGACATTTTCTTTGAGAGTATCACCTTCGCCAAGGGGAGAGAGAAACATAACCAAAGATCCATAGACATTTTCTTCAAATGTCCGGGTATCAGGATATTGGAGAGTGAATTTATGAGAAGTGGCTTCGTAAGTCTGCCATGTAATAGTATCTTGTACATCTGTAGTGGTTACTTCCGTTAGAGATTGATTTTTTGTACATCCAAACATCACGAGGAGTGACGTAAATAAGACTAATGAGATGATTTTTTTCATGTATTTCTGTTTAAACAATAAAAAGTAAACGAGGTATTATAGAGATGATAATCAATCCGTTTCGTTTTTCAAGAAAACGCTCTTACTAGCTATGAGAAGAGAATTTTGTGATGTTTTCCATCATGTGATTTTTTTTCACTTAGCTACATAACCGATATGCTGTAGAGTAAATCCACTGAGTGAAAGTAATTTTTGTAATTCAGATAGAGTAAATATATGGTAAAATCTCCATGCTATGGTTTTGCCGTTTTTTCGTGGGATCATAAGATCGTTTCGTTTGTACTTACCAAAAGAACTAATAAATCTTCGGCATGAACGTAAGAGATCTATTTTGAATTTTTTTAGAAATCGTCGAGAAAAGGATCGATTGTTCATCATAAATTTTCCGTCATATTTCAATATTCTATAGATGTTTTTGATCAGAAAAAATCTTTCTTTGATAGTTGGTAGATGTTGAAAACTCGCTATACCGACAACAAAATCAAAGGATTCTTGTTTCAATGTTTGTATATAATGAACGATGTCGTCGTGTACGAATTCTGCAGAAATATATTTCGGAATATTTTTCCCGCTTACCTGTTTCTTCGCGAACTTTAATAATTCCTTGGAAAGATCGACCCCGATGTAGTGGATATTCATTCCTTTGAGCTCTGTAAGGTGAGTAAGAAATCTACCGCTTCCGCAGCCAAATTCTAATATTTTGATTATTTTCTTATTGCAATTTTGTAGTTCGTCGAGAAAAATATCTGCATCAGCTCGATGTTTGTTTCTTGTATGATAGTACTTTTCAGCTTCTGTATCGTAGAAGCGAGTTAAGGATTTCTTGATATCCATACTAAAAAACTATAATTTTAAATTTCTAATTTTTAATTTCTAAAACCTAAAAGCTAAGAACTAAAGTCTAGTTGTTGTCAGACCATGCGTTCGGTTTCCTTAATCTCTTTACAAGATTTCTCTATCAGTTCGTCTAGAGTGAAAGTGATTTCTTCTCCCTCGATGAAAAGTTTTTTGAAATGCATGAGATAGAGAAAAATAAGCATCGTCATTCTAACATCATTCTTACAATATTTTTTGAATTCTTCCAGTGCATCGAGATCGTTTTCTTCCAGATATTTTTTGTAGAGAATTTCTCATTCTGCTCATGAACTCAGTGTTTTACTGATATTGACAAGCGCTTCAGCAATTTTATTTAATCATAGCCTTTTACCGGTCATAGCTCGGACAAAGAGAAAGAGGTCGATGCTTTTTTCATTGATTTTTTTGATATCATCTTCATTGCCTCAGATGTTATATACAGAGACGATATTGTCGAACGCTATGCTGTTGAATCCTACAATATATCAGTCGAAGTCCAGCATCTTTTGTACAAATGTTCTAAGTTCTTCTTGATCAATATATTCATAGGTCATCCTGTTGCCATCAGTAGGGTGCATCGCATATGCTAAAAGGAATTTTGTTTCTTTGAGATTTTCGATGTTGGTATCTGTTTCTATATCGTAGACCATATATTTTTTTCCTCAGATGGTAGAATATTTTCCTGTATGGAATTCGTCGAGAAGAATCTGTTCGATGGATTTCTGTCCAGTAACTCTTTCTTTTTTTATGAAAAAGTTTTTGACCATAGTTTGGAACTCTCTTTTACCTTGATCGTCGAGAATGAGTTGTATTTTTTCTCTTTCGTCCATGAGGATATATTCGTTACCGGTATCTTGGAATCTGAAGGTAAAATCTCACCTATTCATATAGTAAATTTCTTTCCCTTCCTTGAATATCTTTTTGAATAAATCACTTGCTATCATACAATGCTCCTTTTTGAGAATACCATAAAAGTTTACAAGAAAATTGTTCTGTACTGTCTTGAGTTCGTTGATAGTGAATCTTTTGTACATACTTTCAAAACAATTTTAAATTTTCAATTTCTAATTTCTAAACATAAGAATATGTTTGAAAATTGAAAATTAGAAATTAGAAATTACTCCTTTTTGAGTCGTTCCTGGTAATTCTGCCATGCCGTGAGATCCGAATTTTTGATTGTTGCTAACGGATCTATGACAAAAGAATTTATAGTGTTTTGGTGTTCATCATCAAGCGGTAAATTGAGATTCTGTATGATATATGGAGTAGTGTTAGCCAGAATATCTTTGAAATATAAAGGTCAAAGAGTGTTTGTACTTAGCGTATAGTTTGCTATAAAATTGATAGTACCGATACTAAAATCAACGAAGATTTTACCCTCTTGATCAGCAATATCATTTGCTTTGATTCCGAGATATTGCTGTATTTTTTCAAAAACAACAATAGCATTGGTTGTTCCTTCATGGGTTTGAGTAGGTTTCTTATATTTAAGGATAGCTTTGATGATGTCTTCCAATGAAGAACTATTGGCAACAATTTCGCTGTAAGAAGTTTTGATTGAATTTTCCAATGCTGTATCAGAAGAAGTGATATTCTCAAGTCAACCATCTTTAAACGTAAAGGTGTAACGGATAGATTTTTGTTCTATGGTAGTACCTGTATTGGTGCAAGAATGAATGATAAGTGTTTTTATTTCATTCAATGATGGACAAAGATCGCTGGATGCAGAGACAGGTGCGTTTTCTTGCTCATAGAAAACAAGATTTTTGGAAATATAACTATAGAGCTCTCCTATAGAAAAGTCTTTGATGAGGAGAAGATTCTTGATGACATCATTGATTTCCGCTCTATTCTGGAGATTGATGCTTTTGATCAAAAGCATATCATTCGTATAGGTCATGATGATGTGTGTTTTGATAGTTTCATTACTTTCTGGCGAAAAGAACTTAAGATAACCAATAATATCAATGGTATCTATAGATATACTCTTTTTTTCGATAGTGAGATAAGATAGTGCTTTAAGTTTTTTATTGATTTTATCTTCCATACTCATGATTGCAGTAGTTCCTGTACTATTGTTTTTTTGTGTAAGCAATGCTGTATTGTGTATCTCGCTATTTAGTCACGAAAAACCAAGCATAGGTTCTCATTCATTGATCGTTTTGATAGCAGTGAGTAATCATGCTATTTTACTACTTCCCAAATTTTGGGTAAAGATTGTGGTTTGGTAAGCTGCCTTTTCAAGTGATAGAGAAAGATATTTGTTATTATATCGATAGATTTCATCTTTGTAGAATGGAGCAATACTATCTTTCTGGAGAATTTCTCTTACAAAATCTAAATATATGTTTATTTTGTAGGTATCAATTTTGTTGATGAGGAAATCCTGATAAAGTTGTTGTTGATAAGAAAGGAGTTTGTATTCATTGAGTAGGGGATCCTTATAGCTGAGTTTTTCAAATGATTGATTTTCTAATCCACGTTGAATCTCCATAAAAAGCGTTGTTCTTTTGAAAATATCAAAATATTGATCTCAGCAAAGGGTAAATAAGTTTTCTATGATAGTACTTTGATCGTTGGAATAGAGAAGATATTTAGATAATCCATCACAGAATTGAGTTTTATTTGTTGTATTGTTTTTGATGGCACCGAAAACATTTTGAAGTCCAGTATAGTCCTTGGAAATCATATAAACGAAAAAGCTGTCTAAGAAATTGTCTAGATAATAGTCGCAAGTTTTTTTGGAGAGTTTGCTTTCGAAAATACAGGAAAGATTGAAACTCTCTATTATATCTTTTGTAAGTGGTAATTGTACACGAGTAAATGGCTTATTAATAGTGATTTTTTTGGTGAAAATGAATGTATTGATAAAATTTTCTAGTTCTTCTATATCATATTCGCTTCCAGAAAAATAGGTTATATGCTTGATAGGAAGTGTACTATAGAAGTAAAAATATCTCGGTATGACAAATCATTTATAACTAATGAGATTATTGACGGATTTTATAAATCATTCTTCGGTCTGAAAATCTCATTGAAGGATATGGATATCTATGTCGTTATTCTTGATATTTTGTTTCATGAATTTACTGAATTCTGCAATGAGTTTCGTCTTTTCAATTAATAAAGAATCATCTCCTTGAAATACGACTACGCGTGTTGATTTGGAGAGAATACTTTGAAAAAGGAAAAATCCTACGATGATGGCAACGAAAAAAATAAGATAGTGAAAGAAAAATCTAGATATACCTTTGTAGGTGGTTATGATTTTTGTTTTTTGTTCTTCCATATATAAGAATCTTTGGATAAAGGGGTATTTATAGGAGTAAGTATACTGTTTTTGGCTTCATTTGTCAACGTTAATGCGAAGATAGAGAACGAATACCACTATGTCTTGAAGTACCTAAATATTCAGAACAATAAGTTTTTATGTGAAAATTGTCAATAATGCCCTTGCAATTAGTGCGTTTTTTTTTATACAGCGGGTGCGTTAATCGTATTTTTTATATAATAAAGCTATAGTACTATGAAGAAATTACTTACTCTAGCAGCTCTTGTAGCTGGTGTAGCTCTTTTCGCTGGATGCATGAATAAACCAGTAGAAGAAGAAACTATCGTAGAAGAGACACCAGTAGTAGAAGAAGTTACAACTGAAGAAGTAACTCCTGCAGTAGAAGAAACTACTACAGAAACTACTACAGAAGAAGCAGCTCCAGAAGCTACAGCAGAATAATTCCCTACATAGATAGGTTGAAATCCTCTGTAAAACAACTAAAAAGAGTCGAAAGACTCTTTTTTTATATACATAATAAACATGCGTTTAACTGCTTACATCCAAAGTAACCATCAGATATCCCGTAGAGCTTTTGTTGATATGATCAAACACGGCTATGTTTTGGTGAATACCAAAAAAGTAGAATCATATGCAGAGGAGGTCAAATCAGGTGATATTGTTGAAATTACCGCACCCAATTTTAAACTCAAGGATACAGTAAAAGGAGAAAAAACAAGTTCGACTATCATCCTGTTTAATAAACCAAAAGGATATGTTACTTCCAAATCTGATCCACACAATGAAACAATTTACGATATTTTACCACCGGAATTTAAAAAATATTATTATATCTGAAGACTGGACAAAGATTCTCATTGACTACTTCTTTTGACCGATGATCCAGGATTGGTCAATTCTTATGAGCATCCCAAAAACGGTATCGAAAAAGAGTACGACATCGAGTTAGACAAAGACCTTGCTCCAAGAGATCGTATTCAGGCAATCCAGGGAGTGAAGGATGGAGAAGATATGTTGAAAGCACTCAAAATTATCCAGATAAAAAGATATCACTTTAGAGTGTTATTGAACGAAGGAAAAAAGCGCCACATTCGCAGATTATTTCAAGTGTTATGATATCATGTCTTGGATTTACAGAGGATACGTGAAGGACAATATAGATTAGATAATATCAGGATCGGAGAACGGAGAATTGTAGGAAAATAAAAAAAACTGCTGGAAAATCCAGCAGTAATAATGAAGATAATAATATTATTTCCTTGTTTTCAGGTGTTCACTAACAGCATGCATCAATGTATTTAACTCACTCGTTTCTGAGCAGAGTCTCTTGGGGATGCTGAGAGGACGAGTTCCTCCCATAAATGACCAAGTACCCTGATATTCGAGTGTGCTTTGACCTTCGATATGGATACAGGATCCTTTGGGGATTCCTTTGTAGTCCTCAGTCGTCCAGACTTCTTTGGGTAAAGAAGCAGTAGAATTATTATCTTGATGTTTTAGAACTTCTGCTTGGAATCTTTCATAAAATTCCGTCAGGATATTGGCCTCATTTTTTCCTTGTGCCCGATTGGAAATCGTAGTTATCCTATTGGATAGCGTATGGTACGATGGATCAGATTCCGCGAGCTTTTGCATCATTTTTTTGAGACTAAGGAGCTCTGATTTACTGATATAGGTCTGCTTCATGATCTTTGCGAGAAACGTAGCAGCATTATCAAAAAAAGAATTGTTCGTTTTCATACTATTTTGTTTTTGGATGAGTATATGAGATTTTTATTTTGCTTATTTTAGTTCGTCTTTGATTTTGTCTAAAATTTGTAATGCTTGCAGAGGAGTGATATTGTTGAGATCGTAGGTGTCGAGCAGTGATTTCAATTTCTCGTATTTTATTCAATATTCGGGATTTGGTGAAAGGTCGAAGGTCGAAGGTAGAAGATTCTTATTTTTGTTGCCTTGTCCCTTGTCCCTTGTCCCTTTTTCCTGTTCAAGTTCATTTAAATGCCCTTTTGCTCTTTCTACTATTGTAGCAGGAATACCCGCTAATTTAGCGACATCGAGACCATAGCTTTTATTGGCTCATCATTTCACTATTTTTTTCATGAAGATAACTTCTTTATCGGTTTCATAGACACTTACGGAATAGTTTTTCACACCCGGGTGTGTTTCTTCCAACTGAATCAACTCATGATAATGAGTTGCTATCAATGTTTTCGCTTTGATAGTGATGACGAGATATTCTAAGATTGCTTTGGTCAATGCGAGACCATCATAGGTCGCTGTTCCACGACCTAATTCGTCGAAAATAATGAAACTATTTTTCGTCGCATTATTCAAAATATTTGCAACTTCAATCATTTCTGTCATGAAGGTAGATTGATTTTTTGCAATATTATCTCCGCTTCCTATACGCGCAAATAATGCATCCATCAGCGGAAGCTGACATTCCTTCGCCGGTACGAATAATCCACAATGCGCCATCAAGACGATCAATGCATTCTGTCTGAGATAGGTCGATTTACCTCACATATTCGGTCCTGTAATTATATGGAGAAATCAGTTGTCTGTAGTGGTTCATCATGTATCATGTATCATATATCATGCATCAAGCTGTAAGTCATTTGGTATAAACTGCTGATCGCGTGGTAAAAATTCTTCGATAACCGGATGTCTTCCTTCGATGATATGTAGTGTATCGTTTTTCACAAACAGTGGTTTGATATATTTCTTTTCCTGTGCTAATATCGCTTGCGAAACGAAAAGATCCAATTGTGAAATCTTCTCAGCAAATTCGTGCAATTGTTTCATATTATCGTGTATCTTTGTTTTTGCTTGCTCGAGGAATTCGTATTCCATCTTACTCAAAATATCTTTTGCTTCCAATATCTTTCATTCCAAATTCTCAAGATACGGAGAAGAATATCTCTGACCTCACTTCAGCGTATTCCTACGAACTATTTCAAACTTTCCATCTCATTCTCCATTCTCAATTTTAAATTTTCAATTAATATTTTTTTCGAAATTTTCTATGTCTTTATTCGTTACTTCCAAAAAATATCCTTGATTTAGTACATACTTTACTTTGACGGTCGGTATGCCTGCGGCTTGTGCCAATTCTTGCTGGTATTGTAAAAGTAGTTCATCACTATGATAAGCAATTTTTCTGAGTTCATCTATTTTTTCATGGTATCCATCACGGATATAGTCGATATCGTTTTTGTATTCTTCATCGTTTTTCAAAAGCTGTTCCAAATAATTATACAGATGCTGGAGATAATTATTACTTACTTCAGTCAATCATAATATTTTCAATTCATCGAGCAAAAATGTATTTTCGAAGAAAATTCTCAGGGTTGATCTAAGTTTGATAAAGGTATTTGGTAATAGTTTTTTGTATAATATCGTTGTTACGAGTTTTGGTATATCGCGTACATTACATAGAAAATGGTGAATGTTTTTGCTTTTTTCTTGGTCAGAAAAATATTTCTCTATCATATCCAATCTTCGCTGTAACTGCTCAAGATTTTTGATAGGATTCGTAAGTGTATGGTGGAGAAGTCTAGAACCACCAGCTGTTTGTGTAGTATTCAAAATATGGAAGAGACTATATTTTTCACTTCATTCATAACTTGAAGATAATAATTCCAGATTTTTAATCGTGACTTCATCCAGGATGAGATACGTATCCTGTGAATGAAAGGAGATTTTCGTAATATTGGTCAGTGAAGATTTTTGGGTATGGTTCAGATAGGAAAATAATAGGGCTATCGTTGCTAATCTACCGTTCTCGAGCGCTTTTCCATAGCTTGAAATCTGTTGAACTCCCGTTATTCATGAGATAAATTTTTCTGGATCTGGTGGAATATCCCATATCGAAATCAATGCTTTCATAGCTTGTTGTACGGGTACGGAGATACTTTCTTTTTCAGGAAAATCGATGTCAAAGACTAATTCAACAGGTTTAACCGCGATGATAAATTTCTGTAGTTCTTGGATATCTGAAAAGCTTTTGGTTCGGTATTCACCGACACTAAAATCTCATCGAGCAAGATGATAACTATTTCCGTTGGTATACGGGATAAAGGTCATTGCCATCGTATAAGTATACGATTTTTTTGCTTCTTGGATATAGGTTCATGGAGTGATGATACGTACGACTTCTCTTTCCACTATTTTTCCGGGGATAGGTTCGCTCGTCTGTTCGGCGATAGCGACTTTATAGCCATTATTGATTAATTTCGTAATATATTTGTCGGCACTATGGTAGGGAATGCCAGCCATGGGGACGGAATTCTCTGAATTTTTATTCTTGCTCGTGAGGACAATATCGAGCACTTTACTGCAGATTTTTGCGTCTTCAAAGAAGGTTTCATAAAAATCTCCCATACGAAAAAATAAGATACAATCTTCATGTTCTTTTTTGATATCAAGATACTGGATAATCGCTGGAGTAAATGCCAAAACTAAGAATCAAAATGACTAAAATTCTGACTCCCTTTGTAAAAGGGAGAAACCCGAAGGGGAGAAGGATTTAAGTCGTAGACACGAAATCCTCCATCCGCATCGGCGGATACCTCCTCCTTTTATAAAGGAGGACAATAGCTATCTCTAATATTTGTATAAATTAGTTTTTAAAATTCAACTATAAATAAAAATTACAATTTGTCTGTTAATTCTATATAAAGTATTGAAAATGTAAAGTATTTGAGTATAAGTAAGCAAAATAAAAATATAAACGTAAAATTAATAATTATGAAAGAAATAGATATTTTAAAAAAAATTTGCGAAAGATTTGATTCTAATGATAAAAACTCTTTTGAATCATGTAATGTGGATGATTTATTGAATTTTATTTTGGAAGATGAGTCCATTGAAATACAATCAATAAATGAACTTCCAAAAAAATGTAGATTACTCGTACACAGGCGATTATCTTGTGAGTCATATCTTACGATAACAAACCAACCTGCCTATACTACTGGTGAAAATGGTAAAGAATATTTATATATTCGTATAAATCCAAAAAACCAAACTACAGAATATTATTATGTATATAAAAAATTTCACAAAGAAGACTGATTATCTATTCCCAAGAGCTGCCTTGCATTAAGGCGGCTTTTTTAAAAATTCTACAATACTTTAAGTTTTTTCCCCATCTCAATTAAAAAAAACTCCGGATATACCGGAGATTTTTTTTGTAACAAATAATTAGCTGAAGGTACCATACCTTCCTGTTTCTTTTGTTTTGGTTAGGATTACTGGTTGAGCGTAAGTATCTATACTCAACAATGTTTCGATATTCTGTTTGACAACACTGGGAATTTTTCCCGGATCGACTTCGATGACAAGAGCATCAGCATTTTTCGCTGAATACTTACAAAAATGTTTTGCAAAATTTTTTGTTTTTCTGGCAGTTTCTATAGTATAGTTAATACCATATTTCTGCAGGTGTTTGGTCGTATTGTCTTTGACCTTGTAGATAATAAATTGTTCATCCGTGTTTTTGGTTTCAGCATTTTCGACGAAGATATGTATCGTTGCATCAAATGCTTTGGCAAGCATATACACGGTATTGAGTTTTTGTACTTTTCTTTCGCCGTCCACAGCAATGGTGATGCGTTTTAACGGAGTAAATACTGCGTTATTCGGCAGAAGAATCGTAGGAATGGTCATATTCTGCGGAGTAGTCCAAGCGGTTTTTCCAAAAAAGAGGAGAGATGATCTATCCAAGGTCATGACAATAAATGCTGCACGTTCTTGTTCAGCAATATCTTGGATGGATGAGAAGATACTGAGAGGATTAATCTTGAGTTTAGAGATACGGACCTCTGTAGTAGAAATCTTCCTTGCGGCATTGATGACTCTACGAAAGGGGAGAGCACTCATTTTGCCATCTCTTTTGGGATAGAGTACGACGGGCATTCCTAAATGATTTGCCAAGTTTGTAGCATATTTCGCTACAGTTTTTTGTTGAGTGTAGGTGTTTGCAAGATCGATTATCGCAAACAAGGTTTTTTGTGAATAGGTTTTCGTCATTTTTGTTATATATTTTGGTTTGGAGGAAGACCATAAGTATTTCATAAATAAAGTCAAGTCCAAAATATCAGGAAGAGTCATCAAAACTTTGAAAAATCAGCATTCCGGGATATACTTATATTGTGGTGCGAGGATTTACTTCAGAATTATGAAGAATATATGCCAAACGAAATCACTAAAAGTATTTTGGAAATCGATGATTTGCAGGGCATAAGCCCCAATTTTGAGCAACTCAAGATTCTTCCTCAAGAAACGGCTGAAAAGATTGAGACGCTAATTTTCTCCAAAGAAAAAAATACCTTGAAAATACTTACGACAAATAATTTTTCCGACGGACTCGCACAATTACTCAAAAGCTTAGAGGAAAAGTGATATACATACGAAGTATTTTATACATCTCCAACAGGATTTCATTATGCATTGAGTCGATATACTGATATGGAAGGTATCGCTGAACAAAAAAGAAAATCCGAAACAGAACAGAAACAGGCCGCAGGCAAGTGAGCTATTGCTATGATACAGAAAATTTTTGAAACGAGAGATGCTATGGAACCGGGAGATTTTATTATGGAGCTTATTAGATTAGCATTCCAGACATGAGCATCTGATCTCCACTTTCAACCACAGGAAGATGGAGTAATTGTGAGAATCAGAATTGATGGTGTGTTACAGGAATTGCTTGAATTTACTCATCAAGACTTCATAAAATATCTTCAGAAGATGAAGTTTATCTCAGGGACTAAGATGAATATCGACTACTTACCGCAGGATGGAAGATTCTCTTTCGAGGCGACGGATGTTCATGGAGAAAAGAGAAAGGTTGATGTGAGAATTAATTTTATGCCGGGGGTAGAATCTGAAAGTACCGTCATTAGATTCTTGGATCCGACCAAGGGTATCTCTACGTTTGAAAATATCGGATTTACAGAAAGAACTTATGAAATATTAAAAAGGAATCTCGAAAAAAATACGGGAATTACTATTTTTACCGGACCTACAGGTTCGTGAAAGACAACAACGCTCTATACAATCCTAAATACCTTGAATGATGGAAAAAGAAAAATCATCACCCTTGAAGACCCCATCGAATATGAAGTGAACGGTATCCAGCAATCACAGATCAATTATAGTAAATGATATACTTACGAGATCTGACTCAAAGCTATTTTGAGACACGATCCAGATATTATTCTAATCTGAGAAACGAGATCACAGGAAACCGCAGAGATTGCAATCAATGCAGCGTTGACCTGACATTTGGTATTTACTACTTTACATACGAATTCTGCTATAGAATCTATCCCAAGACTTACAAGTATGGATGTCAAACCATATATGTTGGCGCCATCCTTGAATCTAATTGTAGCACAGAGGTTGGTCAGAAAAGTATGTCCTCATTGTGGAACTAAGAGGGATGCAAATTATAGTGAACAAGCTGAAATCAAGGAGGCACTCAAAAAAATGAAGGATCTCGACCCAAAATTGGATATTCCATTTGATGGAAAAATTCCTGAGGTGGTAGGGTGTGATCAGTGTAATGGTAGCGGATATCAATGAAGAATAGCAATCATCGAAACATTCGAGATTACTGATGATATTAAGAAAATGATTGTGGATAATAAAATCGGTATTGATCTTTATGCCAAAGCAAGAGAGGAGTGATTTTTGACACTCCAAGAAGATGGTATTATCAAAATGCTCAAATGAATTACCACGTTGGATGAATTGAGAAGGGTTTTATAAATTATGTGTATATGCATATGACATGACAAATAAAATGAGTTATTCCAACTACCTGAGAGGCTGTTCTGAAAACGAACACTGTCGTTAGTACAGAAGAAATTATAACGGTAACCAACGATCAGGTCGGTGATGTATTGTATATTTCAGAAAAAATACATATGCCAGAAACAAAAGATATCAAGCGTGTTTATCGATCTGATTTTGAACTAAAATCTAGGAAAGATGCTGAAGAATTAGTAAAACAGAAAAAAGCAATATTTTATCACAAGGACAAAGAAAGTGATTTTTTCGTCTACAATGAAAAGGCAGGAGAATTGATTGCATTCAAAAAAAATGATTATCTGATCTACCCTCAAGGATATCTTACATTCGATGGAAGGGATTATATTTCTTATGATGATCTCGGAGATGAAATCGGAAGATTTTAATGGAGAGATAGAAATTTAGTTACGGCTGCAATACTTAACGCCGGAATGAGAAACAGAAGAATAGAGAAATAAGAATGTTCGTTGCTTCGGTAGCGGATTTTTTTATTTGATTTTTTCTCTACTAAGCATAGTATTGCAAAAGACTTTACAGACTTTCGATTTTATAGATTTTACAGACCTTATGGACCGTTTGATTATCTATATAGATGAAGCAGGAAGATGACCGCTCGCATGACCAGTCTATGTATGACTCGTTGCTTTGAAAAAAAGAATAGTCCTCAAAGCATACAAAGATTCCAAAATTTGTAGTCCAAAATTGAGAGAAGAATTATATCACAAAGCAACAACCCACAAGCATATCTATTGGACGACAGCGAGTGTCTCTCATCAATATATTGATACACAAGGTATCAGTATGGCTATTCATACTGCTATCTGTATATGATTAGAAAAGTTGCTTCAGAAAATATTAAACAAAGAACATGATTCACTCAAGACATTGATTGCAGCTATAGGTCATAAACATATCAAAGTAGTGATAGATGGAAAATATGATTTTAAACTTAGAAATACGTTACATATAGAAGTAGAAACAATCGTAGATGGTGATGCTAAAATTCCACAGATTGGTATGGCTTCGATTCTAGCAAAAGTAGAAAGAGATAGAGAGATGATTCAGATACACAAAAAATATCCAAAATATGGATTCGACAAGCACAAAGGGTACGGGACACAGATACATCGTGATAGAATACTACAATACGGACCTTGTAAGATACATAGGAAAAGTTTTTTGAAAAAATTATATCATTCAGATAATCAGCAGCAGTTATTTTCATAATAAAGAAAACCCTGCATTGCTGCAGGGTAGTCTTAAAAGTCTTGGTTATTATAGGAAATAGTATTTCATATATCCGAGTATAATAATTGCGATCTTTTTGGTACGTAATGTGATTAGTCAGCCATAACATCAGCTCCACCAACTTTTCTTACGTCTTTAGCTTCAGGACCTTTTCTTCCTTCTCCTACTTCGTAGGTTACGGTGTCACCATCAGCAATAGATTCTCCGATTACATTTGTTCCATGTACGAATACATCCTTGCTTCCATCTTCTGGAGTGATGAATCCGAAGTTTTTAGTTCTGTTGAAGAACTTTACAATTCCTTGCATTAATTAATTGGGTAATGAATAAAATTTGGAGGTATCTCCACCAAAGAATATACGATATTCCTAAGGAAATACAAGAGAAAATTTGAAGAAAAAACAGTTGACAAATTAAATAAAATAATTATAAAAGGAGAATGAAATTTTCCTGATTTCCAGTCCAAAGTGCAACAAATTGTTATAAATTAAGTTTAACACCG
>CAYQLB010000004.1:0-45160 GCA_964418415.1 uncultured Candidatus Peribacteria bacterium
CGGTGTTAAACTTAATTTATAACAATTTGTTGCACTTTGGACTGGAAATCAGGTAGGGACAGAAAGATTACGTATACCAGAAAAAGCAAAAGAAGCATATATACTATTACATCAAAACGACATCAATGAAAAGAGTAAAATAATAAAAAACAGCATTTTGAGTTGTCTAAAAGAAAATACTATCAATGTAGATCTAATATCAGACAGTTCCATACAAAAATATGTAAGTGTAGATACACCAATAAATGAAAAATACAGACCAAATGATCTGGAGAAAGTCAGCACAGAATACGTTACAACAAGCAATATACATACACTTATGTTGAGAAAAGAAGCTAACAAAGCAATAGACATGATGGGAAAAGCCTTTACCAAAGAATTTGAGGACGATAAAATAGAGATTATTAGTGCATACAGAGATAGTAAAGAACAACAAACGCTTTACGAAGAAAAGGGGAAAAAAGAAGAAGTTGCTCAGCCAAACACCAGTGAACATCAATTAGGATTAGCTATAGATATAAGAATACAAAAAAAATCATGAAGAAAAGTAAGTTTAGATCAAGAAAGTATATTTTTCAATCGACTAAAGAATAACGCTCATATGTATGGATTTCACAATAGTTATCAAAAGGGGAAAGAGATAGATAACATAAAAAAAGAATGATGGCATCGAAGATATCTGGGCAAAGAATTGGCTACTATATTAGCAAACAATAACATCAGTTTTACTGAATATTACAAAAGAAATATTATTTTATAAACTACTAAAGATAAAAATGAATAAAAACAAAGAAATTATATCATCAAAAGTACAAGGTGTAGAGCTACTCAGACCAGGAGTAGTAAAAATTTCTTATACATCTAACGGGAAAACATTGGATATAGTGTATTATAAGCAAGCAGAATGATTTACCGTAAGAGTAAACGAATTAAAAAAAGGTGTACGAAAAAAGATAAAAGATAAAGAACAATCAATACCTTGAGAAAAAGGAAAGTTCATTGAACATAATAAATCAACATTTATCAAACATATAGGAATATTGTTGGATAAATATGTAGGGAAAAATAGATTAAGAATACTCCAAAAAGCTGAAGAAGCACGGAGGTTACTTGAATGAGAAAAACAGGAAAAATGAGAAACCAACACATCAAAAACATGAGAACTATTAGATATACTGATAAATAAAGGAACAAATGCATTAAAAAAATTATGCAAAAAAAACAGAAGGAAGATAAAAGAAAATATAGATACGAAGAAGAAAGAGCAATTCACCGATGAAGAAAAAAAACTTATGGAAGTATTTAAAGATAAGTCCATCTCAGAAATCAGAAGTTTAATCAAAAAGGAAAGAAATAAGCCAAAAATGAAAAAACTATATAATAAAATACGAAAAACAATGGTAATCCTAGGTATTACATGAGGTCTCGCACGATGAATCTGGACACTAGCCAAAAAAGACGCGAAAAACAAAAGAGTCTATGAAACAGAACAATGAGTTGATCAAAAAGAAGACAATCCTGCCCAGACAGGTGATATATGGGATGATCAAAAAGAAAAAATTATGTTAGACACACTTCAAAAAAGTATTCCTCAAAATATGCTAAACGGAGTAGAACACAAAGAAATCATTGACGCAGTAATGACCATAACAAATGAAGAAATACAAACACAAGTTATTGATTTTCTCAAAGCAGGAAATGTTATATGACTCCAAGAATTGTATGGAATGAAAAGAAATTCTGAATATACATCCAACAAAGCAACAGGAATCATAGATCAAAACACCCTCAATAAGATAAAAAATCCTCTCTTTGGATTACAGGGAGAAGAACTACTCAATCATCCAGATATCTCAGATGATGTCAAAGAAGCATATACAGAATTTTTAAATAATAAAATATCGAATGATGGGCTACCCTACCTCATACTTTCGAAAAAAACATGTAAACAATATCTTTTCAGTAAAGATAATACACTCATACATGATCAAACAATACTCATTGGTAAAGACATAGGAAAAGATGGTGAATTTATACCGTACGATCATTATACCTTATCTAACGGGAAATTTGTATACGTTAGATGAGCAATAAACACCAATACACCGACAGGATTATTTAAGGTCAAAAAGATAGTAGATTTAGGAAATAAGTACAAAGCAGATGGACCGCCAAGAGGAATAAATATAGTCCCTATTACGGTTAAATGAGTTGAAGAAGAAAGATTCAAATATAAGCAATGGGGAATAATGATTCACCCTATATACCAGACTCCTGGTGATCCAGAAAAATACGAAAAAGCCATAGAATCAGCTCCCATAGAAGATAATAGCGTTACTCATGGATGTCCAAACATCAAAGATTTTGGAATTGTTTTTGATGGGTTACCTCTAGGAAGCAAAGTATATATCGCTACAGAATAGAGCAAAAATATTTTTTGAATTTTTAAAAAAAAGCCCTGGGAAACCAGGGACTTCATATTTTTTGGTAACAGGTGTTAGCCGCGAAGAACGAATCTCCATAAGGAGAAGCCTCCAGCAACAGCAACCAATGCCAGCAAACCGTACCAAACACCGGAAATAGGGTCACCAGTTTCGTCTTCATCGCACCACATTTCTATGGGCTTTGAGAGGTCCTGATCGGCCAATACCCAGGCTTTTTTGCCGTGAGCTTCGATTTCTTTGATTTTGGTTTTCTTACCCTTAATCATTTGGAAATCGGTTTTGCCAGTGGCTTTTACGGAATCGGCTGCAGCAAAGGTTACCTGATGTGTGGTATCACCGGGAGTTACTGTAATAGTATCAGTTCCAGTTATCACTGTGTATTCCTTTTTGCTGAATCCTTTTACGGAATCAGTTTTGGTAGAGTCAGCCGGTGTTGCGAAAGTTGCGGCTACAAAGGTAGCCATCATAAAGAATAAGCAAATTAATTTTTTCATTGTGTAAGTTTTGTTTGTTTAATACCTTATAATGATTTAATATAAAATGTCAAGAGAAAATTATAACATAAATAAACAAGGATAAAAAGCACTTTATCTTGTTTTTTTAGGTAAGATAGATAAGTTCAAAGTGCTATTTTATCGATAAAATAAAAGAACGATGTTTGACAATGAAGCATTCATAGAACAACTTATCATCAAAGCCATGCCAGACATAGATGATACAGGAATAGATATGCTCAAAGACGATATAGAGCCTATGATTTTTGATTGGGTAATGACGAATATCGCATCTAAGATGGATGACAAGCAGGCTGAAGAATTTATGACGCTCGTACAAAAAAAAGCACCTGAAAAGGATATCTATGCATATCTAAGCAAAATTATCCCAAATTATGAGAAATTCATGGAAAGTGTATATGACGAGTTCGAAACTATGTATTTGCAAGAGTTCAAAAAAGAGGAATAAATTCCTTCAATTATTAGTTATTCACTGTTAGTTGTTAGTTATTTCATACGTATCTCCTCTACTCTCGTAGCATAGCCAACCTTTTCCAAAGCCAGATTCACTTCACACATAATCTGGTTTTTTTGTTGAAAAATCTTTATCTTAAGTGCTTGATCATTTGTTTTGAGAAAAAGAACTTTGAATCTGACATATCCTTCCAGACCAGATTGATCTTCGTTGAATTCCACGAATTCTTCATGCTCGCCAAGCTCATCCAAAGACTTTACGGACTTTACGGATTTTACGGACTTTTGACTATTGAGAAAATCCCTAACCGTATTAAGTACGATAGCTCCTACCATCTGATGACCCATATGCCTATGAGCCAACGTTTTTCTAAGAGAATCTTTAAGCGACTTCATACCCAAATAACAAGTAGACTAAATTTGTCCTCCTTCTGTCCTCCTTTGTAAAGGAGGGGAACCACGGAGTGGTGGAGGATTTATGGAAGAGGTATCCGTATTTCACGGATGGCGGATTTTTTAGAACATACCCATAGGTAGTAGTTAAGTTTGCAAAATCAAGCGAAATTGGTATAACAACCAACAGCCATCAGTAGCATATTTTTTGTCTATTGTTTGGCAGTCTTTAGTCCATCAAAAGAAAAAAATGAAAAAAATAGTGAGTATAATTATGTTGTCTATTATTCTACTAGGAAATATAAATTTCACATTTGCTAAAACATATTCAACAAATTATGATTGTACCATATGATTAGAAGAATGTAAAATAACACCGCCCCTTACAGCATGAACTTGTGAATCTATTACAACAGATACATCATGTCAATGATGTACAGAAGCGCCGCCAATCCCACAGACATGCGCTAGCGGTACTATAAATAAGACATGTAATAATAAAGGATATTGTTGTCCTCAAACAAATAATCAAGTTCAAACTACCCCAAAATCCGTCATGGGAATTACCTGCGATGAAAATCTTCTCGTCAACGGCCAATGTAAGATGAATATCTATGATACCCTCGGTATCAGAAAAAGCGTTAGAAGTACAGATCAGGCGACATCTGTAGGATTATTTGTCCAAGATATCGTACTTTCCGCGACCTTCTTTATCTGAACTGTTGTGACTATAACACTTATCGTATCAGGTATCATGTTTATCTTCGCAGCAAGTTCAGGAAAAGATCCAGCCAATGCAAAGAAAGGAATGATAGGTTCGCTTGTAGGATTACTCATCGTCGTATCATCATACGTCATCATCAGATTGGTCCAATATATCGCGAAAGGATTCTAAAGAAACAAACGTAATATACTTCGTGTAATATGTTCGTTCCACTCACGTAATGTACTCACTACGTTCGCGTAATTCATTACAATTCATTACGAACGAAGTTCTTATTACGTCCGATAGGACACATTACAATGGTATAGTTTATCATTCATGAAATAGTATGTACATCCATATCGTCAGTATATTCCCCGATATTTTCAAAAGCTTCTTAGAGACATCACTGATCAAGAAAGCCCAGGAGAAAGGAATTTTGACATTTTCGCTTATCAATCCAAGAAATTTTTGTCCAGACAAACATCAAACCGTCGACGACACCATCTGTGGATGAGGAGCAGGTCTGCTCATGAAAGCAAAACCCGCAATAGACGCTGTAGAATCGATCATCAAGAATATCAAACATAAGAAATTCAAGATAGTTTTGCCGAGCCCAAGCAAGGAAGAATTCAATCAGAAAATGGCACATAGTTTAAGTGAAGAAAAAAACATTATTTTTATCTGTACAAGATATGAAGGTATAGATTATCGTTTCGAACAATATATGAATAAAAAATATCCAAAACATTTCCAAAAGATCTCTCTCTGACATTTCATCACGCTCGGCGGCGAAACACCAGCTATGGTCATGATCGAAGCGATCTCCAGACTCATCCCGTGAGTGATCAAGGAAGAAGTTAGCCGACAAGACGAAAGTTATAGTGTGAAACACAATATGAACAATCTCGAATATCCACAATACACGAAACCAGAAGAGGTATATGGCATGAAAGTGCCAAAAGTCTTATTGAGCGGACATCATGGTGAAATACAAAAACGAAGAGAGACTAAGACAAAATTTTTAGCCAAAAAAACAGCGCCATGAAAGAAGACGTCAAAAAAGAGCTAGATTTTTGTATGAAACTCCGAGAAGAACAATGAGGCTGCAGCTTCGGAAAGGCGACCAGATGCGAACAATGCGCGGCGATGTCTGTGCTCCGGAAATTATACAGCGGAGAAATGCTCGACGGTCAGAAGCTGAGCTTCGAAGAACGAAAAGAAAAAATAAAATAAAGTTCCCTCTTTATTTCTAAAGAGGGGGGACCGGACCCCGTAGTACTACGGGGCGGGCGGTGGGAGATTTAATCTAAAAAATCCTCTATCCTAAAGGATACCTCCTCCCTTCAGTAAAGGAGGAACATCATTTAGTTTGTATTATGCTTTGTATATGAGATTAGAAATTCCAGAAAAAAAACATGAACAAGAATATCTGGAAATGATAAAGGAATTTACCGATAACAAAGAAATAATCATCCCCGGATCAGCAAATCTCAAAGAGTGAGAAAACTATCAAGATTTTCTTACAAGAATAAAAAGAAATAGAGAAACAGGTAACCCTAAACACGATAATGCTATATCATATATATACTTTCTTATCAATGATGAAGAACAGGTCGTTGGAGCAGTACGTATTGACCCCGTACTCAGTGAAGCATTGAGATATGATGGAGGAAATATAGGATATGGCATCAGACCAAGCCAGAGAAGAAGATGATATGCAACGATATGACTCAAACTCGCGCTTGAGAAGAGTAAGGAACGATGACTGGATAAAGTCATGCTGACCTGTAATAAAGAGAATATCTGATCATCCAAAGCGATAAAGAATAATGGATGAATACGGGATTCAGAATATGAACATGAATGAAAAGCCAAAGACAGATACTGGATATTAACAATATAAAAATACTATTGACATTATATAATAAATATGTATAAATAAAAAATAATAATATAAAACAAAAATTAAAAAATTATGAAAAGAAATCTTTTTTTTGTTATAGCATTATTCGGAATCACCATACTGACCTCTTGCAAAAAAGAGGATGGTGTGATATCTGGCCCTTCTCAGAAAATTATGGACTTAGTAGAAGGTCATGTAATCACGGAAATTGATTCCACCACAAGAGAATTTATCCGTCTGATGGATGAGTGCAGAGCTAAATATAGCCAAATACCTGTCCGCTATGATGCTCGCCTACAAGATATAATCATCCCGGGAAAACCCGTAGATGGATATTATATTCTAAAAGATGGTGCAAAATGGTACCCTCATGTAAATTCATGGGAAAAAACCATGGAATCTCCTGAAGAGTTCTTTTCCAGAGTAGACACGCGAATGACAGCTAATCCGGACTACAAAGGATACCGAGATATCACAGGAATGTATCCCCACAAAGATCAAAGGTATCTTTCATTTGACATCTACTTTGTAGATTTTAAACCATGTCAAAGTTCATGTCAAAGTGGCATGATAAAATGCCAGTTCTACGAAATGATCTTTTTGCCGGAATGTTATATGAATGATTAGTAGGCTGTGTACAAAAAAGCTCTCTGAAACCCAGAGAGCTTTTCCAATTGCATTTTTTTCATTAAAATTTAGTATAAAAGACAATATACCAAGTTGTTATGAATAAAAAAACAACAAATAAAGATCTCAAAAACAAATATCGAAGAAATTTCAAATAGTTTTTATTTACTCACAACAATGTTAGGACTACTTTATTTCGGCAGACTAGAAAAAGAAAAGGGATTCGATGCAATTATCGAACTGATTGAACAGTACGAAGAAATATGAGAAGAAGTACCATTTTCTTTATTTGTATTTGGGTCAGGCAGTAGAGAAAAAAAAATACAGGAACTCTCAGCAAAACATCCAAATATCCATTTTTTTTGACGACAAGACATTACAACCATCAAGAGATATATACCAAATTGTCAGTACTGTCTCATTCCCTCAGAATGCTTGGAATCTTTTGGACTTTCAGCATTGAATGCATTACAACGATGACTGGCACCCATTGGATATGCAAGAGGTGGATTAAAAAATTTCATAGAACATGATTTGGACCTCACACATCAATTAGGTCATACAACAGGACAGAAGCTCTATAGTCTTATAAATAAATTACATACTATCCATGTAGAACCAGAACTCGTGCATGAATATACTAAAGAGAGATGGATAGTTCGTTTCCATACACTTGCAGGAAAAAATGTAAAAAAAATATTGATAGTATCAGACTTCATCAACAGGATATGAGGTATTGAAACATATATCACCGATGTCAAAGCATTACTCGAACCGCACGGATATGATATTGAACTCTTCGGTATCAAATCGCCAAGAGGGATATTGGGGAAACTCATGAAATATATAGGAATAGCTACAAGCTTAGTGAACTTTTGGGAAGCTATCAGACTCTATAAAAAGGTAAAAAACACTCATCCTGATCTCGTCCGATATAATAGCACTATGAGATATTTGTGATGGATACCGATTCGAGCGATAAGAAATAGCAAAGCGAAAAAGTGGATGATGTTTCACGATTTAGGATATTTTGCACCATTTCCAAGTGCATTGAAAAATGAGAATCAGATCAATACTCCGCTGACATTGAGACATTTTATAGATTCTCAACCGACTGCTAACCCGATAGAAAACTTAGCTATCATAGGAAAATACACCACACTCTGGCTACTCAAAAAACGATTGAAACGCACCGTAGATACCTTTTTGGTTCCTTCAGAATTTATGCAAGATATTGTACATACATCCTACAAGATAAAAAACGAAAAAATCAAAGTCTTTCCACATTTCATTCAAGATTAGAGATTGACATTACAAATAAAATATATATCATACCAAAAAACAAAACAACTATGGAAAATCAGAAAATCAACAAAGAAGCTACAATACAAAACATTATCAATTGGGCTAATAGAAGTATTGGTAATAGTATAAATATTGCAAAATTTAAGAAAGCAATGGAAAAACCCGATTGGGAAAAAAACCTAAAAGAAATGGCAGAATTCTGTAAAGTGGAAATTGTGTATTACAATTGACCACTACACTAAAATTCTCTGTTTGTGTTTTCAGACAGAGCTTTTTTTGTTATAAAGAAAAAATGTGCCGAATCGAAACGATCCAGCACATCAGATGATCTTGAATCTCCGCAAAACACCATACAGCGTAGCGAAGAAGAAGAATACCTGTACAATAAGGGTTGGCCATGCCTGTTGAAAAAGACAATCGATGCCAGCACCCAATTGTCCTATCATCATACCGACAGTGAATATAAGATATCCTTTGTTGGTTATCTTTTCTCCTCTATGCATGAGATAGATCCAAGCAAGCATCTGACAACTGACCATGACCCAAAGAACAATACTCCACCACATATGCTTTCTATTTTGAGATTATAAATATATTTATAGATATTTTTAATAAAAAGTCAATAAAAATAAAAAAGAGGGTTCGAAACCCTCCCATACAATTATAGTTTCAACAATAGCTTATAATAAAATAACGCCAATACTTTCAATATATCTCTCGTCCCTAAAAAATTTCTATTCGAAATTTTTCAAGTCTTCACATACTTTCCTAAATGTACAACTCGCACATTTCTTTTCACTAGTCGTTCTCGGAAAGCTAGTATGTGCCAAAGGCTCATTTCTGACAATATCATGATCCACAAGGAACTGTTTCTGATATTCCATATCATCCTTAAGTTTTTGGATGATGTTATCTATATCTGTTTTCTCTATCTTACCGCCAATCTGATTCAAACTCGGTAAATAGATTTCATATCCTTCGATCTCTATGGTATCTAGATCTGTTCTTGATTTAAAGAGAGTTTTGAGTGCATAAATCTTAAGCTGCTCGGAAGTTCAGTCAATATCTATTTTTTCCTGTCAGGTTTTTCGATCGATGATCAAATATTTGTTATCTGAAAATACGACACCAAAATCCGGAGCTGCCATCACGTTGAGATCCCTCAATTCTGGGATAGAACGAAGATCGACTCTCATACCATTGAAATTCCTCTCTCTCGGTTTTTCGACAAACACAGTTTTTGCGGTCTTGAAATAATGTTGAACCTTTTCATTCCATTCACTCTGGATAAATACATCGAGATTATGAAGGACTTTTTCGATTACAGATTCCAACTTATCATCGATATTTTCGCCATAATAATGCTCAGAAAGTCAAAACACATGTTCTTTGTCATAAGTTGAATAATCTCTGGTTTTGGATGCTTCGAAATCATTTTTCATCTCTTCTACTACATAATTCTTGATACCTTGGATGGTAGCATCATCAAGTGGTCATTTTTTTAACTCATTGAGATAATCAGAAAGGAGATGATGGGTCTTTTCACCTACTCGCATATCCATGCTCTTTAAGTTCTTGAGTAACAAAGTATTCAACCGCAATTCTTGATTGATGTCTCTCAATGAGTAAGGATAATAATTGAAATAATACTTTTTATTGCAATATTCCAATACGGTAATTCTGGTAGTAGACCATGTTAACGTATGAGTACGTCTCGGCCTGTCTGATCTATAAGAATTCATGCGAATATATAAGAAAAATAAAGTCACAAAGACTATATAACTATTAGAGATGATATTTCAATTTAATCAAGACACAATAAAAAATCGATGTATCGAAAATTTTTTATGATGTTGAAATTATCCCGATTGTTTTATTGGGATTAAAAAAAGCCCCAACAATTGTCAGAGCTTTTTTACATTCGAATTATTCGTAATTGATCATTCGTAATTCGTAATTGATGTTAGTCATCATATCCTTGTTCATCCAAAGTCATACCGACTACTGCTTCATCGACAGGGATATCACCATTACCATTCTGAGCTTCTCTATTGATATATACATACATTGGCATCAACAAAGGAACTCTTCCAATAATTTTTTCGATATATCATCCCAAATCTTCTTTGAGTTGTTTAAGATTATCTTTTATATCCATGCGTTTCTTGTGATTTTCGTTATACTTGGCTCTAGCAAATTCGACAATCTGAGTATGGATAGTTTTCACTTCACTAGAATAAACAAAACCTCTAGATTCTATCTGAATATTTCCGACAAGATCATTGCTTTTCGTATCAATTTTGAATACCAAGGATACTATACCATTTTCGGCCATAATACCACGGGCTTTCATGACATATTCACCAGAAAGATGTCCTTGTCCTTTTCCATCGATCATGATAGTATCGAGTTTCAATTTTTTCTCACCGACGATGACGACATTATCGTACATTTCAACAGCCTGACCATTGTATGGAATAAGAATATTTTCTTCAGGGATATTCATAGAAATACCGATATTTTTGTTGGCATGTCTCATAAATGGCTCGCCATGGACCGGAACATAATATTCAGGTTTAAGCATAGCTAACATCATCTTAATATCTTCTTGATATCCATGTCCTGACGTATGTACATCTAGAGAATGATCATCAATAAGATTCACTCACAAAGCAACTAAATCATTGATCATACCGATAACAGACTTTTCATTGCCAGGAATCGTATGACTAGATAAAAGAACCGCATCACCTGGTTTGAGTTCCATATCTTTATACGTTCTATTGGACATCCTCATAAGTGCAGCAAACTCTTCACCTTGAGATCATGTACAAAGAACCAAAACGCGTTCATCTGGCATATTATTGATATCAGAACTTACTGGTCTGATCATATGTTCTGGAACCTGAATATAGCCAAGCTCCTGACAGAGTTTGACATTGGTAACCATAGATCTTCATGCGAGAAATACTACTCTATTGTGTCTAACAGCAGAATCAATGACTTGCATAATTCTACCTATATTTGATGCAAATGTAGAAATAACCATTCTAGATTTACAATCTCTGATGATACCATCAAGAGCATCACCAATAACTTTTTCAGAAATGGAATGTCCTGGTTTATTGGCATTGGTACTTTCTCCCAAAAATACTCTTACCCCTTCCTGACCGATTCTAGAAATCTTTCAAATATCTGCAGGTTTATCTATAGAAGGCGTATGATCGATTTTGTAATCTCAAGCATGCACCAACAATCCTTTTGGTGTATAGATAGAATATCCAAGCGATTCAGGGATACTATGGTTGACTCTAAAAGTTTCGACAGTAAATCATCCAAGCTTGAGGATATCCATATCAGGATCAACGAGCTTGTATTTAAGATTTTTATTGTCTTTTTCATCAAGCGATTTTCTAATAATTCCCAAAGCCAATGGCGTTGTATAGACGGTAGGATAATCAATTTGACCGAGAATATGTCTCAATGCTCAAACATGATCCAAATGCCCATGAGTAATTAATATTCATCTAATATTTTTTTTGTTTTTTACTAAATAGGAAATATCAGGAATCAAATAATCTACTCCATGCATTTCTACAGAAGCAAATTCAAGTCAGGCATCAATAATAAGAATATCATTTTTATATTCGACTAGAGTCATATTGATACCAATCTCTTGAAGCCCTCCAAGAGGAATAATTCTTACAGGAATTTCATCCTTTTTGATTAAAGTTTTAGGATCTTTTACTGCTGTTCTGGTAGGAGTCCTATGACGTAAAAACGCTTCAGAAGTTATTTTAGGACCGCTTGTATGAGAAGATTTTTTTCCCTTATATAAAGATTTGGAATTGTTTTTTTTACTGAAATCAATAGAGAGATTTCATTGCATAGGTGCTCAGGTCGAGACTGGTTTTGGGATCACCACAGGTTTTGTAGGTACGGATGGTGAAGTAATAGGTTTTGGTGTCACAACAGGCTTTGTAATTACCGCTGGTTTATGCATCTGAGACAATGGTCTTGGCATTGGTGGTTTTGATACTGATTGTTGTGGTCTAAATCCTGCAGTATTACGGGAAGGTTGTTGTGGTCTAAATGGTTGTTTTGATTGTTGTGTTTCGTTCATAATAAATTGATTATAATATAATAAAAGTAATGTGTCCTGATGGACGTAATGGATAGTAATGAATGGTAATGTGCATTACGCGAAGCATATTACGCGAGCATAGTGAGCACATTACACGAAGTTCATTACAGAATCCAATATTTTAAAGTGATAAAGTCCATGATATGGAAAGATTAAAAGAACTCAGGAAAGAGTGTAAAAGTAGGAAAATTCCCATCATAAGTCCGGCAACAGAAGTTTTTTTACGTAAAGTATTGAAGAAGAAAAAACCGAAAATATGTTTAGAAGTGTGAGGTGCAGTAGGATATAGCAGTATAGTTATGTGAGAAGTGATAAAGGATCGATGAGGGAAGTTAATATCGTTTGAGATTTCGTATCCCGCATACCAAGAGGGACTGCAAAATACAAAAACGATGAATTGTTACAATACGACGACATATCCATTCGACATAATCCGTGTTCCTATCAAAAAATTGATGCCGGAAAAGGTAGATTTCATCTTCATAGACGGTCAGAAAAGCCAATATGGTGAATATATGGAAATTGCAGAGAAAATAAGTTCACCAGATACGCTTATCATTATAGATGATGTGATCAAATATCATAACAAGTTGTCTTCATTATACGGATATTTACAAAAAAAGCAAATCAAATTACTTCGCCCATCAAAAAAGCAAATGAAAGGCAGCTTTTTTGAATGAAAGAAGAATACCGACGATTTGAGAAACAGAAAACACAAATGAAATAAAGTGGTTTCTGGTTTCGAAAACAGTCGCGTGTACAAAATTCTTCAATTAGACCCTGATGATTGAATTATGATTATCAATGGTTAAGCCAGAAATAATGTTTTTATATAATAATCATTTCATTCATGGAAAATCAAGAAATCATCAACAAAACTGTCGAATTTGTAAAAGAAACACTCAAAGATGCTGAATGAGGACACGATTGGCGACATATCTACAGAGTATGGAAAACAGCAAAACATATTGCGCAGACGGAAAAAGTAGATATGCTGATTGTTGAATTATGAGCATTGCTCCATGATATCGCTGATGCAAAATTTTATGATGGTGATGATACGGTTGGACCAAGAAAAGCTAAAGAATTTTTGGAAGGATTGGGAATGAATCAATATATCGTTGATCATGTAGAAAAAATAGTAAAGAACGTATCCTTCAAAGGAGGAAATCATCAACAGAAATTTACCTCAGCAGAATTGGATGTGGTTCAAGATGCAGATAGATTAGATGCTTTGTGAGCGATAGGGATTGCTAGGACATTCAATTATGGTGGACATAAAAGTAGAGAAATCTACAACCCTGAAGATAAGCCCAAACTAAATATGAATAAAGAAGAATATTACAAAAATGAATGATCATCCATCAATCATTTTTATGAAAAACTGTTGTTGCTCAAAGACAGAATGAACACCGAAACAGGAAAAAAAATAGCTCAGCACAGACACGAATATATGGAACACTACCTCGAAGAATTTTACAAAGAACGAGAAGGAGAACTATAGAACCTTTTGAACATAGAACGTTTTGAGCAATGGCTAAATTACAAAGCCAGATGCTCGCCACGAGATAGTAATCTTATCGATAATGAAGCAACATACATGGTCGAGTCCGGAATGGGTCCACGCAATTCTGCGGGGTTGTAGGCGAGACGTAGGTCATGTATAGATGAAATATCTATCCAGAGTATAGCATCCGGCTTGATCTTTTTGTATACTTTTTCTATCAAGAGAAAAAGTACATCGGGATTTGTGGCGAAGTGCCCAAAAAAAGAAAAAAATATATATAATATAAAGATTTTTTGAAATATAAAAAAATTCTTTAAAAAAACCACAATTACATCATAAAACACCAATTTGGAAATAGCGAAAACCGCTATTTTTCATTTATTTTCATTATCTTTTATATATAGTAATGTGTCTAGTTTTTTGTATATCAAAAAGTAGCTCAAGTATCAAAAAGATTTTAATAAAATGATGAGGATATAAGAACTATATATCAAGTATGTATATTTAATATTCGGTTTTGAGACTTATGAATTGAACTAAGAAATTCTTAATACGAGCACTTATACTCCTGTACGGACTCTCTTATCTTTTACAGAACAGTTTTTTCATCGACCGGAAAAAAGTTTATGCGGCAGAAAATCCAGATACAACCAATCTTGTAGCAGTATTCGTAGATAAAGATATCTATGCTGATATAAAAACCAATCTTGTTCGATATACGAGTAAATACATCCAGAAAAAAATTGCTAACAGTAAAGCAGTGGTTTTTCCTATAGATACTACGAAGTTAAAAGCTCATGAGATTTCTCAGATACTAGAAAATATGTATTTCGAAGGCACCAAAGACCAAAGTTCAAAATTAGTCGGTACAATCTTGATAGGAAATATTCCATTACCCGTTGTAGAGAATCAATGATTCATCTATCCAAGTATCTATCCATATGTAGACTTTGAAGACCAACAATTCATTTATGATACCAACAAAAGATTCTTCGTCTACAATAATAATCCGAATGGACAAGCAGAGCTTCGACACGGTATGATAAAATTCGACACTATACAACAATACAATAACTTTTTTAATAAAGTAAGATCATATTATAACAATCCTACTCAATTTATCGACAAGGCAATCCGATATGAAGACTTCATAGGTTTGAAAAAATACTTCATCCCAGAAAATACAAAATATTATGCAAACAACATTCTCTTTTCAGAAGATATAGGATATCATAGATTTACGAATCTCTTACTCAATATCCTCAACGGAGAACATAACGAAAGTACTATATCCTTAGGAGAAGATTTATCTATGGGACTACAAGACACCGAAGATCCTGAATTGCAAGCGTACGCAGAAGATATGAAAAGCAGACAACAAGAGATGGAAGAAGGGATGCAAGATTTATCTGATTCGGTAACAAGCACCAATCAAGGATCACAAGAAGCTGCATGATGAGCAGAGATGCCAACGATGACACTCAAAAAAGCGACTCAAGAGATGTTGAAATGATATGATGGGCTTATTAGTTCGCAATTTCTTTCGGCAATCAAAGATAATGTCGCTGGACTCGCAAGACGATACAAAACAATAGGAAGTGGAACTAATGCAAAAACATTCACAAATTATAGCTCTCTAACAGACAAAATAGCACAAAAAGATAATCGGATTTTAGGAGATTTGGATAATAATGTCCAGCCACTCCTTATTCAGATGAACGATTATCTAGAAAATCAATTGAACGAAAAAATAGAGACAGAAAAATATTATCTTACTATACCTATTCCAACAAGCGAATTGGAACTCGAAGGAGATATCAAAATCCCTCCAACATTCCGAGCGACAGGATTACCTCCTCCAAAATGTATATGGAAAACATATAACTACTACGAAAATTATTATTTCGGAATGAATGCAAATACTATTACAAGTGCCCCAAGTACAAGCATTTATAGGTGAACATATCAGAATCTCATATCCGCATCAGGACAGATCATCAATGATCCCTTACAATCAATAGGTTGATCATACGATATTTTTTCCGTACAGACACAAGCCAATAGAGGATACAATATAAACAGCACTAAAGATGAATTAGCATTATACGATCAACTAAAGATCAACAAGCAAGAGTTATGGAACAGGGATTGTGTCATGCATCTTTTCGGATATTGTGTCCGATGGAAGAAAACACGAAAACCACAAGATAGTGATGATGAAGATAAATGTTATATAGGCGACGAAGAGAAACAGGGATGATGTGAAACTATCACAGAGTTTGCACAGAGATATCGATGAGGAGCATCACCATCAAATATAGATGCCGCGACAAAAAGATTAAATAATTACAACTACAAAGATGCAAGGATGCCTATCTATGATATCGCTGGATCTAGAAAAGTAGATAATGGACAAAGTGAAGCAAATTCTTATCTATGAGCAGAAACCTATGCGAGCATTATCCAGAGAACATTTGCTGTCAAAGAAAAAATGGAGAATAAATATAGCAATCCTTTCTTGTATATCAAAAACCCTATGGTAAATGGTATAGATCTAAAATTTACCAATCAAACACCGACAAATACTGATCTCGAGAATCCCGTACGAGGATATAACACACCAAGAACTTATACACAAGATAATTTTTTCTCCATTTTTGATACCACACAACATCACACGATATATCAAGGAAAGGTGATGCTTTACAATTGGACTCCTGCTACGGATATTCTCAATTGTAATATGAAAGGTCATATCTATATGTACAAGACGATAGATTCGAGAGTGAAAAATATTTCTCCGACATGGGATCAGATATCTAGTACAGAATTATATAAATTCAAAGATAATTCACCGCTAGAAATTTTCTATAAGAACGTAAGAGACAATTTATCATGAACAAAAGCTGATATAGGAAGTAGAAATGCTGAATATATAGGAAGTACATCGTCAGATATGTCATGATTAGTATCAAATCTCACACAAGTAAAACAACTTGTTGTATCAGGTAATGCAGGTCTCCAAGAAATAGCGACATTCAATCCACGAAGCATCATAGGACAAAGTCAAACATGGATTGCAAACAAAGCAAATGATCGAAGTGGAAAAAACTTTACATTGAGCAAAATAACAGAATTGACAGGAAGAATCAATAAGATCAATGAGGGATTGGATAGTTTCAATGATTATATAGGCAATTTGAGTATAAACACCACGCTCTTTTATTTGAACGACATCATCCAATCAGAGAGATTCAAAAATCAAAACGTAGAAATCCTAGATACACGAAAAACAGCTATAGCTCAAGATATGAATGATATCAATACACATGTAAATACACTCAAATGAACCTTTACCAATGCACGATGAATCTACAATACTATAGGACAAATAAATACCACATACCTCGCTACCGTATCTACACAAAGAGCCCTTATAGCATCATTTCATACAGGAGCTGGATGTACGCCTAGTTATTACAAAGCGATATGTGATGTATTGGACAATATTTATACCACCATGAGTTCATCAGTAGCGAATGATATCAACGACAAAATAGATAAAATCCATAATTATCCAGGAGACAACTGACAAGTACAACCATTCGTAGAAATTAATCAATTATTTTCACCGACAAATATATCTACAGAAATAACACAAGCCACTGCTATTATAAACACGTTTGGTGTTTCCACCGATCCGGACAAGAAAGAGAAGAACAAAGGAATGAATCTGGCTACGCAAGATAGGCCAATCGATAATATCAGAAACATTACTTTCAAAGGTATTGGGGGAGATCCCGTGAGATTGGAATATCCAAATCTCTATGAAGTAAAGGTATTTAAACAGGATGACGGCAAACTGGTATTAAAAACGATAGATGAAATCAAAGAAGCTATTAAGGCATATCTTATAAACAAAGCACAAGAATATAATTGATTACTCAACGAACAGAGAGACAAAAAAAATAACGGATACTATAGCACACAAAGCGCCAAATTTAATATCTTAGGAACACTTGATCCGTTAGCCAATCCAAACAACCATAATTATAGCCAGAATCCTATTCCGGAGGATTTTTTCATCGACAAAATAATCGACTATCTCGATACACTCGAAAATGCACCAGAGTACGGTCAAGAAGCAATATATGGAACTAACGATGCAGATACAACAGATGAAAAACTTACTATGATAGCCAAGCTTCTCTATTATCAAAATATTACACGGCCAGAAAGAGTACAACAAGATACTGTCATGGAAGATATGATGGAAATAAAAGATAGTTTCGACATCAATAACAAAGTAAGTCACGTTGTTCAAACATATCTCACCGAAGGAAACAATCAAGGAAAATTCATTACACCAACATACAACACTACTTGATATGAAATAGCATATATCAATTCTGACAACGAGGATTATGTTTCATCAAAGGGAGTGCCGAGTTTTATCAAAACAATACAAAATACACAAGAGAATTCTCCTCCATCGATAATTAAATTCGCTGAAGAAGAAACTGATTTACAAAAAGAGATTGATGAATGTGAAGGAGTAGACGTCAACGGAACCGCATTGATCTTCGATTTCAAGACCTTTACTTCGCCTCGAGCAAAAGCCATGAAATGCCGAGCGAAACAAATATTAGAAAAACCATTTAAGTTTGAAATAAATTTCAATGATGCACTCGGTGATGTATTTATAGGAACATTCAAAGAAATAACAAATACCTTCGAAAACTTCTGAACACAACGAAAAGAATATGGATCCCAACGAACCGCACCAAACAATGATGACACTATAGATGCGGAAACAGGAGAAACGAGAGAAATATTAAGAGGATACAACAATTATGCCAAAGTCGATACCAGTAGGACAATGATATCACTTGGTGTAGACGACACAGATAATGTAAAAATATATGTATGAATGCTAAATGACTTCTGATTCACAAAAGTAAAAATATCATGAACATGAGATAATTGTCTAGGGGTCAAAAGAGGAAATAAAACTCTCAGTTATAATATTTGTGACGATGCAGCTGAAGAATTCTTCAATCCTTATCAAGAACCATACGAATTCGAAGCATTTATCACAGAAAAAAAAGCCGGTAGTTCATCATTAAGAATAGAATTTTGCAAACCACCGTTGGGTAAGCCATGTATCGTTAAACAAAAAGTGCTTCAGATTTTGCCTGGACCATTAGCAGCTATAGAAGTAAAGACACCAACAGATATTGTTATGGAAGCAGCAGAATTACCGATAGTAATCAATGCAAAAGACGCCTATGGTAATACTATAGGACAGACAGCAGAAACCTATGAAATACGTACTAATGAGGGGAAGATATCTGATGGTACTTCATCCCAAAAAAGCATACAATTCAACAATTTCAATGATTCCAGTTTCATCTATCAAGCAATGACAGGAGTAAAGGACTATAAGGATGTTACTATAACTGTTGCTCCAATCAAACAAAAGAGTCTAACACTAGAAGCTACGCAAGAACCAAAGATAGGACAAAAAAACATCAAGGTTGCCAAAGGTATCGTAACGATACAGCAAAACAACATCATCCTTCATAGAACCAATCTTAAACAAACAAATATACCGAACATAACATTCACCTTACCAAAGGAAGAAACATCCATTCAATACGCAGACGAAAATGGCATCAAACAGATTGTACCGGAAAATATTCCAAGTATCAATATAATTATCAAGACACAAGATAATAAAAATCTGGAAACGGTAGCTAATATCACGAGCAAGCAAGGATTACTCATGCCATGAAAGATCAAAGAAAGAACTATAACGAAGAATGGTATAACAAAAACTCAGTTTTCATTTGCCAACGCAAGTAATTTTATCGTAGAGACAGGAAGATTGGATATTACATTGTATCCAAATTTCAAAGCAGGATCAGATATCATTACCATAAATATTCCAGGCATTGATCCTATCATAATACCCGTGACGGTTATCCCATGAATAGCAAAAAAAGTTATATTGAATTTGAATAAGTCCAGAATGGATTTTTCAACAGGAAACAACAGGAGCAAAGGAACGATACAAGTCGTAGACACACGAAATAACGAAGTAAATACAGGTAGTATAAAGCTCTGAGTAATTGGGGCAGCCAATACAAATATCAATGAATTCAATTATAGTTGATGATTATTTAGGTATACGCTAACAGCAACAGGTGCAGGAGGAGAATGATATGTATTCGCATATATCAAAGAGAGATCACTTTCAGAACAAGTACCAGCATACAAAAGATTCATCATCCAAGATAGCATATTACCAAAAGAAAAACTCAATGTACTCTATTTGAATCTCTTCGGGACTGATCGAGGTAATCAACGATGATATTTCTCCGAAAACGAGAATATCGTAAACAACATCACTGCCCAATCCAATAAACTTCTATCAACGACAACAGAGATAGTAGATCCGACGAAAATTAAACAAATAGAACGAATCATAACTCCGAACGGACAGATACAAACTATCAACGAAACAGCATCAACACTGACGATAGAACAAAAAAAGATAGTAGCGAAATTATGAGAAATAGCAGAGATCAAGATAGGAGCAAGTAATAATTTCAACATTATTACGGCCACAGAGAGCTGAACAATCAAAGATATAGAGAAAAATGGTAATATGATGATATACATACCAGAACCAACAGATAGTATCGTAACCAACAATGAAGCAAGTAAAGACAACATCGTCATAAATAATGAAGTCACTATACTAGATCTCAAATTAGGAACAATAAATCCCGAAACTATAATCACTGCAGATAATGAAATGATAGAAGATATGTATAGCTATACTATTGCATACAAAGATAAAAAAATAGGAACATTAATGATACGAAGTGAAGATGACATAACTACAGATCTGACAAATATGACGGTATTGGACCCCGTAAATTATGGAGAGACCGATATTTTCAGCGAAGGTTCTACCAACGTCAAAGCTATAGGAATTTATAGTACCTCAAGTGCGTTCACTAAACAATGATACGAATCTATAGAAGATAGTTCTGATCCTATGCTTGGTATCTGATTTACGAACGATTTCAAAAACATAGCGAATTTCGCCAATGGAAAAAGAGTAGGAGAAGCAACATTGCCATATGGATCACACTTCCTTATCAATTTCTGAGATCCGCTTTTGGAAAGAAGAGAAAAAAATCCCGATATTCCTGATGTTGATCTCGATGCATCAATAGGACAAGATATATATACTGATCCAACCAAAACGATATTCAAAGTGCTACCAATAGATTTCAATAAAGATGGATTGAAAGATATGATAGTAGTATATACCGATGGTACAGTTAAACTCATAAAAAATTATGGAGGCACAGATCCATACAAAAATATGCAAGAACTGATGATTATTGCAGATACTGTCAAAGATATCAAAGTTTGAGATGTAGATGGAAATGGATATGAAGATATAATCGTACTCACAACAAACAACAAATGAGTCGTATATATGAACAACAAAGGTGTCTTTCCCGTAGATGGCAAAAACATCTGTCTCAATGTAAACACAGAACCGGATATGAAAAACGAAACCCCTGACGATTTTGGATCGATCAGACAGCTGTTTCTTATAGATATGGACCAAGACGGTAAAATGGATATCGTCACACAAGATAGCATGGATGATACAAAAATATTTTACGGATGAGGAAATAACAAAGGAGCTAATTATGTATCAAATGTTACGGGTATCTGTGATGCACAGCGATATGATAGACAAAAAGGGAATTATACTATAGTGAAACGTTTCTGAATGAGAGTGAATAGTAGTCGATCTATCACCGATAGTAGTCTGATTCATATAAAATGAGCTGATGTTCCAAGAGAAGGAATAGAAGAAGAAAAAGATGAAGATGGACCGGATACTACAGTAGGAATGACCAAAGATCAAATAGACGCACTCAAAGATACGACCTTGGAAAACGTAAAAACAATGGTAGCAGAAAATGACATATATGTAGAAGCTGGTAGAAAACAATTAGCATATGTAGAAAATCCTTTATCTACCACTCCTATCTACGAAACACTCCCAGCTGATGAAGTACAATATCTTCCTATCAGCGAGATAACAAATGATACCCCAGAAGTAAGCGTATACAAAATTTTTGAAGATATCAATGGTAATGTGTTGAGAGAAGGCGATGAGGTAGTAGTAAAAACAACAATCATATCCAAAAAAAACTATAATAAAATGACCTATATTGATCAGCTCAAAGGTCCACGAGGAATAGTAAAAGATGATGAAAATAAGATAAACTCGTTGGTATTTACTCAAGGAACTAGTGGATGACTCATCTTTGATCGAAATGCACCAGAAGGATATCAATTCGTTATGGACAATATTTCACTTAACTCATGAGCGGCATTAAGTTTTTCATATAGAGTGATATACAAACCAGAAAATACATCAGTAGTAACTATCGATGTCAAAGATCAAGATCTTATCAAAGAAAATAAAGACAAAGATAGCTATCCTGATATTTCATTCCAAAGCACGGATCCTTGCCAAAAAGGCAGACGAATCCTTTTCAATGAAAAAACAGGACAAAAAAGAACCTACGAAGAGATATTTGATGATCTCCAATCAGAGATAAATACATATAATAGTTGAGCTGCTGCGGTAACTAACGAAAAAATTACTGATCTTGTGGATACCTTATCCAATATAGATACACTTGATCAGCTTTCTAGTATACCAGGTATGGACGCTTCTATGGAAGCATGGAGCGCAAAAAATATTTTAAATTCATTGACGCAAGGAGGACTATCTCTAAATATTGGAATGAGTTTTATCGATGAAGCAACCGAAAAAGTATCAGAAAAATTAGATGGAATACTACAAGGACTTTGTCAGGGTTTTAAACTAGGAAAATGAGGATCTTGTTGACTACCCGTACCATTCAATCAAGCATTTCTCGCACCATGAGATTATCACATCTTCTGATGTGTACCAAAATTACCGAATCCTCTCTATACAATATTCAGAACACTCAATACTACATTAGGTAAAGGTATGCCATTATTGAATATACCAGGAAATCGACCATACGGACCAGCATATCTTCCGATCCCAGGATTTTTCTGATATCCATTCAAATGAGCTACAGATGGATTTTTCTTAGGAAATACATGATGACCATATCCTTCACCATATCCTTCACAGTTTAGACTCTACATAGCGCCTACCTTAACCTTATGATTGGGAATAGCGATGTGTTTCGGTCCATACAGTGTAGGAAAAGCATTACCGAAACCATTCAGAGATCTCTGAGGAAATTGTATCGTTTTTGCATTACCGCCACTCACACGAGATTGTGGAGATAATGAATGACCTAGCACAACAGACACCTACGATGAAAGCTTTGTAAATGCATCAAAAGGAGGAACATGCAACAATCCACCCAAAATAGGAAATACCATAGTATTTGCTGATGATAATGTAACAAATAGTGGAACGAACAATAATGGAGAAAAGATCATTGTCAGTACAGCGAATTTTCCATTGCAGATAGTAGCAGCTGCGTCAGACGAAAATAATCCACATTATACGGCTGCTATCACGGCAGGAACGTTTTGAGGTATAGTTGCGATAGATATGGATCCAACACCGCTAACTGCAGAAGAAAACTATGGAAATACGGAAACATCTCCAGAGTGATTTGAACTCAAAAAAGGAGAAAAGGTCAGTTTCAAAGTCTTGTGAGCAAAAACAAAAGGATTGGTAAAATGTGTTGTACAAGATTGGACGACAAGACAAATTTCATATATCCAAAACAATCTGACCAAAATGACCATCCAGATTGATCTTCCCGATATTACGACTGTCACGCAAGGATTCGGTAGTATATGAAATTTCAAAGAGATATATAAGAGCCTCAACAAACAAGATACAAATGCTGGATATATTATGACGGGAAATTCAGCACTTACCGGAACAGCCAAGTGGAAAGCGAACCTTTCTAAACAAAACATAAATAGCATTTCAGATAAATTTGGAAATAACATTTTCGAAGCATTCCAAAAAATGTTTGAAGAAGTCCCACTCGTAAATATCGACACACAAGCGATCAATATCAAGATACCAATGATGACGAGTGATGATATCGTGGCATATATCAATTATCTCAAACTACGAGTAGAAAAAAACGAAAAAATTCTCCAAGACCGAACAGAAATGTTGAATGAAATGTTAGCACTTTGTGGAACGACATCCAAAGCAGATGCAAAAAAGATGGTGGATGAACTAACGAAACAAAAAGCATTGATACTCAATGATCCAAAAATACCTGAAAAAATAGTAATAGAATATATCGACCAAGAGATAGCACTAATGAATGAAATACTACAACTTGGAGATAATAATAATGCAACCTGAGAAATAGAAAAAACACGGAAAGAGATGGGCGCAGACGTAAAAAACATCGGAATAAATCTAGTACATACGACAAAAGTAGTAGAATCGCTGCCTATACGGATGGGAATACAGACCGTACTAGTGTGAGCAAAAACAAAGCAGGAAATAGTAAAAGAAACGTTCAAACATCAATGATTGCTAGATGTGGCGAATAAGAAAGTAACAGACATCAAACAATGCGCAAACATAGTAGGAGGTATCGGAAAATTCCTTGAATTCAAAGAGAATACTGCTGGACTTATCAAATCGGTCAAACAAAATATGATCGTTTTGCAAAAATACAAAGAATTCCCTATGCAGCTACACCAACGAGTACATGTGACTGATAAATATCTGACAGAGATCTCTTCATTACTCAATGCACTCGTAGGAGATACGATGACACGATTGAATACTAATGCTAATAGATATGCATGATATATCGATGCCATCACCCTTATCATAGGAGCAATCAAAACACGACAAGCAATTATAGATTTCTCAGTCAATCGATCAGAGAAATGTTCAAAATGTAGTAACGATAACTATGGATCATTCTCATGTAGTCTATCTTTCCTTTGTCCTAAATTGCCAATATTCCCGATCCCTTCATTCAAGATACCAAGTGTCTATATGGATCTTTCACATATGGAACTAGGCATGGATATTACGTTGCCAAAGGTAAATCTCGTACCACTCAAAATACCATTACCACAATTACCGAGCCTACCAGAACCGCCAACTATAGATGTCAATCGAGATATTATGTACAATCTAGATATAGATTTCTTTGTAGGGATGTCATTACCGACTATACCAGTAATTCCAGAACCACCGACATTACCAGAGCCACCATCATTCATCCCAACTATCAAGATGCAATTGCCTGTGTTGCCACCAGCACCAAAAATTCCTAAAATATTACCAGAAATCAACGCTATATTAAAAGTGGCTGATTTTATTGGAAAGGTTTTCTGTATCATCAAATGAGGTATAGGATTAGTAGGAGAAAAATGAGTCAAAGGCAAAATAGAACAAATAACACAAAGATCACGAAACGTACCTATGTTCGACTTCTTTGATTTTACAACAAAATTCAAAGATCCTCCACTTCAATGATTTGATTATAAGATAGATGCATATACTCAACTGAAATTTAATTTTGATGGTGTCTATGATGTATTCAATAATATTGCTCAAATTACCAATGAAATGGTATCTAAAAATATAGAATGACCTATCAACAAAGCAGTCGAACGGACTACCGACAAACTCAATAATAATAGTGGCGTAGATAAAATGAATGAAACAATAGAAAAACTGAACCAAGACATCAATCTCAATGGGTACAACAATACTACTGAAGACACAAATATGTTGGAATACACTACTGCATATACAGAACTCAGAAAGTGATTGATACAATTCAAAAACAGCACAATCACTGACAAAAAAACAAATGATAAAGTAGAAAATATATTGGCTATTGTAGAAAACAAGTCCACGATTACACCAGCAACAAAACAAATAGAAAACGTAAGAGACACAGCAAACAGTATCATCAACCAAAAAAGAGAAGAAAATAAACAATTAGAAAAAGACTTACAAGATTACGATAAATTTCTAAAAAAACTCAAAGGAGATGATATAGTATTAGTAGATGATACTACAGAGTCTGTCAGTCTCAAGACACCACTCTTGACGATAGATACTCCTACCAAGAACATTCTAAAATCTCAAGAAGACCCTACCAAAACCTATCTTACACTCAATAAAAAAATGGTCCAAGGATATCTCGATGCAATACACAACGATGGTCCGGAAAAATTGAACATGACACAATCGGTGTACAACAAATCCAAGACCTACCTAGAGACGACACAAGAAAAAATAGATACTGCGCTCTTAGCATACAGTGATACACCAATGGTAGCACAAGGTACTTGCACTACGTGCAACAATTGAAATTCTAGTAGTTCACTGGATATTTCATCATACGTAAAGGGGATATTTGTAGAATCTTACAGCGGTGATGAGAAAAAAATGGTAAACACGGTAGCATCTACACAACATATAGCAAATATCGGACAAAAATATGTGACAGATATAGATTTCAATAATGATGAGGAAAATGATATCTTGCTTTGGGATGCAAATCACGTCTATCTGAAATATGGAGCTCAGGAGACAGAAAGCTTTTCATCAAACGGTAATGAAGTGACAACATATTATACGAAATTCTATAGTTATGCGAATGAACATCCACGAAACCGATATATCGAATCATTGGAACAAATAAAAGAGAATAGCGATCAGTATGGATATATGGAAATCAATGATATAATAATCAAAGTCATAGACAAAACCAAAGAGGTTAAGAATTTTAAAACGGAAGGACAAACCTTTGATAATCTCCAGCTCTCACGAAAAAACAGTAATATGTTAGGAGAAGATGTGGACGCATATATCATCAAAGTAAGCAACAAAATTGACGATAAAGATACGCCAAGCAGTTTCTGGGATTTCCTTATACCAGGAGAAAAACCAAAGTATATATTGGTACTACCAAAAGATACTGATTATAAGACAGCATTACTCACAATCAATAATAGCTATAGCAAAAAACCAGTAAATCTTGAATTAGAAGACAGTATTCTTGCTATAGAATATTATGATGCTAGCATGGACAAAATCAACGTGACCTTCAAAGAATTACCAAGGAAACGATTATATACAAGTATCGCAGCGTTAACGATTACTCAAGAAGATCTGAGTAATAAACAACAAGAGAGATTTACCCTCTACAAGAAATCATCGCCTCGATCCAATCAAACCGTAGCGGGTATGCAAAATATCTGAGACAATACCGCTCCTGTAGGAGAAACAACATTATGGAGAAATTTAACACAAGAAACCATAAGTACAGGACTCGTTCACGAAGGATACATCAATACGAATTATACCCTCAAATCCACCTGGACAGATAATGTTGTCGTCTCTCACATGGAAGTACGAAAAGATGGAGTATTATTAACAGGAAAGGAAAATTATGCACAAACAGGAACTCTCGATATCTGAGGATTATTCTTTACAGGAACTACTTCCCAAGTCTTTGAATTGAGAGCAAGAGATCAAAACGGTAATAATGCAAGGGAGATAGTAACGGTAAATATCAAGATACCTACGATAGAAATTGTTGATGTAAATAAAACAGGTGATGGCACCGCTGATATCATAGCAAAAATAAGTAATGATCTTGATGAATGAATGGTTATCTTCCAAAGATTGAGGAATGGTATATGGCAAAACATAGAAGGAAGTAATCAGAATACCTATGGTGGATTTGATCTTTCACCTAAACAGACCTATATCACCTGAGGTATTTTCACCTTATGAAAGGAAATCGGTTTTTATGACAAACAAGGAAATGAGATAGCAACAATCGATCCAGATACCGGAGAGCTGAAGATCAAACAAGAGTATGAAAATAAAATAAAAACATATCTGACATTTACGACACATATCCCCGTTGTCGAATTGAGAGATATCCAAAACAACATTACCCTGTTTCAAATCATACTTCCGATGGAAGCTATAAAAAGTATTGAGATGAAAAATAACAACTATCAACAGATTGCACTATGACAAGGACAATTCTGAGATTTCGATGGTGGATATTGTATCAAAAATCTCAATAATGATTGTGTACTCTATACAAATCCACAGGGAGCAATATATATCCCAGGTGTATATGCAAATTCATTGATAGGAGCATATACATTTGACAAGCAAAACAAGAACATTACATTTATTATCAAAGATCAATCAGAGAATCCTATAGCAGATATTTCTGTCCAAATAAAGCAGAATAAATAATCATTTAGTTCGCCATATGATGGATGAAAAAAACAATTGTAGCAATAGGTATGATACTGCTCTGTACATCAGCATATAGTTTTGCTACCAATGAATGCGATAGAGTAACCCAAGGAGAAATAGATGGTATGGTAGCAAATTATATGCGAAGCGGTGTATATAAAGACTATCATCAATTTATGCCAGTAGAAGCATTCAAAGCCGCAATGACAAATCTTTTGAGCTATTGTGTAAAAAACGAACAATGAAATCCTACGACAGGAGATAAGGAAAAAATCTTTGAAGGAAATTTCCCAGAAAGTCCTTATATCTTCGACCATCTTTTCGATGTTACGATGAGAAGATTGGATGGAGAAACCGGATTGGCATATAATCTCGTTCCGGATCCTATGGCGTTGAAATGGAGGACAGAAATAAAAAAAATAGCGACAAGTGCCAACGGAACTCCCGCAAGTATAACAGAAAGTACCTTTATAGGATATCGAACGGTTGATAAAAAAAGGATAAAAGATATAGGGCGTGTATTAGAGAAATACAACACGACAAATACGGGAGATCTGACCTTGGCAGAAAAATATGAAACAGTATGTGAAATCACAAGAGATCTCTACAATGAATTACAACCTGAAACAAGAACAATTATCGGAAAATATTTCGAACAAAGAAGCTTCTTCAGAAAATGTGTGAATATGGTCAGAGAAAGAGTAAAAAGAGAGTCTTCATATGTAAAAGTGTTGATGACCCAAAAATCATCACAATTCTTAGATGAAGCTACCAAAGCCTATACCAAGAAACATTTCGTAGAAGAAAAGCTTATGGGGTTGATGGATCTTATGTCCAAAGTAAAAGATGTTTTCCAAACAATAGTACAGCAAGCAGCCGCATCCAAATCGTGCAGCAAATAAACTGAATAGGTCATTTCGAGCAAAGAAAGGAATCTACGCTTTCATACGAACAATATATTTATTCTTTATATCATTCATCACATGAAAAAAACCCTTCTAACTATCTTCACATTAGGATTACTCATCACACCACTTTCTCTTTTGGCGCAAAACACGAACGACTATGAAGTCGTACCAGAAGCCGAAGATAGTAGCAAAGTTCAAGGTGCGGTAAATGACGTGGGAAGCAAATGAGGAAGTGTTCGAGAAAAATACAATCAACAAGCCGACAAGATGGAAGGAGAAATAGGTAATCAGATGGCTTCAGGTATCATGACTCGAGATACGCTTTTGGATTATGTCGTCTATCTCGTAAGGTTTCTTTCACAGATAGGAATAGTCATCGGTGTCGTTATGATCATTTATGCAGGATATTTGTATGCTACAAGCGTTTTCAATCCGTCAGGAATATCAAAAGGAAAATCAGCGATTACCAACGCAATCATAGGTGTGCTTGTGGTAGCTTTTTCTTATGCAATTATGAAACTCTTAACCAGCGCATTCTTATCATAAGTAATTAATACTATTTAGATTTCTGTATCTTAGTCTTAAGTTCAAGACTCATTTTGTTCATGCTCTGGAGCGTTTCGCTCATATTTTGCCAAAAGATCTGATTATCCTGGAGAAAACTAAGCATATTGATTACAAACATAGCTGGGGTATCAGCTACCATATCTTTGATAAGCACATCAATATCTGAAACAGGAAGTTTGGATTGGGTTTTCAATTGTTCAGCCTGTTGAGTTTTTTCCGTAAGTACAGCTATATCCTCATATACAGAGATAGGCTCTTTGAGTACGCTATTGGCGATAGTATCGGAAATAATGACATATTTATTTTGATTATCGGATTCTGGATTAGCAGGATTGATGTCCATAAGTGCTGTCTGATATTCGGCATTTTTATTTTTTTGTTCTTTTTCTTTTGTAGCATTACTTTTTTTCGGAAAGACTGGTTTAAAATTTACTTGTAGTTTAAACGCGAAAGTATCAGCGAAGTTGATTTTAGTGGTACCATCAAGGAATTCTTTTGTTTTGAACTTTTTGATCGTTTGACCACTATCTCTCAGATTGGTAAGCACATCATACATCACCTGAAATATAGCTTGAATACTATTAACATTGGTAACTTTATTTACCGTAGTTGTTTTTTGTACAGGAATAGTACAGAACTTGATACGAAACATTTCTTCCATTTTCTGCCATCAAGCACCATTAGGTCATGCTATCATAAAACACGTACATTGATTGACACAAAGCAATTCATCAGTGACCGTAGTATTGAGACAAGCAGTTAATTTGGATGAAGCTTTGACAAAGCACGCGGTCTTTTTTAGAGAACTAAGCGTATTACAGGTGTCTTTGTCTTGAGCAAAAATAGTGGTACAAGAAGTCATTCCCTGTTTTCTCGTATCGTTACATTGCTGAGTACAAGATTTGGCACATGCAAGTTTACATTGGGTTTGTTCAGCTATATTCATACCATTACATCCATATTCACACGAACCCGGAGCAGCATCACCAAAAACTTGTTCAGCATAGGTGTTCGCAACACGTTCAGCATAGCCAGGATCAGATGTACTACCACCCGGAGGTAAAGGATTATCTTTATGATAATTTTCTATAAGTATCTCATTGATAGTATCATTGACATTAGCATTATCGATAAAATCATTAATCTCTTCAATATATTTTTCAGGATCTTGGAATACCGGTTCTTCCTCAATTGATTGAGCGACAGATTCAGATACAAGACACTGATTACCAAAAAGAAGTGGAGATGATGGAGAAGATGAGACATTAGTTGTAGAGATAAACTTCTGTATTTCAGGATCATCGGTTACACCAAGAGTAGTGTCTGAAACAGTATCAGAATCACGTTGTACTTGAGAAGATAGAGATGGATCATAGGAATTACGTTGTTGATCAGAAGAAAGATCTGAAGATACTCATACTCATCATACAGAAGAAGATCATTGAGAAGTATAAGAAGTGGTACCAGGATATCATCATCCTCATGCTTGATAAGAGCTTTGATCATCCAAAGAAGAAAGATCACCTCAACCTTGCGTAAGATTTTGGTCTATTTCAGGCATTCTATAAAAAAGGATTTGTTCAGTTTCTTTGAAATTTTCAAAAAGTATTTTACCAACTTGATTGATATCATAGAGGATATCAAAATCACTGTCATCCAATGTACCGTTTCGATAAATATCTGATCCATAATTTGCTTGATTGATGGTTTTGATCGTATAGGAATTGATATATGCTTCATAGTAAAGTTTATTAATTTCATTTGAAATAGTATCATACATGTCTGAAGTAGCAGCCAAGGTTGTTTTTGAAATCATTTTTTTGCAAACCATAAATTTTTTATAACTAATATCGATCTCTTTTTTCTTTAGATCAAAAATAAGATCTATATCCTCATTATGAGGAAGTATACCAGGAAGTATACCAGCAAATACAGCAGCAAAAGAAACATTGGAATCCAAAAGAATATTAATAAAATCCTTTCTCAAAACACCATAACAATCGGTATAATAAGACTCTAATTGTTTAAATGCAGCATTACTGGAAACGACTTCATTATCTTTGGCAAGTTTCAATGCTTGCTTATAAATACTATGTACAGCGGTATCTCTCTCAAACATACTGGAGACATCATCAGTTTGATCAGCCGCCTGAGTAAATACTTGAGAAAAATCTAATGCAAAAAGTACGGAACACATTCCGATAAGCCCGAAAACCATTATTATAGCTGCTTTACTCAGATTTCTGAACATTTCTCAGCTTATCATGTAAAGTATATATGGGAGGTGCTATACCAGCTAACGAAACACCAAAACCATCCAAATCTTCCTGATACATCAAAAATCCTATATGAAATGGAAATGATACATAGACATCACGTAACATTCTAAAAGTTAGTGAAAGAGCAGATTTGGACCACATATATTGAGTAGAAAACGTCTTGAGTATCTTATCATAATTATGTAAGAAATCATTCTCAGCGAGAATACCAGGATTTTTTTGGAGTGTTAATAAGTAATATGCCATAAAAAGACGATAATAGAAAAGTTCATTGTAGGAAAGATTGACGAATGAAAGAAATGAAGCTCAGGTATCGAAGAGTCAACAATAGAAAAGGTCGCGGGTTGTATTTTGTGCAGAACAATCGTTTTCTTTTTCGATAGGTTTCATAGCCAAAATAGCGGATCCACTAAGTATATCCAACTTACTCATCATGTTTTTTGCTTTTCTGATATATGATTTCATATCACGACATGTAGAAGGATAAGAACGATCTTTTTTTTGACAGATATCTACACCAAAAAATGCTTGAGAATATACATTGGCTTGATCCTCAATCTCTTTATCCATCGTAAAATCGCCTATCAAACCATAAAGATTCGCTTCTTTGATGTTGGTATAATCGGTCATAATATCATTGAAGAGTTTTGGAACTATCGTAGCAAAAGCACAATCAAAAGATGATGGACAATACCCATTATCCGTGAGTCAAAGTTCCACAAACGTAGTGCGTTTAAAATAGTCCTTAGGCTTTGAAGTGATGGAGTGTTTTTTACAAAGAAGATACACAAAAGAAGAATATGCGGGATCATAAACAAAACCATCATTATCATTTCTCTTGAAAGCACCTGCTTTCATTACTGAAGAACAATATAGGGATATCATATTATCAGCATTTTTTTTCGTAGGAGAAAAAGTAAACAAATCTTCTGAAACAATGCCAAAAAATTGATCGAAACTATTAATTCATTCAGCAAATGTTCGAGTATGAGAAAAAAGTACACACAATATAAGTGCAAGAAGATAGTGTATATACTTTTTTGTCATACCAATCATACAATACATATACCGAGATAAAATTATTTTCGACAACGTCATCCACCACCACATTGCAATTCACAGGCTTCTCATAAACTCTGGATGAGTGTACCATTTTTTCATTTATCGCCTATGATATCATTTTTGATGGTAATGATCTGTTGTCCAAGAATAGTGAATGCTGGAGTAATCTCTTTGAGTTCTGCAGAAGTCGCTAAAGCGCTATCGACAGTTTGATCGACAAACACATCTTCTAAATAATATTTTAAGACTTTATCAAATTTTGTCTGAGCAATATAGTTAGAATCAAGATTGATCGTTGAAGGTAAAGTAGATTCTTCCTGAGTAATTTTTATTTTTTTATTCCTTTCTTCTATAGTTTTGGGAACATTCCAAGAACTAACAGTATCTCCACTCCAAAAATTAACAACATCTTCACCTGCATCTTTAACTTCAGATGCTACACCTTTGGCAGAATCTTTGATGCTTTGCCAAGTATTCTTGAGGGGACCAAGCAGTCATGTATTTGGATGTATTTTGCTTGAACCATACATAGATTTAATAAGATCTTGTTCTCTATCTTTGAGATTACTAGACTTGGTAAAAGTTTGCATAAGATTTTCATTAGCCTGCTTGATAACATCGACAAATCAACTCGTAGCACCCTTTTTGATAACCGTTCGAAGATTGGTCATAGTAGAGGTAAACTTTTTGATTGGTTGATTGCAGACATCGAAGAATCACCTCGCACACGAATAGTCGTTATAGATATTCACTTCAGCTTCTCTAGTGATCTCTATACGGATACCATCTGCTCATCATTTAGAAACCGCATGAAGTTTTTCTACCGTATTATAATACAAAACCGTCTTGAACGAAGAAAGAAACTGGGTCAACAAAGAAGTGATATTGTTGTAGGTCACGCCCTTGGAGATAAATGATGTTCAAGAAAGTAATCATTTGTTTTGATATGTTTTGATTATATTTTGCATGATCGCGAGATTTTCAGAATTAACTTCAACTCATCGTCATCATCAAACACCTAATTCATACTTCTTGGTATTGACGATGGTTTCTACCTGTTCCAGAAGTTTAGCATCTCTCATAAAAACTTTATTTTTGCCAGCAAGAAAAATTCATCCAAGCATATCTTTGGTTCCGCTAAAATTGGAAATATTAGAAAATATAGCTGTAGAAGCCAATCAAAATTTAATTTTCTGAGCGATATTTCTCGCAAGTTTAGTGACAATACCTTGTTGTGGAGGAGAAAAAGTATTTCCGAGAAATCGATTAGGATTTACGTATTGTCAGAGATAACTACCTTCAGTTCAGAGCGTTTTGATGCTGTTGGCCAATTCTTCTACAAATTCAAGCATAAGCGAAAATTCCTGAGGAGCGGATCCACATATCGTAGAAGATGCACAATATTGTTCACGTTGTTGAGATGATGATGCACATAGAGGATCCTTAGATGTATCTTTACAAAGAGTCCGATCATCACCTTGTTGGATATAGAATTGTGCGTGAGTAGAAGAAAAACCATTCGCGAAAGCGATTACTGTACCTATGATAAGTGAGTGAATGATAATTCTCTTCATATACAATTAATGAATAAAGTTATTTAGCATCATCAGCTTGAGCGATTTTGTTTTGCAAAATACTCTGCTCTATAGGATTGTCACAGATACTCAATGCTTTGACGTAGGTATCTTTTGCTAAGGTATATTGCTTGAGTGAAACATAATAATCACCAAGCAAATGATAAAGATGAGATTGATGATAAGACTCTGTCAGAGTAAGCAGAGTATCACGCATTCAGGATAAATTTTGCTTAGCTAATTGCAATCCTAGCTCACCATACCTACACACATCAGCTTGACTACCACTCAAAAGTGTAGAACATCTAGTAAGATATAAATCTACTAATTGTGTATTATCGAAATACAGAGCAAATGGCTTACCAGAACGGAAAGGAATAAAGAACATTTGATCGAAAAACAAAGCGAAATCAGAAGTTTGCATATTGGTTTCACCAAGAAGAGTGTGCCACATGCGAAGCATATTATTCGTATCTTCGAGTTGGATATATCCCAAAAGCATATACCTATATACATCAACCATAAGAGAAGGATCCGTTACTTGATTGAGATACATGATGGATTGTTCATAATCACCATATCGATAATGACAGATGCCAATAAGGAAAGTATAAAGAGTTTGATTAGCAGTATCAAAATCAGCAAGTTTAAGGAAGTATTCCTTAGCAGCCTCTCGATTATGAGTCAAAAAGTTAGTATAAGCAAGTACTTGATAAGGGAGTATATAATCTTTATTTTGTTTCAGCGCATGCAAAGCAAGCCTTTTTGCAAAAGAAAAATATCAGTTTTTGAGCAAAGTAAGAGCAACGAGTCCATCTCTATAATACGCAGGAGGATTTTTGATTTTCATATAATTCGCTAAAGCTGAATCATAGGATTTTTTGAAATCTTGATAACGTTGACCGGTTACTTTACCAAATGCAGCAGTTGCCGTAGCATAGTCATATACTCGCAAAGACTTGAGTCCTTTATAAAACATCGCATCATCAGGACTGAGCATATGGTGAGACTGATAGTCATTCACCAAAGAGAATACTTCATCCAACGAAGTAGCGCTATCCAGACCGACTGAAGAATCATGGAAACGAGCATAAAGAACTTGATGGGGATCAATATTCGATGCAGAATAGCTACCCTGCTCTGCAACCAAAAGTGTCAGGTACTGATTAGCTTTATCAAACTGATAATACTGTAAGAATTTTTCTACTAAAGACTGAAGCAATTCAGGATTCTTATTTTTTGTATAAAGGTATTCTAGAACATGAAGATCTTGGAATATTTGAGAATTACCTAATTCCTGATGGACCACATCGGACACCATCTTCGTCATCGCATCAGAAGAAACAATAACATCGTTAGGTGTTACCGACACGTTTCAAGTAATCTCTTGTGTAGGTACAATATTTTCTTCAGAAGATGGGCGATATAAAGAAAAAGCACCATCCAAAAAAAGAAAAACAAGCCAAAAAACAAGTAGCATCATTCAAATGATCAGTCAGTTAGTATATTTGTATGAAGAATTCATAATACAAAGCATAGCAAATAAATCACTGTAATTATAGTCAAAGTGCCAAAAAAATACGAAAAATCAGTAAAAAACACACGAATACAATTTGACAAAAAATAAAAGAAAACAAAATAGTTGACTTATAAGATAAAATAGGTATATATAGTAAAAAATAAAACAATGAAAAAAAACAAAATTATTTGTGGAATAATAATAACATTTGTAATCATGATAACATCATGTACTAACAAAAAAAATGAAAAAATCACTATTAGTCAGAATGAAACTCAAAAAAAATTTCCAGGTAAAGAATATGTACAATCAGTAGACTCTTCAATATTAAAATTCACCTGTATGGAATTCAATAAAAAAGGATTTACTATATCGGAAGGACAGTGTTGTGTATATTGCAACAAAGGAAATCTCTCTTACTTAGTAATGCCATACCATTGCTTTCCTTATGATTCAACCAAAGAATATATGATATGGGGAACTGATTATAAAGGAAAGAAAATAGAGTTATCATGGAGAGCTATAAGTTGGGCAAAAGATGTAGACGCTACAATCCTTGCAGTAGACAAAATAGAAAAGATACCCACATTATGTGAACAAGGACTTATTGCAAAAAACATGAAACCAGGAGATTCAGCGGTCTTATTGACTCCATTTAATGTGAGAAATGTTCATGAAAAGTTTGGAATATTTCGCAATGAAAATGAAGTAGAGATGAATCAAATATTTGCTGAACCAGGAGATTCAGGTGGTTTGATTATAGGAAGAGAGGGAATTGTAGGCATTGCAAGCGGAACAGATAAAGGGAATACATTATATTTTGTTCCTATAGAGGTCTTTGAAGAATTATATATATCGCTCATCTTGGACCCTAGGAATAAAAATTAAAATAGTATTCCAAAAAAACATTATAAGCCCAGCGTTTTTGCTGAGGCTTTTTTTAATTGAGACCCAATAAAAATGTGAAGTATTGAGCATTTTTATGAGGTCGAAATTATATTTTTGTTTCAAAAAATATATTGGAAAATTCTCTTTTAGAAAAAACTGAGCCACGAGACCCAGTTTTTCCTATATATGCTAACATAGTTCCTATAATTGATTAATATTTTTAGATACTTCACCAAGATCAATTTTATCATATCTCTGCATAAGCATATCTGTCTTGATTTTATTGACGATATCTTGTACTACTCATACAATGATAATCACTCATGAACCCGTAACAACAACAGGAAGTGATCATAAGGTCTGTACGAGATTTTGGACGAATGGGATATAATTGAGCAAATAACTATAGATACCGATAAACGCCAATCCAGCACCTCCTCGGAAACAAAGATGCATAAGGATGCTATTGATATATTTTGCTGTCTCTTTTCCTGGTCTGATACCTGGAACAAATCATCCTCTCTTTTGAATGTTATCAGAAATCCTCTCAGGAGAGAACACAATAAGTGTATAAAAGAAGGTAAATGCAATAATTAACACAAAATAGAGAACAATAGCAGGAATTCATGGTTGCTGAGTATAGATATTGAGATTAGCTTCTATCCAATTAGCCATAGCAATAAGTTTAGCATTCATAGGCTGAAATTGTGTAATAAGCTTGGAGATCAAATAAGGAAATGATACAAAAGCGATAGCAAAGATAATAGGGACCATACCTACAGGATTCATAGGAATAGGTAATGATGATGACTCTTCAACTCTTCATCTTCTTGCATAGATCACAGGGATCTCTTTGCGAGATTTAAGGATGAAGATAGAAAGCAATACCAATCAAAGAACAATAACGAGCATAAAGATAAATACTCATAATACACTATCGGTAGCAGCCATACTGGAATATATTTTTTGAGTAATTCCTGCAACGATAGAAGCAAAAATCAGGAGTGATACTCCATTGGAAATACCCTTTTCTGTAATCAATTCTCCTATCCACATAAGAAGTACAGATCCAACCGTCATAACAAATGCAGACAAAATAAGTGTTACTGGATCCGTAGGAATCACATTACCTCCGAGAAGATAATTGATAAAAAATACCATTCCTATGGATTGAAGAAATGCCAAAGGCACAGAGAGATATCTTGTATATTGTTGAATTTTTTGTTGTCCAACTTCACCTTGCTCAGTAAGTTCTTCAAGTTTAGGAACGACAGATCCGAGCAATTGCATGATAATAGATGCATTAATGAAAGGAGCAAGTCCAACTGCGATGATAGCAAATTGATCAAGTGATCCTCACAATAACATAATAAAATATCACAATCCAGAATCCCCAGTATTGATAGTTTGAGACATCAAAGCACCAATATCAACAAAAGGAACAGGAATGAATACGATAAGCCTATAGAGAGCAAGCATCACCAAAGTAAAGATGATTTTCTTCTTTATACTAGGATTTTCCCGTATTTCCTGGAGTTTCTTGAGGAATTTTTCCATCAAAAGGGGATAAGAGACATAAAAAAAGACACTATTTGGTTTTCTTAGAAGTTGGTTTCTTCTCAGTAGGAGCTTTTTTCTTTGGAGCAGCAGATTTACTTGCTGGAGAAGATTTTTTAGCTACTGATTTTTTTTCAACAGGAGCTTTCTTTGGAGCTTCTGGTTTAGACTCAATAAGTTTAACAGATTCAGGCTTCTTTACTTCTTTTTTCTCTACGATTTTCTTTTCGACAAATTTCTTTTCCTCTATCTTTTTAGATGTTCATGATTTTTTTTCTTTTTTCAAAGGTTTTTCTGCTTTTTTAGGTGCTTTCCTAGCTATTGAATGAACTGTTCCTGGTTTTTCCATTTTAACTTTTGCTGCAGCAGAAAATGCATCAATATCTTTGAAAGTAAGATGTTTAGCATAATCACCATTACTAAGTATCTTTACAAAAACAGTTGAAGATTTGATATATCCAAGTTCTTGAAGAAGCGCTTTGGTAATTTCCATAGTATCAGAAATCCTTATATCAGCATCAAGCGTACCAAGATTGATAATAGCCACCTCTTTGACAAGTTTGTAGTATCTAGTGAATCCTCTAGCTTTAGGCAATCTCTGAACGATAGATGTTTGTCCTCATTCAAAAAAAGGTTTCATAGAATGTCCACTTCTAGATTTTTGACCCTTAAGTCCTCTACCAGAATAATTTCCTGTTCCTGTAGCATTTCATCTTCCTCTTCTGACCTGTTTATTCTTGAGTCATTTGCTTCTTTTGAGTTGATGGATTTTCATCGTATTGGCATATAATATGATAAATGAATTGTTTTAGTATTGTTACAGATAGACTCAGATTGCTCTATATTAGAGCGGTATGTGGCAATATGTAGTGTTCGCCTATAGCGAACATGAATCAATATGTAGTTGTTGTATTATTTCTTTGCTGGTTTTTTTGCAACCGGTTTCTTGGTATCAGGAGCTGGCTTCTTTTCTATAACAACTTCAGGAACAACACCTACTTGCTTCTCCTGAATTTCTTTGACAACAGAAGCTGTTTCTTTCTTTTCCTCAAGCTCTTCTTCATGAGTAACAGACTTAGTTTTTTCTACAACGCGCTTATTGAAATGATCTGCATGTTTGTATGCAGATAGCGCTCTGATAGTAGCCAAAGCATTATTCAATTTATTGTTTGATCACATAATTTTGGAAAGTACATTTTCAAATCATGCAAGCTCCAAAACAGCTCTCACAGAAGATCCTGCTTTCAAACCCGTACCCGCTGATGCAGGAAGAAGTTTAATACAACATGCTTTATATTTTGTGACTGTAGGATAAGCAACTGTTTGATTTCCCGTAATAGGAACTATAAATATATTCTTATATGCCTCACGTGAAGCTTTCTGTACAGCAGAACTAACATCTGGTCCTTTGGAGACGCCAATACCTACTTTGCCCTTTTTATTTCCGACAAGCACAGTAGCTCTGAAAGAAAGTTTTCTTCCTCAGGTTGTTACTCTGGTGACTCTTCTCACCTCAAGCATAAGCTCATCAAATTCCTTTTTTACCTTATCTTTGTTTCAAGGTCTCATGGATGTATAGTAGTTAATATAATAAAATCTATAATATAATACCTCATGATCTAATTCATTCAGCAAAGGCCTTAACTCTACCATGATAAAGTTGTCCATTTCTATCAAACGCCGCCTTTTCTATACCTTGCTTTTTCATCAATACAGCTAATGCTTCACCAGCTTTTTGAGATCTGTCAGTTTTATTTGTTCCTTTAATATTTTTATCGTTGATGTGACAGATAACTTTACCAGAAACATCTACTACCTGGGCTTTGATAAACATATTTGATTTATCAACAATAACTCTATATGCAGGAGTGCTTGATTTGATTTTTGCATTGATTCTCTTTTTTCTCGCGAGGAATTTTCTGGTTGCCTCTTTGATACGCTTAGTGATTTTTAACATGATGAATGAATATAAATAATAAATATTTTTTAAAGTCTAAAGTCTATGAATTATTTTTTAGCTGCTTTTCCTGGTTTAAGCTTAATATATTCATCAAAATATCTGATACCTTTTCCTTTGTATGGCTCAGGTGTTTTAAGTGCTTTTACATTAGCTGCATATTCACCGAGAAATTGTTTATCAATACCTTTGAGAGTGATGATATAATTACCTTTTGCATCCTGTTCTACACCAGATTCAATGGTTTGGGGAATATCAAAATTTACCTTATGAGAAAGTCATAGAGAGAAGATGAATTTTTTACCCTCTTGTTTGACTGCATATCCCACTCAAGTAAGAAGTAATTTTTTCTCATATCCATTGGTTACTCCTTCAATCATATTTGCAAGTAATGTTCTAGAGAGTCCCCGAAGATTTCATTGTTCTTCGTTTTCTACCGCAGTAATCACTTCATTATTTTCTATTTTAATGAGTACTCCTTTAGCAAACGTATGAGAAAGTTGACCTTTAGGACCTTTAACAATAACGGTAGAACCATTGATTTGGATCTCCACGCCTGCAGGTATTTGGATTGATTTTTTTCCGATTTTTGACATGACTATGATGCTAAATTATTAAAATATTGAATTAATACATCGCTATCAATTATGGTTTAATATATTTCAGCGATAAGCTCTCCTCAAAGTTTTTTTTGTTTGGCAATATGTGTAGGAAGTAATCATTCATTAGTTGAAATGATGCCAATTCACTTTCCTCAAGCTACAGTTGTAATATTTTTGTAACTTACATATCGAGGTCTAGATGGTTTAGAAAAGAATTTAATATTCGGAACATCATTTACAGGATTGACTACTTTTTTGAGAGAAATGGAAAGGTACCTCTTTTTTCCTGATTCCTTGATCTCAAAATCCTTGACGAAACCGTATTGTTTAAGTAACTCTAGAATTTTTACCTTGAAATTAGAAAAAGTTACCTCATCTACAGAAGTTTTTCTCGCCATATATGCATTCTTAATCCTAATAAGCAGATCATGGATAGGAGCGTTAACATACGTCATGTATAAACATAATGATATAAATTTGGTTATTGAGCATTAGATATGTATAATTCATAATCGAGTTTACCAACTAGCTTTTCTGAGTCCCATAATGAGACCATCTCTAGCATATTTTCTCAAACAAACTCTGCAAATACCAAAATCCCTGATATAGGATTTGGATCTACCACATATCCTACATCTATTGTAGTATTTGGTAGGTTGCTTGAGCGCCTTTCATTCAGTGAATCTTTTTTCATACATTTTTGATTGTTTTGCCTTGAGTGCTGTTCTTGCCATTGGGCTAATATAACGAATAAATAAAGGTTTTGATAGATATGTCTTAATACTTGATACTATTTGAAGATAAATCCTAAAGACTGGAGCAATGCTTTTGCATGTGCATTATTTTTGGTAGTGGTAACAATCGTAATCTGGAGTCCCATAGGAGTAGTAATATCATCCAAAGAAAGTTCAGGGAAGATGTTATAGTTGGGAAGTCAGATAGAAAAATTTCCTTGTCCATCAAAATTTTTATCACCAAATCCACTAAAATCTCTCATTCTTGGCATTACTAATTTTACTAGTCTATCAAGGAAGTCATATGCTCTTTGTTTTCTTAGAGTTACTTGAAGCATCACAGGAAGTCATTCTCTCAATTTAAAGTTCGATATAGCCTTTTTAGATTTGAAGACACGAGCTTTCTGTCAAGTTATCTTGGTGATAACGTTTTCGAATTCGTCAAAATCTTTGAGAGATTTTCTCGTAGCCAGAGAACCGATACCTATACCAACAATTATCTTGTCAATTTTTGGTACAGCATTGATGTTCTTGATACCAGTAGTTTTCTGGAGTTCCTTGATGATAGTAGTATTGAATGTTGCTAATGTATTCATGGAATCAAAGATAAATGCGGGTAAAATTTATTTAATAATAGTCTTTGTCTTGAGAGTTTCTCTTGTTTTTTTGCCTTTTTTATCAGTAATTACTTTTATTCTCGTAGCTTTCTTTTTATCCTCTATATAATACATAATATTAGAAATATGAAGAGGATGAATTTTCTTGATAAATCCTTTTCCTTTAACGGCTTTCTTCATTTCGTTGACACCTTTGACTATAGCATGTTCGGCATCGACAAACTTTTGGATCGTAGAGATCTTACCTTTATGTTTACCAGCAATAACGATTACTGGATCTCCTGTTCTTAATTTTTTCATGATAATTATAATTAAGTAAGAATAAATAATCTATGGACTATCGTCTAATTATACCACTTCTTCTGCCATATTAGTAATGGCCTTATATCAAAGTTGTCTAAGTTCTCTAGCGACAGGACCGAAGATTCTCTTTCCGATAGGTTTAAGTTCTCACTTTGCATCTTTGGTCATAAGAATAACAGCATTGTCACCAAATCTAACATACGTTCCATCTTTTCTTTGGATTTCTTTTTTGACTCTAACAATAAGCGCTTGAGAGGTGGTACCTTTTTTGATAGCACTTGTAGGCAACGCATCTTTGATAGCAATCATAACTCTATCGCCGACAGTAGCTGTCTTAGCGTTTCCTTTATATATCCTAAATATCTGTCCTCTTTTGGCTCCCGTATTGTCAGCTATTATCACTTCTGATTCGTTTTTTAACATTGGATTGTTGGATAATGAAGTAAAATTATGCCTTTACAACTTCTATGAGTTTTCGTTTTTTAAGCTTACTTACAGGTCTACATTCCCTGATGGTAACCATATTTCATAGTTTAGAAATATTATTCTCATCATGAGCATAATATCTTTTTTTGACAATGAATCTCTTTTTATAGAGCGGATGCATTTTGACAGTTTTCACCAAAACAGTACGAGTCTTGTCAGTTTTATCGCTGATAACTTCTCAAAGAAGTTCTTTGATACTCTTATTTCCTATTACCACCATTGTTTTCTTTGTTCTTATGAGTTAAAACGATATTTATCCTTGCAATCTTAACCCTGACATCACCGATCTTATGAGTTTCTTTAAGACCCTTGATCGCATTTTTCATGGTATAAGAATAAAGCTCTTTTTTAAGATCTCTTCTCATGAGAACAAGTTCCTTAGGAGTCTTATCATGCAAATCTTTCATAAACGCTTTAGTACCTTTCATTGATAGGATTTTTAAATAATAAATTCAAGCTTTCAATTAAGTCTATTTTATTTCTCATTTTTCTACAAATCTTGCCTTGATTGATAGCTTTTTGGATGCTTTGATTAATGCTTCTTTAGCTGCTTCTCTAGGAATTCCCATAAGTTCAAACATTACCCTTCCTTTTCTAACAGCCGCAGTATAGATATCAACATCTCCTTTTCCTGTACCCATTGGCATCTCAAGTCCTTTCTTAGTAAATGGCACATCAGGGAATATTCTGATCCACATTTTACCAGTTTTTTTGATAGCTCTAACAATAACCTTTCTAGCAGCTTCTATTTCTTTATTGGTAATATAAGAGCTAGTCAAAGCTTTGAGTCCATACTGTCAAAAAGCGACCGTAGATCATCTATAACTTTTCCCTCTAAGTTGCCTTATGATGGGTTTTCTGTATTTCCGTCTTTTTGGAGTCAATAACATTGCGTTGTAATCAAAACAAATAAAATACTATAAGTTGATTTTCTTGTTAACGTTGGATTGTGATTTATTGTAAAGGACTCCCTTTTCTATCCATACTTTTACTCCGAGCATACCGTACTTAGTTCTTGCTTGAAGATAATAGAAATCAATATCTGATCTAAATGTTTGGAGCGATACTCTTCCTTGAATAAATTTTTCTGTCCTAGAAATATCTACTCATCACAACCTTCCTCCCACTTGAATTTTGATACCGGAAGCACCTTTTTCCATAACTTTTTGAAGTACTCACTTCGCAACTTTTCTAAATGGCATTCTAGCTTCAAGTTGTGAAGCAATAAATTCAGCCATAATTTTTGCTGATAATTCTGGAACTTTTACTTCCTTAATGATAACTTTCATATCTTTCTTAAATTTCTTTTTGAGTGCGTCTTCAAATTCCTTGATCTTAGCACCTTGTTTTCCCATCAACACACCAACCTTGGAAGAAAAGATAATAATTTCACCTTCTTTAGCGGTTTTTCTGATCACAACTTTTGAGATACCTGATCTAGAGAAAAAATCATCAACAAATTTTCTCATCTTGATATCTTCAACGAAAAAATCTGCTCCTGTTCTCTTATATTTAGCGAACCGTTCTGCAGGCCGTGATTTCATGATGCCTACTCTCATTCCAATTGGATGGGATTTTGATGCCATACGTACTGTTACTTAACATGTAAAAACACTTTAACAAATGATCTATATCTTACATAATGACTAATTCTTGACCTAGAAGCAAATCTAATTCTCTGAATTTTAGGACCTCTACCAACTTCTACAGTATGTACATACAATTTGGATGCATCATACTTAGCATTTGTTGTTGCATTAGAAAGGGCAGAT
>CAYQLB010000004.1:45170-48964 GCA_964418415.1 uncultured Candidatus Peribacteria bacterium
GAAACTTTGCAGCTTTTTTTGGTAATATATGCAAAAGCGTCAAAGCATCTTCGACTTTTTTACCCTTAACCATCTGTGCCATCAATGCCATTTTTTTGTCAGACACCAAAGCATATTTAAGTGTAGCTGTCAGATTATTATCTACTGTCTTTTTTGTAGCGGTAACCATTACAAACAATTTTAAATGATAAATTATAGATGATGAATATTGTCTAAAGTCTAAGAACTAAGGTTTAAGAGCTAGAATGGATGTCCCCTAAATGTTCTCGTAGGAACGAATTCTCCTAATCTATGTCCAATCATATCTTCCGTGACATAAACACTAATGAATTGTTTACCATTATGGACAGCAAAAGTTAACCCTATCATATCAGGAACAATGTGACATGCTCTATCTCGAATCTTGATAACTTTTTTGTCTCATGCCTCATTCATTTTTTTGACCTTAATGAGTATTTTTTCGTTGACGTAGAATCATTTTTTTAGTGATCTTGCCATGTTTAAGTAAATTTTAAATGATAAATTATAGATGATAAATATTGTCTAAGGTCTAAGCACTAAAGTTTAAAATCTAATTTTTAGTTCTCTTGGAGATGATAAATCTCGTAGAAGATTTTCTATTTTTTCTCGTCTTGATACCTGGAGTAACTCTCTTTCCTGCAAATGATTTTTGTCATCTCTTGAGACCGATAGGAGAATGTCATTCTCAACCTCCATGTGGATGATCAACAGGGTTCATATTTTTTCCAAGAACATGAGGTTTTTTTCAAAGCCATCTCTGTCTTCCAGCTTTTCCAATCACTACATTTTGATGTTGTTCATTACCTATTTCACCGATAGTAGCGAAACAATTTTCATTAAATTTTCTTACTTCTCCAGAAGGTAGCTTAATAAATACAACTTTAAGAAGAGTATCCTTACCAGCTATGCTTGCATGTGATCATGCAGTCTTGATAAGTTTACCAGAAGAAAACGGAGTAACTTCAAGATTAAAAACATTTACTCATTCTGGAATATCTTTAAGTTGTTTTCTATTTCCTGAAGCAATAGGAGCAGTATCTCCACATATAATAGTTTCACTTACTTTGATATTTTTCCATGCAAGGACATATCTTTTTTCTCAATCTGCGAAATTAAGTAATGCAATTCTTGATGTTCTATAAGGATCATATTCTACATTTACAACCTTTGCAGGAATATTCAATTTATCATATCCTTTGAAATCTATCAATCTATACAATCTCTTATGTCCTCATCACATAGATCTAGAAACAGCTTTTCACGAATTATTTCTTCCACCAGTTCTTCATAAAGTTTTGACGAGTGATTTTTCGGGTCTTTTTTTACTAAGCTCAGAAAAATCATATCCGATCATATAACGTCTGGATGGAGTATATGGTTTATATTTTTTGAGTGCCATTTTTATATAATGTTAAGTTTTAAATGCTAAGTGGTAAATATTTTATTCTAAATTCTGCATTTTAAATTCTGAATTAAGTTTAAGATCCTAATTCTATCTTATCTTTTTTGTCGAGAGTGACGATGGCTTTTTTATATGATTTTCTCACAAGTTTCCTGTTGTTTCTTCATTTATATACGACACTAACCATATTGACGCCTTCAGGATGTACTTTGTATAAGAATTCAATTGCTTGCCTTACATCATTTTTGTTCGCATCGTTATGAATTTTGAACGAATATTTGTTATTTGCTTCTTGTTGTTTATGTGTTTTTTCAGTAACCAATGGTCAAAGAATGACTCCATAGGGAGAAATTTTTTTGATCACTTTTGCGGTAGTATTTTTCTTCGCTCTTGCTTGAAGTATTTTCTTAAAGGTCATAGGAATACAGATAAAGGTAGTAAAAAGAATTATTTCTTATTAAGGCTTGTCAACGCTGATTCCAAGAAAAGAACCGTATGATATCACATCAAATCAGCTGGATTAAGATAATCAGCATACAGATATTTCACTTTAGGAAGGTTTCTGAATGATTTGAGGATATTTTCGTCTTTATTTGGTACAACAAACAATACTTTTTTGGCAGATATTCAGATATTTTTGAGGATATCTTGAGCTTCTTTGGTTTTTGGTGCAGTCAAAGTAAAGTCTTTGAGTCCCATAAGTTCACCTGCTTTTGCTTTCAATGTAATGATGCTATTGAGTGCCAATCTTCTTGCTTTCTTGTTCATAGATTTAGTATAGTTTTCTACACCTCTAGGACCGAAAGCGACTCATCCTCATCTTCTGATAGGAGATTGTTTACCTCCAGATCTTGCACCTCATGTACCTTTTTGCTTATATAATTTTTTTCCTGATCCATGTACTTCACCTTTTCATTTCACTTTTGCAAGATTTTGACGAGCATTACTTGTTTGTAACAAATAATATTCGTGAATAAGATCCTTGTTTACCAATGAATCAGCAAAAACCGCTTCATCAAGAGCAAATTTGGAAACAATCTTACCACTTTTATCGTATATATCTATACTATATGCCATTTTCTCGAAAGGTAAAAAAACATAAAAAAGATTATTTTATCGTTAGTGTTAATAATGAATTGCGTGCACCTGGAATTGATCACTTGAGGACTACTAATGTTTCATTATCCTTAACGATTTTATCAATGATAGAAATGTTTTTCAAAGTAACACGTTGAGTTCACATATGTCCTGCATGAGGATGTCCCTTAAGTGTTCTTCTTGGTTTTCTATTTCCTTTTGATCATCCAGTTCTTGTAAATTTATGACCATGTGTCGCTCATCCTCCTTTGATATGGAATTTTTTGACCATACCTTGGAATCCTTTTCCTTTTGCTTCTCCGGTTACATCAACTTGAGTAACTCCTTCTAACAATCAGAGATCAAGCACACTTCCAGCTTGATGAGCAGAAACAAACACATCATCTACCTTATATTCTTGCTGTTTTTTATATGCAATTTTCTGACCCTTATCTTTTTTGAGTTCTTTTTTTTCTACACCGATTACTGCTGATACATATCCATCTTTTTCTTGGGTTTTGTATCTAACGATCTCCTGTGGAACTAATTTTACCAAAGTAACAGGCACAAAATTATCTTCGATCCACATTTTGGTCATTTCTTGTTTTGCTACGATAAGTCATCCTTTATTCATGATATATATAGTATAACTAATAAATAATTTTTGAATGTTAAATTAATGTTTGAGTTTCTGAATTTTGAATTCTACATTTTGAATTAATTAAAATACTTTTACGTCTACCAAGACTCCTACAGGTATTGCAAGGTTTTGAAGATATTCCATAGTTTTTGATCCTGTTTCTACGACATCAATCATTCTAGAATACGTAATTCTTTCGAATTGTTCTCTAGAATTTTTTAATATAAAATTTGATTTCAAAACAGTATACACTTTTCTTTGTTTAGGAAGTGGAATAGGTCCTTTGATAGCTGCACCAGACTTAACCAAAAGTCCTACAACTTTACCTACAGATGATTCCAACATCTTTATATCATAACTTTTCAACTTGATCCTCAATTTAGTTTTTTGAGTTTTTTTGTCAGCCATACTAATAGTATATAATAGTAAAACAATTTTTCTTACAATTTAACTCTCCGTCCCGGAATACTCCGGGGCGGAGCAATAAAGCATAAAAAAATATTATAAGATCTTAGTTACAACTCATGCTCAAACTGTTCTTCCACCTTCTCTGATTGCAAATCTCAATCCTTCTTCCATAGCTACTGGATAGATCAATTCTACATCAATCTTTGCATTATCTCCAGGCATAATCATTTCAACTCCTGATTTTAA
>CAYQLB010000005.1:0-44957 GCA_964418415.1 uncultured Candidatus Peribacteria bacterium
ATTGAGTTGACTTTTTGTATATTTAGTATTTACTCTTTTTTTGTGATGTTTTTTTTAGTCTATATATAAATATATTTTGTAGTGTGTATTTTACCTTTTAATATAATTCTATCCTGCATGTCTACCGAGAACTGCTCATCGAATTTTTATGTTTGGATAGTGAGCTTTTATACATTTCGCCAATTCATTAATCGTAGATCAGGTAGTTGTGATATCATCGACGATAAGCAACGTTTCGTTGCCTATGAGGGCGAGATTTGGAGTCAGAGAAAATGCGTTTTTTAAATTTTTTAATCTGCCTTCTCTTTTGAGGCTTGCCTGTGTTTTGGTGTATCTCTTTTTTTTTGCTATTTCAATTCGTGGAATTCCGGTGACTTCACTTAATTTTTTTGCTAATATTTCTGACTGATTGTACCCTTTAATGAAGTGTTTTCTGTATCGGTGACTTGGGATTCGAGTGATTATAATTTTTTGTCTCTCTTTGTAAAAGGGAGATATATTCGCCGATGCGGATCAGGAATTTAGTGTCGCACGACTTAAATCCTCCTCCCCGACAAATCGGGGCACCTCCTCCTTTACAAAAGGAGGACAATTATTGATTTTTTTTTGAAAACTTTCATTCGTTTGTAATGCAATATTCAGTCTTTCGACGAGGAATCCGCCGATATCCTTTTTGTGGAAATACTTCAATTTCATGATGAGTTTTTTGAGGAGTAAATCATATTTGAAGGGAATGATAATTCCTTCCAAGACAATTTTTTTTTCTGATCTACAATTCAAACATACCTTATAGTCTGCTGAAAATCTATGACATATCGGACAGATCTCTGGATGAGGCTGTAATTTTGTTTTGCATTTTTTACATAAGTATTCGCCTATTGTTCAGCAAATAATGCATTGTCTTGGGAATAATAAGTCTATAAAGTTCATAAGGTCCATAAAGTCTAAAGTCGATTGTATTGTAGAGTAGTGGTTTATGAAAAAAACTGACAAAGTTAGGAAATTAGCACCCGGGTGCTAACGTATTATATATTACTATAAAATTTGTCAACATTTTACTCTTTGAAAATATATAAGTGTTGTCTTTTTTCCGTGAGATTGTCTTCTTTTTTGTGAAAAACCTCTTTGTCCGGTATACTTACTACTATAGTATGTATATTTACTTTTATGATTATACAAAAATGAACAACAAAACATCTTTTTCTTTGACTAAATCTTTTGTGATAGTACTGCTTTTATTAACTGGTTTTGGTATTTTTGTGCGTGCTGGATATGTCCCTATCCCCACAAGCATTGATAATGCTCTTCAAGTAATCAAAAGATTGCTCGTCACTGATGATGGAACACAGACCTGAAACCCCGTGATGGATATCAATACCGGAGGAGCTGTTGTGGTGTACGGTCCGCTTTTGGATGGTTCTGCAAATGCGTATATTACTGGATATACAGAAGGCGATCCTGTTTGGATTTCTCAAAAAGCCGGATATTATACAAAAAACGGAAATAGATCAGCAGGAATTTTTGATTAGTGAAAATGATCCTTTCCGAGATGCCCAAAAATCTGGATACTATACCAAATTGGATATAGATGCAAAATGATATCTTACATGATTTACTGAAATTGATTCCATCTTTTTGGGTAGTGATGCCGCTGATATCACTTCTTCCGAAATCTTTAATCGGAATACAGCATATGCTCGAGGTAATCATGCGACCAAATGATATCTTACCGGTGAAACTGACCCTTATTGGAATGCTGAAAAATCAAGCTATTATGATAAAGCAGATGTCGATGCTTTGATTGGTGGTCTAGCTGGAGGCCTTACGTACAGGTGATGATGGGATTATTCTACCGGTGCTTTGCCAAGCGATGTAGAGACGTGATATCTTTATGTGATTTCCAACTCAGATCCGGCTGATTTTAATGGACTCCACATGGAATCTCCAGATCAGATTGTTGCAAACAAAAGTGTTGTTGGTCCTACTTCTACAGGCGATCGGGATGTCATAGAAAATGATTATAGCGAAACTGATCCTGTCTATTCTGCGAGTGCAGCTGCCAATGTCACTAATGATAAAATTTCCAATTGGGATACTGCATATTGACGAGGCAATCATGCTACAATGTGATATCTGACCACAGAAAGCGATCCTGTGCGAAGTGGTGATAAGCCAAATTATTATACCAAATCTGCTATTGATGCTAAGTGATATTTGACTACCTATACAGAAACGGATCCTGTTTTTGCAGCGAGTTCGGCGTATGGAATTACCAATACCAATCTGACTAATTGGAGTTTGGCCTATTCACGAGGTGATCATCGTTTGAGAGGATATATTACCGGAGAAACTGATAGTGTTTTTCTTGCCAGTGCCGCAAACAATGTAACCAATACAAAAATTTCTCATTGGGATAGTGCCTATTCACGAGGTGATCATGCAAGTGGCGGATATTTAACATGATATACGGAAACTGATCCTAATTTTACCACAAGTGCTGCTTCTAATGTAACCAATACAAAAATTTCTCATTGGGATAGTGCGTATTCACGAGGCGATCACGCTAATTTTTGATATCTTACTGGTGAGACTGATCCTCAGATTGGTACTTTAGTACAAGATAAATGATGTTATGCAACAGGAGATAAGGTCGTTTGTGATCAAGATTTTACCTATGATGAGAGTGATCCTGTATTTATGGCCGCAAGTGGAGATTATTATTTAGCTTCCAATCCTGAAGGATATATTACTGCTGATACTAATGTTTGGGATATCTCGTGAGCAGATATTAGCAATAACAATACAGGGAATGTCCTTATCAATAAGTATCTTAATATTTGATGACCTAATACCCTTTATCCTTTATATGTCTGGACAAATAATACTCAAGATGACTGGGCTAATTATATCACCGTAGATGGGCCAGCAGACCAAGAAAAATGATTTCAAATCTGAGCTGGACCTACAAGCTCCGATTATCAACGAGCCCGATATACTGATGCTAATGAGGGTGGAGATAAAATGTATTTCATCAATGGTGAAAGTAATAGAGATGTTCTTACCTTAGCAGGTGGTGGTAGAGTTGGTATCAACGTGCCAACCTTGCTTGGCACCAAAACGCCACCAGATTTGTTTTCTATTTTTCCACAATATTTTGACGGTGTGTTGGTCTATGATGGATCAGACTATATAGACAAGACAGATCATGCATATACTTCTTTCTGAGATCCATTTGTCGTTGCTGGAGGTGATAACTATGTTCTTCTGGGTAAAATGAATAAACGAAGAGCTATGTATGTAGATATCGTGACTTCAGCAGGAAATTCAGATAGCATGAATGTCCAATATTCTAAAACATGAGGACAGCGAGAAAGTGTTGTATCTCGTGTGGATACTACAAATAGATTGAAAGTCGATGGCACTATCTCTCGGGATATGAGTGCGTTTCAAAATTCATGGACAAAACAAAGTATAGATGGATCCAATGAATTATATTGGATCAAGGTTTCTTTGAACTGACTTGTTGGTGATAATCCAACCGTACAGCTAATCACCAATAATGGGGTAAATAGGTTTGCCGTCTATGCGTGAGCCGGAGATACGACACCGGTCTTTGCTATAGATGCGAAAGGTAGGATTGGGATGACGCCACCAGAACTTTCGGGAAAATATGAAATGTGAAAACTTTCGTGAATACCATATAGTAAAATGGAAGTATTGGCTAATGATGGTCTAGAACATGATATAGTATATTACCTAGCGGATAATGATGCAGAGAATGATATGGCATTGAAGTTGGTCAAATCAAGATGAACAATAGACGATAAACTTGCTGTCGTGAATGGAGATGTTTTGTGAGGATTTCATGCAATGGGATATGATGGTGCGACATTTAGAGATTCGTCGAATATCATATTTAGTGTGGATGGAGAATCAGACGTGATGGATATGCCAGGAAAAATATCTTTTTCTACCACACCAGATGGTGATGAGGTCCCAGTAGAGAGGATGACAATCAGAAATAATGGACGTGTAGGTATCGGTACTACATCACCTACGCAGACATTGACGGTCAGTGGAAATATTAATGTCACTGCATGATACAAAGTGTATGATGGATCTGGAAATCCCTATCTAACTACAGCAGCGTTAAATGGCTATCTGACAGGCTTTACAGAGACGGATCCTATTTGGAATATACAAAAAACGAATTATTATGATAAGACAGGAGTAGATACTCTGATAAATGGAATCAGAGCAGGAATGGTATATCAGTGATCTTGGGATTATTCTACCGGTGCTTTACCTGCAGATATTCATAAGTGAGATTTTTATGAAATTAGTGTAACAGGAACGGGATATAACTGACTGGACCTCTATGTCAGAGATATGATCATTGCCAACAAAGATGTAACGGGTCCTTCAGTTGGCGCTGATTGGTCGGTGATTATCATGGATGCAAATCCAAATATCGATCCTATCTTTACGGCAAGTCCCGCATATGCTATTACTACTATTTTGATCAATAATTGGAATACCGCTTTCTGACGAGGTAATCATGCGACGAAATGATATCTCACGGGTGAAACTGATCCTCTCTGGACGATAGATAAGACGAGTTACTATACTAAGAATGAAGTGGATAATAAAATTTCTTCTAATGTGGGTATGTCATATCAATGATCTTGGGATTATTCTACTGGTGCTTTGCCAAGCGATCCTTTGACTGGTTATTTTTATGTTGTTAGCCAAGAATGAGAATTTAGTGGATTACTTCTGCATGTGTGAGATATGTTTATAGCGAACAAAAATGTCTCTGGCTTTACAACGACTGGTGATCGAGATCTGATCGATCTGGCAATGAATGATGGAGATCCTATATTTACATCGAGTCCTGCATACACTATTACTAGCCAATTAATTTCCAATTGGAACTCCACATATACTCGAGGTGACCATCGTCTGGTGTGATATCTCACTGGTGAGAATGATCCAGTTTTCTCGGCAAGTGATGCGGTCAATGTGACAAATCTAAAAATTTCACATCGGGATACTGCATATTGACGAGGTAATCATGCAATCATGGGATATCTGACTAATGCGTCCTTGACTAACTATGTGACTTGAGGACAATTGTCTGCTTACGTTTTACAATCACAGACGGGAAATCGAAATACCGCTTTCTGACGAGGCGATCATGCAAGTGCTGGATATCTCACTGGATATACAGAAACTGATCCGAACTTTACTGCAAGCGCTGCACATGGAATTACTCCATCAAATATCACCAATCGAAGTACTGCATATTCTCGAGGCAATCATGCAGATGCAGGATATATCAAATCCTATACAGAAACCGATCCTGTCCGAAGTGCCGCTTCTACAAACTATTATACTAAAGCGCAAATAACTGGTTTGGGATATATTACTGCAAGTGCATTAACTCCTTATGTTTTACAATCACAGACAGGAAATCGGAATACCGCTTTCTGACGAGGTAATCACGCAAGTGCTGGATATCTGACAGGATGATCGCTGACAAACTACTATACCAAAGCACAGGTAGATGGTATTGTTGTTACCAACTCTCCATGGATAGCCACTGGAACCAATTATTACTATGCTTCTGGTAAGATAGGAATCTGACTAAATAATCCTATCGATACGTTAGAAGTTCTAGGTACGGCGAGATTTGGATGAGCGGCATCGTATTCATATTTCGAATCAGATGGTACTTTGGTGTTTGCTGGTAACGCTACCGTATGGAATGATATCAATGTCGGACTGTTGGGAAATGGATGATCTTCTCCAGACTTCGTTGCGATAAATGGTTCTGTCGTAATGACTTATTGTTATGATGGAGGCAATACGATAGAATATGCTTATTCGTCCGCTGAGATGCAGCATGACCGGAAAGAATGAACAGCTTTCCATCCACATCTCCATATGATGCCTTCAGATGCCACTGCAGGTACTGGAAAATTTACTATGACGTATATTATCGTTCCTACAAATGGCGTAGCTACGGCGCCAGTCGATATCACTCTGACACAGTATTTCCCAGCTGGTGGCGCTTGGAAATGATATATGCCAGATTTCCCAGAGATACCTTTGACTGGATACCATATCGGTGATCAAATATCGTTTAGGATTTCGAGAAGCCCAGCAGATGCTGCCGATACATATACCAAAGATATCTGTCTCAATAGTATCTGATTTCACTATGAAATTGATTCCATGGGTTCTAGACTAGAATATACTAAATAATATTTATCTTCATCTTAATTCTATATGAGTAAACTGTTCTGGACTTTATTTCTTATGCTCATAAGTGCACTGCCTGCATTCACTTTGGCCAATAGTCTGGAAAGATATGATTTTGATTCTACATTTTTTTCTGGAAGCTATTCTCCCGAAAATTATGAAACAGCAGATATCTATTTTAATCAGATAGGAAACGATTTCTGATGAAAAATATTTTTCCAAGATCTGAAAATGGTAGAGCTTACTCAGTTGGAAATAGTCTGATATGCACAGAGAGATTGTATGAAACAGGTGAGATGATTTTATCTTAATTCTGCACGTGGGAATAGAGTCCGACCATTGGATGGAGATAGTCTGAACTACCTTAAATCTGTAGATTCTTCGTATGATAACTTAACGATGACGGGAGGTTTGTTTGTCTGCAGTAGTCCATCAAATGGTGTCGTCTGATATATCCAACATGTATGGAGCGGAGAACTGTTTTCTCTTGTTGCATGACTGGAATATGATTTTCTCCATAATGATTATCTCCCTTCATTTGCTCCCAATGGAAATTTCCTTTTTGAAAATGGGATAGCTACAGGATATCTCTGGGATAGTTATGGCGGTATTGCGCAAATTATTTGATCTGGCTTAGATGTCCAATATGTCTGTGATAACGGTTTCGTAGAAGATAATGAAGTTTGTGATGGGACCAGTAATGGCTTAGTTCCTGGATGATGTAATGATCATTGTGATTGATATGTGACTAATATTTGTGGTAATAGTGTTACCGAAAATCCAGAAACTTGTGATGATGGAAATATCAATAGTTGAGATGGATGTTCATCACTTTGTCAGATTGAATCTTCTCCACCTCCTAGTGGTTGATGAGATAGATTATGACCAACACTTAAACCTGATGTCTGTCCTGATCATAGAGATTGTAGTGATAACTATTATGATCTCGTATGTTGACCATGTGTTTCTACAGGTATTTCTGTTGATTCGCCTATTTTACTCTCATGATCTATTGGAGATTCTCCTTTTTCACAAGAACTTAATGAAGCCTATCTCCGAGCATATAGCGTTGGTATTACTACCATGCCTACTATCCAGAGAGCAAATATGACATGAACGCTTATCAGAAAACATGCAGCGAAGATGATCTCGGAGTTTGCTATAAAAGTTTTGGGTAAGAAACCTGATACTACCAGATCTTGTGTATTCTCAGATATTGCAGAAACTTCTGAAGAAATGAAGTTCTATATGAAAATTTCTTGTCAGCTTGGTTTGATGGGACTCAATGCTGATGGAACTCCAAACACTTTCTTTACTCCGGATGGACAAGTAACAAGAGCACAATTTGGTACTATGTTATCGAGATTACTGTATGGTAACCTTAATAATGGTAAGCCAGGTCAACGATATGAAGCTCATCTCAATGCACTGAAAGCTGCTGGTATTATGAATAAAATTACTTTTCCAGAGATGTTGGAGATGAGGGGGCGGGTGATGCTTATGATGATGAGAATAGATCAACCTTCTTGATCTTCAGAACTTTCTTGAGATGAGGTGTCTTTTGAAGGATTTATCGATGATACATTATCTACATGAAGTAATTATGTGGCTATCAAATGAATTCTTTCTATATATGATGTAGCTAGTATTGTTGTGAGTCATACTGATTCTTCTTGACCAGGAAAATATACTAATTATTCTTTACAAAAATTTCGTCCTGGAGACACGACGTTCGTCTTTTATGCCTATACAGACTATGCCTCTTTGACACTAAAAGATATTAATACCTATGTGATTCAATTCTTTGATAAAGAATGAACTCTCTTATTTACTAAGTCATTGTCTATTGTTCAAAAATAATTCTTCATATATCTCATAGTGAGATACTATCGTAAAAAAGGGGAGCATTGTCCCCCTTTTTTTTCTATGATGATAGAGATATTTATTTTTTGATGATTGTTTTAATCATTATTTTTTAATAATGGCTTCGATTGCTGCAAATCCCATTTCTTCTTTATCGTTGATGAGGATATAAAGTTCATCACCTGCTTTTCCTTTGAAGAATGTTACTGCTGCTTGGTTGAGGAAATAATTCTTTCCATCATCGGTGATTGCAATGAATTTATTATCATCTGTCTTGGAAAGGATTGCTCTTATATGTTTTCTTTCTACTGGCTGGATCAGCTTGTAGATGAATTTTCCGTCTTCGAGTATCTTGAGCTTGAGATGATCTCCAGGAACTAATTTCGTTTTGCTTGAATAGTTCAATGGTACCGGGTATTTTTTCTGGTCTGCTCCGATCATGAAGTAGCCATCAAACATTCCTTCTACCACTTGTGCATTCTCTTCTGAATAACTCTTGAGTTCTGAAGCATCGGTGTTTTCTTGTTTGATTTCAACGCTATCAGGATTTTCAGGATCGAATTTTGCAAGCTGATGTAATGTTAATCTCATTCTTTTCATGTCGTTTTCCATGTTTCCTAACATGTTTTGTACAAATTGTACCATTTGCTGATGTTTTGCCATCATTTCGTCTTTGTTTACTTTTTTAGTTGCTGCAACTTTTACGGGAGCAACTGGTTTTGCTGGTGCTTCAGCTTTTGTACTTGCAATTTTTGCTACTGGTTTTGCAGCTTTTGGCTCTGATTTTGCTGCTGTTTTGGTTTCTGCCATTTTTTGTTTTTGTTTAAGAATAAAAATTTGTGATACTTAAGTATATGGGTTTCTCTAAAATATGCAAATTTTTATACTATTCTATTCTTTGGTAAATTTATCCATCATTCACTCAGAACTACTGAAACATATTTTCCCTTACAGGACAGGTGAAGGATGATATATTTTGACATACAACATAATTTTATTTCGGAACTGTTCGATGGGTAAACTATGTATAAATATGTACAAGATGTTTTTTTCTTGTTTTTACAAACAAAATCCACATATATAGTATATCTATGTAATTTTCCTTGTTGGATTTTACACTTTAAATACAAAAAACACATGAAGAAAGTTTTGAGTATATTTATGTTTGCTCTGTTATTTCTATGATTTAGTTTCGCGGTCGAAGGCGACTTACGGGATCGAATGGATAATCTCAATGATGAAATCCCTTTTGGATATGCAGTCAGTCAAAAAGTTACTGTCGATAGTATTACGGTAGATCATATCGTTCTCAAATCACCGGTCATTCAAGACGAACTCGGCAATAAAATCAAGAAATATACGGTGATGTTCTCTCAATATCCACTTTCTCAGATTCTCGAGGATACTACATTACTCGATCAATCCAAGGAAAAAACATTTGATTTCACTACCGTCAATACAGAAATTACTATGGAGCTCAAAGCTACTGAAGATGGTATCAATACCAATAATGTCTATTATGTTTCTATTATTCCCAAAGATAATAACGGTATTCTTGGAGAGATTTCCAATGAGCTTCGATTTAAACTTGCCACGCAAAAATATGGTGAGGGAAAACCGACTGATACATGAGCTTTGACACATGCAGCACCTTGAGCAAATATGAGTTTAGCACATATTACCCACACTATTACCAGTAATAGAGCTACCTTGAGACGAACTTCTATCGATGGTTCCGATAAGATCGATATTTTCTTGTGGAATCCTACCAGCGAGATGTTCGAAAGACTTGGAAGTGTAAATATGTCTGATGAAACCTATACATTTACTCTTACGAGAAATGGTGAATATCTGGTCAATTTTATGCCAAATAATGGTGGTACAGAATATCGTTATAGTTTCATCGCTAATGGTATTACTCCAGGTACAACTACTCCTACATCACCTACTAAACCCATTATTGGTAACAACATTCCAGCAACAGGACCAAAAGAAAATGTTCTTATCGCATTGGCAATAGCTGTAGTATTCTATATTGTCTATAGGAAAGTGAGAGCGAAGCATTAAATAGTCAATAACCAATAAAACTTAATGTACTTATATAAAAAAAGTCCGCGAGTGTGCGGGCTTTTTGTGTTACTAATTTATTATTATACTCTAGTATTGATCGAGATATTGTACTTTTTTGGTGATTAGATAGTTATTTTGAAAACTACAATACCATCTAAAACTATATATTATCTAATAATTTCTGATGTGAAAAATTTTTCTTGAAATTCTGTTAGCGCTTTTATTTGATCATCGCCATAATTCATCCCCTTGGGAACCACGATAAGCTTATCATCATCGTCATTTGTTCTATGAATTATTGCAATACACCTACCTTCGAATTCTTCAATTGGATCAAATATCCCAAGTACATAAGCATCCAATTCTTCCCCATCTGGTGCAATAGTGTTTGGAATAAATCCGTAGTTTACGCAATAAACAAAATTATGTTTGGGATGTTTTGTTCCCAGAGGTCTGTCTATTTTGACTTTTATTATTTTCCCTAAATACTTTTTTGCGTAATCCATGTTAGACGTATACTGGATGAAAATCATTATTTTTCTACCAAAATAGCTTGTATACTCCCGCGGTGATGAGCGTAGTCAATCGACCTATTATTTCCATAAATGCTTTTGCAGTGTTTTTTTTCTTCGTTTGTCTGCTGATGGTATCCCGTTGATCATCGCCAATTATCTTTTGTCCTACATGCTGTTCTATATTCATTATTTCTTCTCTGATTGCTTTTGTATTTGCTAAGTAATTTTCCTGTTCGGATTCCATAACTACTTTGATACCTTTACTCTCTTGTATAGATGGATTGCTATATTGTGCTTTTGCTACCTGATACCGTATCGTATCATAGAGAAAAATAATATGTTCGTGGATTCTTTTATGTCTTTTTATCAATTTACGATGAATAAATAAAAGAAACAAGAGAACTACTATATAGCCAAGGATGATCAAAAGTATCATCTCTGCTTTTGGTTCTGTTCGTCCGCTGATGTTCGCCATAATGTGAATGATTTTATCTCGAAAGATACCGAGCTGTTCGACTATAGTATTCCGTGTTTCCATTTATGATTGATAGGGGATAAATGCTTTGATGACTTTGTTCTTTTGTGCGAGGATGGGGATGAAATTTCTTCGAAAAACGGGGATTTTTTGATTGATACATCGTTGGTTCCGTGTTTTTCCTTTGTGGATATCTCCTTTGCGTGGGAATCTTTTCACTGTTGTTGTATCTATTTTTTTTTCGCTATCAATCGTTTTTTCCCAAAATCCTTTGGGCGCTGAGATGATATAAATATTGCTATGCGACTTGAAAACATATGTTTTGTTGATGTATTTGTATCCGCTTTCGCTCTTTGTCAAAAACCTTGTCAATTCATGTAAGAGAGGAGCTGTTATATTATTCGAGATATGAAGCTTCTTCATCATGGCCATCATATTTTCGTTTGTTACTTGACTTGGTTCGATATCCCGTTGATAAGCGAAATCAGCTTTTCGATGTGCGGATTTCTTAATGGTTTTTAATCTGACTTCTTTCTCTTCTTTCTTCTCCAACTGTGTGTAGATGTTCTTCATACTCTCGATGAATGAATTCGTTGTTGTATCTTGTTTGTTCGCTAATGTATAGAGTTGCGGCAATACTTTGTTTCTGAGCCTATTTCTGAGACTAGTAGTATTGTCTTCATTGGTCGGATCCGTAACAAAAGGAATCTTGTACTTTTTGCAGAGTCCGAAAACTTCTTGTTTAGTTAGTCCTAAAATCGGTCTTATAACCTGTATTCCAGACAATAGATGGTGTGATTCACATTCTTTCATCGCTAAGAGTCCATTGATGTTCGCGCCGCGCAAGAGATTGAGAAACGTGCTTTCTATGCGGTCCGTGAGGTTATGTCAGAAAATAATTTTTTGTATTCCATATTTTTTCGCTTGTTTTTTGAATACTTCATATCTCCATTTTCTCATTTCGTTTTCGGTGTTTTTTTTGCTCGCTTTCCTTGTGATGATGATTAGTTGGGTTCATGTACAAAAATTTCTTACAAATTCCTCGTCTTGGATATTTCCTGTTCTGGTTCAATGATTACAGTGTATAAAAAATAGATTTTGTAAACTATATTTATTCTTTATAAAAAAATTGTATAGCAAACATGCAGTCAAAATGCTGTCTGAACCCCCACTTACGGCTACCATTACCTTTTCTTGGCTTCATACCTGTTCTTTCAATACCTCAAAATACTTCTGTACTGATGTTTCTGTGAGGAGAATATTTTTTATTTGTCTCTTCTGAACTGGTTTTTTAATTATTTTTTTCATGATTGTGGTATTTGAAAAAAATCGGTAAAACTTTATACTTATAGTAAGTATACCTTTATGTTTTTTCCAGTCAAATGAAAGATGTATCCGCTACAGCGGGAAAGACCAACAAAGCTAATGCCACAAAAGGCAAATCCTGAATCATGAAGGACAAGGTCTTCAAAATAAAAATCGCCGATCTTCTCAATGAGTCATGAAAAGAAGACCAGATATATTTCGATCATAAATTCTCAGATCAACTACCTAATCTTGATGCTGATGGTATGGCAGGGACGTTCACTATCCATTCATTAGACACTACTTCGTTGCTTGGAACTTTGACTGATATCACTGCATCTTTTCATGAAATATGTGAAAGTTGTGGTACAGCATTTGATAGACGTGTCGAAATTCCTCTCTATACAGCGAGATTCGTTTTTGAAGATGATATTTCCGAAAAAGAAAAGACGGAATCAGAAGAATCGCTTCTGTATATCGATCCAAAAGATGAAACTATCAATATCGAAGATATGTCTGTTCAAGCTATTTTATTGAATGATCCTTTTGTTAAACGTTGTCCGAAATGCACCAAACGTCTGGAAGCAGAACATGATGATGACGATGATCTCGGTGAATATGTATCTACCTGAAATATAACTTTTTCATAGACTCAAGGAATTAGGGACAAGTATTCTGAGATATGCTCCTTGTTCTTTGTCTTGGTTTCTTGTCCTCTGTCTCTGGTATTGTAATCCAGAGATATTTTTGTATACTTTTTTCGTTTATTCTTTGTTTATTACTCATGCGTTCTGTACGTTATCTTACCTGTTTACTTATATTATTTTTGTTTTTATGAACTGTTTTTGCAGCGATTTCTTCTGATACGTATATTGCTACGTTTGAATCTCAACAAGCTAAACTTACTTCTTCACAAAAAAAGACGTATTATGATTCTGTTATCAAAAGTATGAGTTCATTGATGATCAAATATCGTGATGATGCCAATCAGATCAAAGAATTACTTAAAATCAAAGCTTATGTTAGTGATAAACTAAAAACTTTTTCTGGTTCTTCTGTCGTTGTTTCTTCTGGGATGACTATTCCCAAAGTAGATCTTGTCAAAGTAAGAGCAGCTTGGTTAGCATTACACAACGCTGAGAGAAAAACGAAAAAGCTATCTGCTTATACCTATACTTCTTCATTGGAATGAACTGCAACTGTTCGAGCAAAGCATCTTGCTGCACTCGGCAAAGCAACACATAGCAGAAAAACCACTGATGGATACTATTCTTATACGAGTATTAAGCAGCGATTTATCGATCAGTGAATTGCTTTTGCTACCAAAGAAAAAAATGGTCAGACGCTTTTTACAGAAAATCTCTGACGAGGATATTATACCTGCAAAAAAAGTGATTGTACTGATGATTTTATAAAAGCTATCACTACTAGCTGGACCTTCTTTATGAGTGAAAAAGGTAAATCTTCAAAACCTCATTACAATGCTATTGTCGGAAATTATCAGCATATCGGTTTGGGTGTTGCGTTGATCGGAAAAAAATATTATCTGGTGACCCATTATACACAAGCCTTGAAATAAGAAATTAAATCATTATTTTTCTTCTGTGCAGTTTTTTTATCATTGAAAATTTATGAAAAAATCAACCGCTAAAAAGCTATTCACTTCACTTCCGATTATATGACTTGTCCTGGGCGCTGTAGCTATAGCTACAGAACTTCATAGGCCTACTCCTATTGATCAACCACCTATCAAGCCTATACCTACTTGTCAAACTGTTTCTACAACAGGAGAGACTCCTGTATTGTGTGCAGAATAATTTTGCATATATTTTTGTTATGCATCGTTTATGGAGATAAACGATTTTTTTGTAGTAGATAATTTTGCTCTATTTCATTGCATTAGCAATCTTTTTTTCCTTTATTTGTTCTCTTATCTTATCTTATGATTTTTTCTCTATGATTTTTTCGAAATCTTCTGGTATAGGAGCTTCAAAACTTACCGTCTTTTCTTGGAATGGGTCGTAGAAATCGTATTTTCGACAGTGAAGCAATTGTCTGTTTATCCTTAATGATTTGTAAAGTATCCTATTTGTTGCAGAATTTCCGTAGATTATATCACCCAATACCGGATATCCTTCTTCCTTCATATGTATTCTGATCTGATGCATTCTGCCTGTATGAATTTTTACTTTTACGAGTGATATTTGTCCAAGCGACGGATGTGTCAATGATTTTTCGAGTCGGCATTCCGTCTTGGCTTCTAATCATTCACTATAATCCACTTTTACGTATGATCTGTCAAATTTTTTGTCGTAGGATTTCGTCAATGGTTTTTCAATAAGGATGTGTTTGGGAAATTTACCGACGACGAGTGTCAGATACCATTTATCTATTTTTCTTTCTCTGATTATAGTATTAATATATTGTAGTGCTTCATAACTTTTTGCACCTATCAATATCCCTGAAGTATCTTTGTCTAATCTATAACCGAATGATGGTGTAAATGTTGTGGTTTTGTATTCTTCTGCATATTTTTCTAAGTAATCATTCATCGATACATCGTTCCAATGTTTATTTCCCGGATGCATAGCTATCCCCGCGGGCTTATTAAACACTATTCGATGGCTATCTTCATACAAAATATGTTTTTGAAATTTAGTGATGTCTACTTTTTCCATCTTACGTTCTTTTTGACTGGTAAGTAATGATATATCTTCAGTCCCCATCTGTATATTTTCATCTATTTGGATAGTGTCTCCCTCATGCAATCTATGTTGTTCTTTTACTTTTTTTCCATTGACTTTTGCTCATCATATTCTAATGATACGATAAATATCCGCTAATTTCACTTGCGGGTATCTTTTGAACCATTTTCTGAGAAACCTATCAAACCTTTGGTCTGAAGCTGTTTTATCAATAATTATTTCCATTTTTTTTTCTTTATCATTTTCTCTACTAAAACATCTTTCTTTGTTCTATATATCGCGTGTCTACTTGCAAGTATATCTGATGGGTGATTCTTTAGATAGATGAACATCTATACGTCTATTATTGATTTCTCTTATGAGAAGCCATTTTTTGTGTTCCTTGATTATTGATATTGTGATTATACATACTTTTTTAAAAAATACACAACCCCTATTTTATCATCTTTAAAAAAAATCGCTGGATGCGATTTTGATACTATTTTAGTCAATGGGGCGGCTGACGAGATTCGAACTCGCGACATCCCGAGTCACAGTCGAGCGCTCTAACCAACTGAGCTACAGCCGCCATATTCCATTTATTCTCTATTATTTTATGACTGAACTATTTCGCTACATTTGGACAAGTAGCTGTCATAAAAAAAATGTGTGTTTCCACGTGGATATATCTATCTTTTTTCTTACTGAATGCAAGATTTTTTACGAAAAACAATTTGATTTCATCTTACAAAAGAATAAAGTTCTGTCACGTATACCAATTCCGGTATAATTTTCGCATCAATTTTGATATATCGAAATGAGCGATTGAATTATTTTATTTATTATTTTTTATAGTATGAAAACATTTTTACGAACTACTTTGTTTTGGATTATCGTTGTCTTTGGTTTTGCATTTTACATGAAGAGCTTCAATGCTGATATGGCCAACGGTATGGCTACTCGACTTGGTGCTACTAGTGTAGCTAATCAAGATATGCTTTCTACTGGACAAACTACTGATGTTATGAGTGGTATCAATGCTATCCAGACAACACTTATTGATATGCAAGAAACACTTAAGGGATTAGCTGGTGATACAACTCCTATGGTAACTCCTACTGTTGAAACTTTACCAGCTACAGGAACAACAGCAGAATAATTCTAAGTAACAAGTAGAAGGTAGAAAAATATTTTCTCCTTCTGCCTCATACCTTTTATCCAGTTGAACTGGACTTCGCCTTCTGTTTTTTTCCATGAAAAAAATCTTTTGGACCACTATCGTTCGGTTTCTTATCATTTTCTTGTTCCGATCTTATCTAAGGTTGTTTAATCATGATCTTGGTAGAAATATAGGTTCTCGATTTGGTAAATGTCCTGTCTGTATGACGGAGAGTATCAATACAGGATTGACTCAACAATTAGATTCTATCAGAGGTCAATTGGATCTTATTACTCAAAAACTCGAATCTGATCCTGATGCTATTACGGAGGATTCTTTATTTCAGACTTCAGCACCTACCAAAGTAGCACTGTATTATTTCAATCAGATAGCTGATCAGAAGCTTCCTCCTGAACAACAAGTGAATATCAATTCTCTTCTTCCTATCTATCGTATCTTTCCTGCGAGTAAAAATATTCTTGTAGATACTATCAATGAATTACTTAAAGGTAATCTGACTTCGACGGAAAAACAACAATGATTTATGACAGAATTCCCCAATCCGAAATTTGCTCTGATTGACACAGAATTACTACCTGATGGTACTTTGATACTTTCTTTTACAGAAGTTCCATGATTCACTGATTGATGATCTGCACGTATGCTTATTCTTTCCAGTGTTATCCAAAAAACCGCACTCCAATTTCCTGGTGTAAAAAAAGTAGTATTTAGTCCTGATACTTTATTTCAACCATAAGTAGAATTTAGTTCCGGCTGCATCCCTTCTTTCAATACTTGACACAGGGACGGGGCGCCGAAATGATGGAAATTAGAATTTAGATATTATACTTTAATATACATATATGCCCGCTTCGGTGGGTTTTTTTATTCCTGTTTCCCAGGACGAAAGTAATCTCAAAAAAAATTATGGATTTTTTGGGTCTTATTTTGCCGCCGCTTTACGGGACAAAAACGACCTCAAAAATCCTTGGAGATTTTTTGGGTCTTATTTTGCTTTTTTTTGCTTTTTTCGAGGAAATCAGTATACTTATATCTAGCTTAAAGCTTCGTGCTGAGAGCATACTATTCTTTATCTTCACTAGTAGTATTGTATGGCAGGAGGAGGCAAAAAAGGAAAGTCAAAACCGATTGATCGTGAACAACAAAAATTACCTGAAAACGCTCCCAAAAAACCGAATATCTCGGATGCTTTTCTCGATGAATTAACATCAGCTTTCACAAAATTTGATAAAATTCCTGAAACTAAAAGAATCGAACAATATGGAGACCAAGAATATTTGGAACAATTTCGGGAATATTTCAAAAAAGAATATCCTAACTTACTTGATAAAATAGATAAGAAAGATCTTCCTATTTATCTTGAAACCCTTGAAAAGAGATGATATACGATAGGTCGTTTGCGTGATGATGATGAAAGTAGAAAGCTTAATGCTGCATTCAAATCTAAAACTACGGAGACTCATGTCATGGAAAATAGTTTAGAACACCTCAAACATTTTTGTGAGAAACCTATCAATAATCTTCCTGCAGATGTTTTCGATAGATTTGCTTCTGTTGCGGGATTTAATCCCAATACTTTCAAACTTGCGGATGGAAGTAAATTACAAACTATAGACGATCTGCTTTCTGTACGGAAAAAATTTTTGGAAAAAGAATGAATACCTATAGGAGAAACTACTACAGAAGAAGCAGAACATATCCTTACTCCTGATTATAATCCGACGGAAAGATTGATGGTTTCTGTTGCACTTTCCAAAATAAGGAAAACATTATCAGGACCTCTTAGAGATGCTTTTGATGAAGAATTTCCTTTGCCGGTAACGGTATTTAGTGCATATCAGGATCTGCTTGGATTCAAGACTAAACGGACGCAGTTTCTTCTTGATCATGCTGCTGAAATAGATAAACCACTCGCCAAAAAGCTTGATGGTATTATCGTAACCAATGGTGATATCCAACAGGAGTTGTATAAAACAGGAAGAAAATTTGATTCTACCAAATGATTTTCAGAACGAGAACAGCAATATAGGAGAGTATTTAATAAACTCGTTACTCGTCAACTTTTTGAAGAGGTACAAGAAACTCAAGCGACTATAGATCATTATATCGATGCGATGGGTAGCGCACTCAAGGAATTTCCTCCATACGTCAATGAAATTCTAAAAATCTATCCATTTAATGATAAACATATTCTTGCTGTAGATTCAATGTTTCATACAGATCTCCATGCTATCGATGCTCAGATTACCGAAACGGAAGATCAATATGCTGCTGCGTCTGATGAAGAGAGAAAACGTCTTGCTCAAAAAATTCGTGAATTGAGACAACAGAGAGAATACCGCAAATGGCAAGCATATATTGCTTTTCTTAGGAGCAAAGAACCTTCATTGGCTACTATATTTGATGTATTAGTCGCTCACAAGTTTGACTTTTCGGTACTCACTCCTCAGCAACAACAATTGCTTGTGGATACTCTTGTCAAACATAAACTTCAAGATACGATCAAAAATAAAGTTCCTGAATTGCTTTCCGTGACGGAAGAGGATTTGACTCAATTTACCAATGATCTTTTCGATCTCAGTAAAATGGAAATCATGCTTCCGACAAAAGATGGTCCGATTCCTTTGAAATTCACCAAGAAAGCATTTATGTCTACTACAAGATCCCATGTACCAAGTATTGATGATCTCAAGACATTAGAGAATCTTCCCCTCAATTTCACTACTGATGTCTCCGCTTCCAATGACAAATTTTTTGAGGAAAATAAAATATTTGATTCACTTTACTATGATTTTAAGGCTAAAAACGGTACATTCCGTATCAATGATGCCTATAAAGTCAGACTCAAAAAGGATGGTAAGATTGTAGAGTGATATCTTTCTTCGTATTCTCCTCTAGATGAAAGAAATGTTCAAGATGATGGAGGTAAAGAACTCTATCTCTATTCAGAGCCAATGACTGCTCCTGATCAGGAGAGAACCCTCATCTCTCGACCAAAAACAAAATCTGATGATCCGAATATTCCTGTCGTTATCAAAGATAATGAACAACCATCATGTGATATAGAAATTTTAGATAAACAACTCAATCTCAATGGTCAAGCACTTGGGGCTTTGCTTTTCTGATATGTTCTTGGACAACAAAGTATGAACCAAGAATTGCCTCCAGAGAAAGAAAAAGAACTTGAACAGAAATTAGGTAAGTTAAAAGTCTATAAAGAAAAAAATGAAGATGAACCTCAAGTCGAACCTGTCATTGAAGGTAAGGATACTGAAAAAAAAGTCGAAACATCAGCCTATGATAAATTTTTGGAGGCATGGGGACAGCTCAAATGATACAATTTCCCTGATACTGACAAAAAATATAAAGACAATAAGGGTTTTGTTGAATGAAGTAGATTGTTTATGCAATTTGCAGATAGTCAAACCTATCCTAAGTATGAAGGAAGAGCATGGTTGCAGATGGAAATCGTCGGTATCAACAAAGATAAATGAACATTTAAAGTGAAAGTCCGCTGAGGCGAATTGGGATTATGATCCGTTGAGGGTAAAACCAAAGAACTTTCATTAACTCCTGAGTCTTTGCAAGATATCAAGGATACGTTCTGAGAAATCTATAAGATGCCTGATGTAAAGTGAATGTCTATGCAAGAGGTTATGCCTATTGTCAAAGTATGATGATTTGTAAAAGATTTTGATAAGAGTTTTAGTGAAATCAAACGAGAAGGGAACGCTTTCAAATTTTCTGCAGATGATACTCCAGTTACGCATTTTGGTTGGTATGAGCCCGGTCCTGTTTGAGAACAACCTGACAGCGAATCTCGCAAAAATTATAGTCTCTACAAAATCAAATATAATAGTAACGGTACTGTTTCTCTTTCGTGAGAATTTAAAGATGGAGATACGCTCAAAAAATATACTCGTGATATGGATTATCCTACCTTTCTTACCTTTATTAGAGAAAAATGACTCCAGCCAAAAACTAAAGAACAAGCAGATGATATGAAGAAACAACAAGATATCAAAAATCGTGAAACACCGACTACCAATCATGCGTTTAGTATCGGTAACTTCGTTTCTTTCTTCAAAAACGGTTTTTCTAAACTCAAGGATGCCATCAAAAAATATGATGATGAAAAAGCAGAAGATCTGACAGATATCCTTGTCAATCAGGGTAATCTCTATAGTACAATTGGAAAAATGCTGCCTTTTTCCAGAATTTCTGCCGGATTCGAATCTATGGGTCTAGACTATTTTGCTGAAAGAGATAGTAGAATATGGAAAAAAGTAGAGAAGCGGAAAAAGGTCTATGAAGATGCTGATTTTTCGTTGATCTATGAAAAACATCTTAAACCTATGATCAGTGGACAGGTTGCTATCAAACCTCATTACAAGGCAGCAGCTATGTTGCTTGCTATGATCAACAAAGGTAAATGACCATATAATAGAAATCCTGATTTTGCTGCTAAAGGTATGCGGGTGAATATCCTCATGGGACCTGCGCATCAGAAGAGATATTTAGATATGCGTCAAAAACTTATCAGAGAACTTGAACAATGAACACCGCAGTATGGACAGATCCGAGCTGACAACAAAAAAAATGAAATACTTGAACTTGAGATGAAATATATTGTTCATGTTATGGATGCGAGACAGCTTGGAGTAAGTGATAACGATAAGACTAAATATTATTTTTATGGTAAATATTCCAAGACATTCATCGATGAATTAGAAAAATCTTATACGTGATTCTTCAGTCAATCTACCGTAGATGAGTGATTTGGAAAAAACAAGAATGCAAGCTTCGATTTTGCGAGAGCAGAATTCTTTAGACTTTTGGAATCCAGACCTCAGCAGGCTATTCCTTTCCTCAAAGTAATGGCGACCAAAGCCGTAAGTCAAGGTCAGCGAAAGATATTTGAGATGGCGGTTATGGCTGGTATGCTTTCCGGTATATTCCTCACCATGACGATGTCGGAGACGCAAGGTATGATCCAAAAAGTTTGTAGGACGAGATGATTTATCCCTGGTATCCGGGTCAGAGATATTCACCAACAAAGCAAACTTCAGAGAATTCTTGATATATTCAGCGGAGGATCATTTAGTAAAGAAATGAAATATTCATCGAGCAAACTTTCTTTTGATGATATGTCTTGATGAACAAAAACCGTCATAGGTGATTTCCAAAAACGAATGGATAAGGGTGCTAATTTAGATAAGCTCAGTGAATTTTTCAAGATCACGGGAAAAAACGTCAATGGTAAGACTTTGCTGGATATCTATGCTGATGAAAAAACAAAACCAGAAGATAAAGTATTGATAGAAGAATTCCTCAAAAATAGTAATGAGAAGAACGAATGATTGGATCCTGATATTAGGAATAATCCATATGCGATGAGCTGATCTATTCTCACCAAGAGTCAGAGTGTGGTTGATCAGATGATGAAATTCGATAGTAGATGATTTGCATGAAAAGATGGTGATGAGATTCAAACCATGGAATGATTTTTTGATGATATGAAAAAAGCTATTCCTACTCATACCCTGACCTCTTCTGAACAAGTAAAATTCTATCTGGATAAATTTTTCAATCGATTTGAAGAAAGGGGATTTTCTGGACAGAACAAAACAGAATTTATCAAAAGACTCAAGTACTGCCAAGAACATCCTGATGATCCCGGAACGGATACTATCTTATATTATGCTATTGTTGGTCAAATCTGTAGTAGTTTCCATCGTTTTCATCTTCCCAAACAATTTGAAGATTCTCTTTTGGCGTGGAAGACATTCTTCAAAAAAAATATCAACACAATCTTGGATAAAGAGGTAATGACCTCTACTTTTTGAGGGCTCTCGTATTACTATGATTATCAAAAATATACACCTAAACTTGAATCTTGGGAAGTCGCTTCATCGCTTTTGGATAAGTATGACAGTCAGCTCTATATCAATAGTTTCGATACTAAGGAGAAAAAAGATGCTGCACGTAAACACAAACAATTTCTGAAGAGAAACGATGGTCCCTATATCAATTGATCTCTTTATGAATTGGCTGAGGCATTAGAGAGAAATAATGTCATCCAAAACAAATTCAAACAATATTCCAAGACTTCTTCAGAACACACTTCCCAAACTGCTGAATCTTCTCGTGCTCAAGCTACGTGAGCCAAAATCAAAAACCCCGAGATTGTAGAAAATGTAAGAAGAATTCTGGAAGATAAACCGCTCACCAATGAAAATCCTGATGAATATCCAGTAATTCCTGAAGACGATGATCTTCCAGATGGTTTCTATGAATAAGAAAAACTATATTCTATTATATTTGGCTCGCTCTGCGGGCTTTTTTATCTACGATATATATTCTCCTTCAAAAATATTTTTCATTTTTGATTGAAGAATATATAATTACTATCACAATAATTCTTCATTATATTTTAATTTCAGACTTATTTGGATAGTAATTATAATTTCGACATCATAAAAAACTCTCGATACTTCGTTTTTTTATTGCGTCTCAAATATTAATTCCTTGATTTTCTTTTTTTTTTCGTTACTACCTCGGTGATAAACAGAAACAAATTTCTAATTTCTAATTTTTCCAAACACTTTTGGACTTCGCAATTTCTAAAATGAAACAAAAACATAATATTTACTTCTAAAAAACACAAATCATATGAAAGGAAAATTTATTGTGCTCTATGGGATCAATAATCTTGGCAAAAGCACTCAGGTCAAATTATTGATAGAAAAACTTGGGAAATATGGTATTCATGCTGAGTATCTCAAGTATGGTGTCTATGATCTCAAACCTTCCGGTGAAATGCTCAATGAATATTTGAGAAAAGGAAATCCGTATAATTTTTCTCCTCGTGAGTTCCAAATGTGCCATGCGCTCAATAGAACACAGTATGAACCTGTATTGAAACAAAAGCTTGAAGAAGGTACATGGATTATAGCTGAGGATTATAAAGGCACGGGTATCGCTTGGGGTATTGGAGCTGGTGTTGATAAAGATTTTCTTCTAAGACTCAATGAACATCTCTTGAAAGAGGATCTTTGTATCTTGTTTGATGGAGAAAGATTTATCTCTGGTATAGAAGCAGATCATAAGCATGAACAGAATGATGAATTAACCCAAAAAGTTAGGGCTGTCCATCTTCAACTCGCCGATACCTTTGGTTGGTCTGTTATCAATGCTAATCAATTGGTACCAATAGTTCATCAACACATTTGGGATATTGTTTCTCATACATTCAATATTCATTAAACAGTGTATAGATATTTACTCCCGGAGTTTTCCGGGAGTTTTTTTTATGCATTTGAAAATCGGACTGAATTTATTATACCTTAGCTACATATTTTTATTGTTCTATAAAGTATGATAGGATCTCGTATGAGAATAGTTCTTTTGGCTGCGTTTTTTACCTTTGCCTTTAGTATGCTGTTTTTGGCGCTATTTGAAAATTATGTAAGAGCGGAGACAGTAGTAACTTCTCCTGTCCATATCATTCCTGTTGTCGATTCATCTGATTTTAAGCCTGTCGTAGATCATGAAATTGTTCCTACATTTTGATTGGTCCATGAATCCGCTCCGTCTTTTGATTTCGATAGTGATGATTCTTATCAGAAATTCCTTCACGATGAACATCCGTTTGAAGATTCGTCCTATGTTCCTGTAGATTTACTCCCTATCGATTCTAATTTTACTGCGAATAATTCAAAGGTATTCAAACTTAGGGAAGAAGCTGGTATTCAATTCGCTGATATGGCTCGACATTTCCGAAATGCATTTAGCGGTGATAAATTGCGAGTAGCAAGTGCATATAGAAGCAGCGGATTGCAGTGATATCTTCTCAAACAATGATGTGCTTTGCTGAGATGTGCAAAAACATGAACGAGCGAACATCAAGCATGACTTGCAGTAGATCTCAAAGTGATTGCGAGATGAGGAAGATGATATTCTCTCGATGTAGCCCATCCCAATAAATATTATGATCGGTTTAAAAATAATGCCCATAGATTCTGATTTCACAATACCTATCAAAAGGGTGTCGAGATCGATGGAAAAATGATAGAATGACGACATCGGAGATATGTAGGAACGGAATTGGCGACGATATTACATGACAACGATCAGACCTTGGCTGAATATTACTTCAATACAAAAAATAATGATAAATTATAAATTAGAAATGATAAATGTATGATTTGTTGGAATAACCTATTGTAAAATTACTATAGTCCATAAGAAGATAAAATCTTTCATCTATCATTTATCATCTCTCATTTAAAATCATATTTTAAATTCTTAATTAATTTGTTATGAATCCTAAGAAGAAAGATGATCTCCAAAAAAAGCTTGAAGAAGCACAACATCAACAAGATCAGAAACAAGTAACGGATGATTGATTGGTTATTGAGTTGCAAGCCAAGATCATTCAGCTTGAACAAGAGAAAAAAGAAATTGAGGAAATCGCCAAAAGATCTCAATATGAATACGTCAATCTCAAGATGGACTTTGATAGATATCAGAGACAGATACAAGAATCTAGTAAAAATATGCAAACGGATTCACTTATTTTTGTCGTCAAAAAATTTCTTCCTTTCCTCGAAGACCTCAGGAAATCTTTGGAAAATATTACTGATGAACATATGGAAGATCCGCTTACAAAATGAGTTCAGATGATTTATGAAAAATTTTTGAGAACATTGGAAGGTCTACATATCAAAACTATCGATGCCATATGACTTGTTCCAGATTCATTTTTGCATGAACCCGTCAGTGTGGAACCAATAGAGGATGAACAGATGAAATGAAAGATTATCAAGGAGTTTGAAAGAGGATTTATATATGAGAAGGACGGAGATAAGAGAGTTATTAGGCCTTCGAAAGTAATTGTAGGACAATAAGAGTTCAGAATTAAATTCCGGCTAGATTCCTGCTGCAATACTTAATCCAGCTATGCTGGACTGACGCGCCGGAATGAGGATGCCGGAATTGAAAAATAAAAAAAACAGGTAATGAAACCTGTAGAAGAGTAATTGCTCAGGACCCCGTAGTCCTACGGGGCACACCTCACGGCATATTTGAGTATGATTGTTGTTTATTTGCTCAGGATGGGACTCGAACCCACACACCTCACGGCATACGAACCTCAATCGTACGTGTATACCAAATTCCACCACCTGAGCTTTGCGTATCGCTTACCATAGTAATTCATTCCTAAAATACAAGATGATTTTATTCTCTTATTGTAGAATATGACCTTATATGATCGTTTGCTTCACGATTACAAAGAAGCTATGAAAAACAAATTTGAAACCAAAAAGATTGTACTCAATCTCATCCTTTCTAAGATTAAAAATAAGGAAATTGAGATACAAAAAACCCTTGAAGAAGTAGATATTATCAGTATCCTCAAAAAAGAGGTCAAGGAGATTGTCGAAGCTATCTGATTTTTGGAAAAAGCGAATAAACCCGAAGAAATTGAAATAGAAAAACAGAAGAAACTTCTCCTCGAATTCTATCTTCCTGCTACGATGACCAAAGAGCAGACCACAGACCTGATCAAAAAACTTATAACAGATCACAATATTACCGATCTCAAGACCCAAAGAGGAATACTGATGAAAGAACTTATGGCTAATCATAAGGCAGATGTGGATAGTACTGTTGTAAATGAGGTTATTAATGAAATGGTAGCATAAAAACACCATATAGACATCATTCCAGCGCCAAGAAATTGCGGCCGGAATCCAGTTTGCTCAGTATAGATTCCGGTTGCAACCCTTGAGACCGGAATGACGTTACTACGGTTATTTTAGTTATTTAGTTGTCCCCATGAAAAGATATCTCCTCCTTGCATTGCTCTTTGGAATTGTCTTTTTGTGATTGGGAAGCTCGTATACTTCAGCTGTATGTAATACAACAAGAACCGCTCATGCTACTGAAGAACGATGAATTCATACATTTACTTGTGAATATGATTCACCTACACATTCATCTTGTAATGATAATGTAGGACAGGCACAAAGCTGTTATGTAGCTGTGGCGTGAGATAGTTGTTCTCTTTCTTGCTGTGTGTGTACTAATAATAATACTACTACACCACCATCTAATACCTGAACAACACCACCATCTAATACCTGAACAACACCACCATCTAATACCTGAACAACACCAACCGTTACTTGAACAAATTCTCCTTGATGAACATGAGGCACTACTCCTTCTTGAGGTGGTTCAAATTGAAGTGCGGGTACCACAAATCCAGATGGATTGACTAATGAAAAATGTGCGGCAGAATACAATGTGACCACAAATCCTCAAGGTCTTGGTAAAGGCGGAAAACTTAATGCCTCAGGACTTGGCTGTACGTGTGAAGGTTGATATAAAAAAATAGATCATGCATGTGTACCATGTAATACAAAAGGTGTCTGCTGTGGAATCGAGCTCAATACCAATGTACCGTTCATCGGCAGGTGTATAGAAGGATCTACCAATGATGTGGGTGATGATGAACAAGCAGTGACGTCAGAAGATGCTTTCCCTGTACTTATGGGAAGCTTGACGCAGATATTAGTGACAATTATTCTCATCGTATCGTTTGTACTGATCATCATCGGTGGTATTATGATCTCTACAGGTAATCTAAGCGGAGGCAAAAGTCTTATTATCAAGGTTGTTATTGGTATAGCACTTCTTGGAGCATCGGGAGTAATATTACGTTTGATCAATCCTAACTTCTTTTGATAAAAAAAATAAAAAAATGTATCTCCTTTACTGAAAGGAGGAGGTATCCTTTAGGATGGAGGATTTCGTTACTCTTGTAAAATCTCCCACCGTTCCGGTCCCCCCTCTTTGGAAATAAAGAGGGCACATAATAAAGTAAAATCCTTTATCGTTTAAATTATAGTCCAATGGTAAGTGTTAAATTCAAAAATGGTTTTGTTATAGAGAACAAATTGTTATTTGGCTTCGAGAAAGCAGATTCAAAGTATATCAATCTCGCTTCAGAGCCTGGTAGTGATATGCGTTATGAGAAGCTTGATTATACTTTGATTGATTATCCTGGTGAATATGATGTCAAGGATATCGGTATCGAATGTTTTCTTGGAACAAACAATAAGCTCAATTATATTCTTGATCTTGGCAATAAGAGAATCGGTATCATCCAATCTGCTGATGTTCTGGATTTAGATGAGGTCGGAGAAGTAAATTTCTGGCTCTATCAAGACGATAAAATAGCCAACAAGATAGATCAGCTTGAGCTTGAGTGAGAGAAACAAAAATTGACTAATGAAACAGAAGAGTAATGAGACCTTGGGTCGTAATGAGTGCTTCGTACGTAATGGATTGTAATGAATTGTAATGAATTGTAATGAATTGTAATGAATAGTAATGGATTGCAATGAATGGTAATGGATTGTAGTGACACATTATGCGAAGCATATTACATGAAATTCATTACACGACTCCGACTTCTCGGGGGAGTATATTACAGAGTTTATTACATTTTTGTTATGTCGTTCGAACCGCTTTCATCATATCTTAGACCAAAGAACTTAGAAGAGTTTGTTGGGCAGTCTCATCTCGTATGATCTGATAAACCACTGAGTATTTTTTTGCAGTCGGACAAGGTGCCGTCAATGTTGTTTCGAGGGCCACCCGGGTGCGGTAAGACAACGATAGCACATATTATTTCACAAACACTGAATGCAGATTTTTTTCAGCTCTCTGGTGTTACCAGCAAAAAAGAGGACTTGCTCAAATTGGTCGATCAAGCGAAGAAAAATTTTCAATATGGGAAATCTACTATTATTTTTTTGGATGAAATCCATCGTCGAAACAAGGCTCAGCAAGATACATTATTACCCTATGTAGAAAAATGAACGGTTATTTTGATATGAGCGACGACGGAGAATCCGAGTTTTACCGTGAATAATGCGCTGCTCAGTAGATGTAGGGTATTTGTTTTCGAAAAGTTATCAGAAGAAGAAATATGTTCCTTTATTAAAAAGAAATTTCCTCTGATTCTTCAAAGACATCCGGATTTGACATTGACGGATGAACATCTGCTTTTGATTGCTAAACTCGGCAACGGTGATCTCCGTAATGCATTGAATGTTTTGGAATCAGCTATCTTTCTATCAAAAGATGGGAAGGTGACTGATCAAATTATTTTGCAGGCAGGACAGAAAAGTGTGTATTATGATAGAGACGGTGAAGAACATTACAATATTATTTCTGCTATTCATAAATCGCTTCGTGATAGTGATGGCAATGCAGCGTGCTATCGGATCCAGAGAATGCTTATGGGAGGAGAAGATCCGCTCTATATCGCTAGAAGATTGTTGCGTTTTGCATCAGAGGATATCTGACCTGCAGACAATAATGCATTACTTCTAGCCAACGAAGTCTATGATGCAGTGGCCAAAATCGGCAAGCCAGAATGTGATGTTTTCTTGTTTCAATTAGCCATCTATCTCGCCAAAGCCAAAAAAGACAATATCGCCTATCGTACGGCAATTGCCACGAGAGCTGATGTAGAAAAATACGGTAATTTGCCTGTTCCTTTGCATTTACGTAATGCACCAACTCAACTGATGAAAGATGAGTGATATGGTAAAGAGTATAAATATTTTCATGATGATCCTAGTGCAAAAGATCAACAGCATATGCCTGATGAACTCAAGAACAGAACATACTTATAGTTAGACAGATTAGATGGTATAGACGGGATAAGATCTAATCCATCTCAGAATCAATCTAATCCTCCTTAATAATTTCAAGTAATTTTGTTGTTTTGTCAATCTATTCCGCTTGATAAAACTTGTATTGAAGCGCCAAATGACTACTGTATTCGAAAGTTTTTTTTAATTTTTTTATATATCCAACAATGGCATTTACAAAAAAAGTCACTAAAACTCCTGCGGTTGTCGTAGAAACCAAAAAAATCTCTTCAAAAGATGTTTGTGGTATGTCATGCTGCTCCAATTTTAAACATCTTTTACTTTGGATTATTGTAATCCTCAACACCCTTATGGTTGTTTGTATCCTTGTCAATCAATTTAAAATTGAAGCTGATAGAGTAGGTGGAAGAGCAAATTATAAGATGGTACAAGAAATCTATAAATCTGATACATTCAAGACCACTCAAAAACAACAAATCGAGAAGGCATTGCAAATGTATCAAGGAGGTATCCAACAACAAGCTCAACAAGCACTTCCTACCGTTGATACTTCAGTAACTCAATAATTTTATTCCGTTACTATTTTTTTTCATGACTACAGAACATCAATATCATCAGATGAAGCTTATGATCATAGCACTTTTGGTGCTCAATGCGCTTCTTGGTATCTATATTGCTTTTTTCAAACACGATGCACTTCGATTGGAAACTATGAAGGCTGGTGGAAGAGCAAATATGCAAATGGCTAAACAATTATATAGCTCTGATGTCTATATCCAACAACAACAACAGACCTTGGAGGGTATCTTGGGTAGCCTCAATCAAGCTGCAAACACCCCTACCGTTGATGCTGTTGTACCTACCGTTGATACAACTGAAACACCTGCGGTAGCACAATAATTTTATCCGATTATTTGATTTATCATGACTACAGAAAAAAAGTATGGGAATATGAAAGTCTTATTTATGGCTCTCATTGTCCTTAATCTCCTTCTCGGTGTGTATATTGCTTTCTTCAAACATGACGCTTACCGACTAGAAACGCTCAAGGTTGGAGGTAGCGAAAATATGCAAATGGCTAGACAATTGTATAGCTCTGATGTGTATATTCAGCAACAAAAATCTACCCTTGAACAGATTATCGCTTCTATGTGAGGCACTGCTGATACTACCGATACTACTGCTAATGAAGATACTACTACTGCAGTAGCAGGTGATGCAGATACATTTGCAGCTATCCAAAAGGATGGATATATCCTTGGAAATAAAGATGCAAAAATCACTATTATTGAATATTCTGATCTTCTCTGTCCTTTCTGTAAGAGACATTATAATGCACAAACTATTGAAAACCTCGTCAAAAAATACCCTGATGATGTTAATATGATCTTCAGACAAATGCCATTACCACAACTTAATCCAACCGCTCCTTTGTGAGCTCAAGGAGCTGTTTGTGCCGGTGAACTCGGTTGATCAGAAAAGTACTACGCATATCTTTCTCAAGCATTCCAAATCAACGAATTTACGGAAGATAATGTAAAGGATATAGCTAGCGCTATCGGTCTTAAAAAATCTAGTTTTGCTGATTGTCTTACTAGTGAAGAAACTATCGCTAAGGTAAATGCTCAAGTACAAGAAGGTCAATCATTTGGTATCAATGGAACACCAGGAAATCTTGTTGTCGATAATGAAAAAGGTACCTATGTTGTTATCGCTGGTGCATATCCTAGTGAGAATTTCGAAGCTGAGATCAATAAAATTCTTGGTAAATAGACTACATATCACATGTTAATATAGAAGAACATATACAAAAAAACGGTCGTGAGGCCGTTTTTTTTAGCAGAAGATGTTGTCGTATTTCTTCACTTTGTTATTTATTGAATTTCTGTTTTTTGATCTCGTAGTTGATCTCGTCTATCTCTTTTTTCAATCTGTTCATCTCTTTCTTTTTTTCTCTGATAAGCTCTGGATCAGCTCCGTTCGCAGATAATCATGGGATGAGTGATCTTATAGTTTGCAGTTCTTGTTCTTTTTGACGAACTACTTCTTTTGGATCTTCTTTCTTCTTGAGGGCTACTTCTTTGCGTTGAGAAGAGATTCCTATAGTTATATTTATGATATTCTCTGTATGATATTTTCCTAGCTCTCTTTCGTTCTCTAAATATTCTATTGAGTCTACATTCACCAATTTGCTGAGAATCTTTTCTTGCTTTCTGAGATATTGAAGAAAATCTAGCGGTGCTAGAAAGCATATATCTACTGTTTCATGCTTTGCATATCCATGTTTTTGTTTCATATCTAAGAATCTATCTATGATATCCATAAAAAGCTGAGTTTTATAATTTTTGCTGATGACGGAAAATTCTTCTTTGATCTGTTGCGCTATGATAGGTCAATCCATCTCTATTACATTTCGTATCTGTTGTGTCAAGAATGGTATAAAAGGATGTGTACATTTAAGTAATGCTCATAGACATCGTAGTGTTACTTTGCTTCTATTCTCTGTATCTTGATGTTTTTGTATTTCCAGATATTTATCACAGAAATCATTCTTGATTACTTGTATCATCTTTTGCTGGATATCTTCGAGTGCATTTCTTGTAAATGCTTCTTCGTATTCTTTTTGGAATTCTGTTATTTTATAAATAATCCGTGATTCGAACTCACTCAATTCATTTTTTCTCTTTTCCAAATAGCTCGTCAACTGATCAAAATCAGTTATCTTCCTTGTTCATTTCTTATCATACATGTGTTGTGCAATAAATCTGGATGCATTCCATAACTTGTTGACGAATTGTTCGTAATCGCTTATCTCTTTACTTTCATCTATAGCATACATTCTTGTACAGTCTATTCAAAACTCTTTTATGAGTTCTTTGAATGTCTCTTTCCTTTTCTTTGTTTGTTTTTTTTCTTCTTGGATATAGCATGCATCGAAGAGTATTTTTTCCTGGATATTATATCCTATGATTATGGTTTTGATAAATTCAAAGATTTTTTTTTCGTCGATACAGAATATCTTTTCTGGCGATTTTTTTCCTCCATCGAATGCTTCCATCATTTTGATGAGAATGAGCGCATGTCCCAACATTTCTTCTATTTTTTCTTTTTGTTGTATCAATCATTCATCGTTGGGTACCAATTCGTCAATATCTAGACTGTAAAACCCTTTTCTTTTGCTAGAAATAGCGACTGATTTGTCCAAACACTCTGTCAATGTCATTGAAAATTTTTCAAAATTATTGATACTTTTCCCCTTACTAAAATTTTGATCTTTTTCTGTATATTCCATCATCTTGGTTAGATTATGTAACTCTTTGCTATATCCTCTTGGGAGTGTTTCACTAAAGAGCTCAATATATGCTTCAAGTGTGTTTTGCTCACCTGTGCGGCTTTTACCCAATAAAACATCGATACATTCCTCTATACTAAAATGCTGTCTGAGACGTCTATCTACTACTAGATTGAAAATGATCAGTGATACTACCGTCATCTTATTCTTTGTTTTTTTGGCTGGTAAGTTGATCAACTCATTGTCTGATATGAAATAGTTTTTTCCTTCTTTGTTTTTTCGTAATGGCAGACAGTATCATTTTGAATCTTCCTTGGTTACCGGCCAACACGCTGCTGTCTCTATAATATCGAGCATGCTTTCTTGGAAATGTTCTGGTATGATACGAATATTTTTTTCTTGGATTGCTGATTTGATAGTATCCAATCCTTTATCTATTTTCATGAAAAGCTGGTTACAGAGGAGTGGTCGTGCTTTTTCTCCTGTTTTCCTATGAAATGCTACGTCAACCTCTTGATGAGTGACAGATTCTAGATTATGAATATCATCCAAATTTTTTACGATATTTTTGACAAATTCTTTTGCTTCTTTTCCGCAGAAATCTCCTGCACATTTTGTGAAGCAACCGTTTTTGTCTATAGCGAATTTGTCTATTTTGAGACCATGTTTTTGTGCAATTATCAGTGATTTTGTATCGTGAGTCGGTGTAATTCTCATGATACCATTGTTTTTTGTTATATCTACACTCTCTTCTCCGATGATCGGGATGGTCTTGTTGATAATCGGTATAATTACTTTGCTCTTGATGAGTTTCTTGTATCTTTTGTCATCAGGATGTACGGCAATTGCTACATCAGCAAAGATAGTTTCCGGATGTAGGGTAGGTATGATGAGCGAGATATTTTTGGTATCTACAAAATATCTGAGATTATATTGTTTCACACTTGTTTTCTTCCGTTGGATTTCGTCAGTTCATAACGTCTTCTGATCTTCAATACTTCGATAATTTATCGAACAATCTTCGTAGATGCGTCATTCGTTTACTAGTTCTACAAAGAGATTTCTAACAAAATTGGTGTTTCTCTCTGAATATACAATATTATCTGTATCGATTCCAAAAAATATGCCTGCTTTGGTGAGCATGCTTTCATAATTTTCTGTTTTGAGGTCTTTATTTTCTGTGTCGAAGATAGGTAGTAGTTTGGCTTTGATACCTTTCATCATCTGATAGGTTGCAATTACGCTTTCTTTGATGATGCCGCTGATTGCAGATATGTTTGTATCTTTGGAAATCGTTATAGGCAATTGAGTGATGACGGTCTCCCATTTCGTCGAATCTTTTTTGGTCGTGAAGAGTTTCTGAAAATAATTTTTTTTAAGGAGTTCTCACTCTATGGAAAGATGATTATATTTTTTTTTGATTTCTGACATAAATTCAAGACTAACAATTAAAAAATAATTGAAAGATTGAAAGATTGAAATATGGAAAGGTTATTGTTTCAATGTTTCCATTTTCCAATATCTTCGTATTAGTATTTAGTTTTTTGAGTAGCCATAGAGTTTGTATATGGTATATCCGAAGAGGGTAATGAGGATGATAAGGAGAATGTTTTCTGCAGGTCCCACTACTATTTTCTTGGTATTGTCTATCTTGAGATTGGTTCCGTCTTTGCAGACCGCCTCTACAATATAATATGCATATTTATATTGTCTGGATGCTGGAGTCGGATTGAAAGGATATTCGAACATTGTTCCTGTCGTCTCTCCGATTTTTTGCATTTGACTCGATTCTGCTGCTTCAAAATCTGATCTATAGATGATATATTTGGCTACATTCGTTACTCCACTCCACATCAAATAATATTTATCTCAGATCTGGCCTGTGGTGATCGTTATACCGACTACGACGCAGCTCATATCTTCTCCTATGATCGTTTCTATTACTTCTGATGCTGTTCCTGTAGGATTGCTATTGGTATCCAATGGTGTGATCTGGAAAAAATAATTTTCTCAGACTACTAGATTCTCTATAATGATTTCATTGGTTTGTACTACGACAGATCCGTTGAGGTCGTTTTTGCTTGTGCCGTATTCTATCTTGTATTGTGCTATAGTGCCTATGGGTTCTCGCGTTACATTAAGTTTTGTCTTGTCTATGCTATCTGAATACATTCTTATTTTTCCTATACCGATACCTTCTTCTACGGTCAATGCTGCAACTCCTGTATAACTTTTTGCTTGTCCTAGCACGATGAGATCTATATCTACTTTCAGTAATCATTTAGTGTCCATGGTTACTTCTTTGGTGAAATTCCCTGCGCTTTGTTTGTCCATAGGAATGGATTTACCATCACTTAACTTTAATTGTGCAGAGGTAACACTATCACTGCTCTTTACAGTAAAAGTGGCTTTTTCTCATTGTTTTACTACACCTATCGGCGATATTGTAATTCCGTTGAACACTCCGTCTTTGATAGGTTGATAGCTAAACGTGATGACAGGCGATTCTCCTATCACTTCGTTGGCAGCATTCAGAATCTTTATTTGAAGAATGTTGTCACCTTCGGTGATGCCGCTGACGTATGCGCTGATATCTCCGTTAGCGTTTGTCATTCCTTGTGATACTGCACTATTGTTTATATATATTTGATAAGGTGAATTTCCTAATCCAGGTGCCGATGCCATGACGTTGGCAATACTATTTTTCTCTACACCTCCGGGTACTGGCGAAATGAGTGTTATTGTTTCCGCGGTCGTATCTACTACGGTACTTCCTACGATGACGGTTTTTTGTCCGATGATGGTGTCATTGATGATATCTGATACTTTGATAGTGAATGTCCCTGACTTCTTGATAGTCAATCCTTTGGAGAAAAGTTTTGTTCCCTGATCTTCTGCTTGGAAGGTATACAACCCATCGCTAGGGACCGTATAATCAGCAGTATCTACAATACCTTCTATCTCTATAAATACGTCGCCCAGATAATCCTTAACGACTTCAGCGTTGGATTTTACTGCTTTGATGGTGATATCTACCGCTTCATTTACATCAAATGAACTTGGTGATACCTCTACGATAAATGCATCAGGATCTGCTGCCTGAACTTTATTTCCCAAGAATCCTATACTAAGTAATCCGAGAGCTAGGATACTTGCTATCAAAATGTTGTGTGATATTTTCATCATATATGAGAGTGAAGATAAATACTATTGGTGTGTCGAGGTAAATTCTGATAGATTGCCTACAGAAAACTCTTTTCGTTTGTTGTCTATCAATCCTTGTGATTCCCCCAAAAATATTTGTTCCTTATCGCCGGAGAATGGTATGCCAATAATTTCTCAGCTGCCGTTTATGGTATTCATATCTGTTACATACACAAACAGTGCTCCTCCCTCTTGTTCTTCTATGTTGATAGTTCCTTGTCCGGTAGTATTTGTTATATCTACCCTCACTTTTTCGCGATCAAGATATATTAATCAGCTAAATTCCTTTATATCTCCGGTATGGGTATTTGCTACGAAAATCTCAAAACTACCGCTTGTGGTTTTGTATGCTACATCTCGTCCTTTTTCTACGATAAACTGCTGTTCTTGCAATGAAAGGATGCTTGTCATGAAACTATCTGGACTATTGACAACATAGAAAATTCCCGAAGCCAAAAGCGCTGCTCCGAGTAGAGTCATACTATTTCTTCTCATCATCAGAAGTATTCTTCTTACTATCATTTTTTTCTCCAAACAAATAAAATTCTTTGTTTTTCTTTCTGTTCATAAATATGAGTATGTTTTTGAGGGAGAAAATCAACTATAAATTAGCTTGAAGCTTAATGCTTGAAGCTTGATACATGGTAGTACAAAGCTAGAAAAAATTAATATACGCTTGCATTCACTTTGCCCGTAGAAATAGTGATTTTTCCTCCTTCTTGATAATCTATCAGTACATAGCCTCCTTTTGTTGTTTCTGAAGGAGTTTTCATATCAAATAAAAAATTTCCCAGACTGTAGATTATTGGTTTGCCTTGATATCGTCAGATGTCTTGGATGACGTGAGGATGGTGTCCGATGATGATGTCAGCACCGCAATCTATAAGTTGTCTGCCCAAACTTTCTTGCTCCGCACTATGTGTTACTTCATATTCTCTTCCTCGATGGACGGATACCATATTGATATAGCCATCGTCTTTATTTTTTTTCAGTTCATCGCAATATGTGGAGAATAGGTTTCTTGGTGTGGTCGTAAAATCGAATCCATGTCGTGCTACCTGTATCCCACGGATGTTTGTCTTTCGGAGATAATTTTTTTCGAAATATTTATTTTTTACATAGCCTATGTAGTTTACCTTATTTGCTTTGATATTTTCAATTGTTTCTTCATGTGCTGCTATTCATCCGTCGAGACTATGATTATTGGCGACATTCAATACGGTGAATCCTATATTTTTGAGATAGGGTAGTATCAAACTATTTGAGCAGAAAATCACTTCTTTACCTGATTTTTCACAGATGTTCTGGTCGTTTACTGTAGGAGTCTCTAGATTTAGTCCTACGAAATCGATCCCGAAGAGTTTTCTGTGGATATTCGTGGAGAGCGATGTTTCCGTATTCTCGTTCTGATAGAAATAGGTAAAATATTCTTGAATTTTTTGGTCTCCAGAGAGTAGTTTTGCTACATTTCTGTCAAAAATCAGATCGCCAAAAAATGCTATAGTGAAACCATTGGTTTTTTGTTGTTCTGCTGTATAATAGATAAATTGCCTTGAAGTATTTCCCGTATTTAGCTCTTGATTCAATATTTTGCTGCTACTATCCCTCAAAAAGAGTTTTGGATATTGATTGTTTTGTTGTGCCAAGGTGTTGATGATATGGAGACAACTTGGACAATCCACTTCCAGTGATCCGTATTCTGTAGCCGTTGTTGCTGTATTCAAGGTATAGAGACTTTTTTTATCATGGAGCTTCGCGAAATCTTCAGCTACGTAATGTGAAAAATCTACAGACGCTATGATCAGTGTCTTGCCTTTGAATTTGTATCCACTCAGCAGCTCTATCACTTCCGTATTACCGATGAACTTCCTCGGCTTCACGACTATGGGAAATACTTCTGCTTTGGGGAATACTTTTTTGATGAAGGTAAAATGCTCTCCTAACCCGTGTTCTTTGGTTTCTTGTTCTTCTAAACAATCACTATTGTTTACTTTTGGTAATGGTTTAGCGTGTACACAGCTATCTTTATAACAAAATTCTTTCACATCACGGCAAAGCAGAGCGATATTTTCTTGATTGGTCCCAAAGTGATCTGGACTGATAAGTATAATATTTATCTGTTCATTGTGGTGTATGTTATAGATAGATTTCAGTGTACGATAAAATCTTTCTATACTCTTGGGTTTGATTGAAAAATGCGGGATGATCGCAAAAAATTTTTGCTGATTTTCCTCATCATGCGATGTATCTTCTGCGAATCCCCCGAATATCCATGATAGTATACCTATCACACATATGGCAATCCGGATCAATGATATCATTCCGTATTTTTTCTTTTTCATATCTTCCTTATTTACTCTTCTGGATAATCTCTAGCAATGGTAAGCTCATGATAGCTTCTTCTGTTTTTCCGTTGAGCGCATCATAATTATTTTGTCGATCTTGATCGGTATATCTTCCTCCACCTACCGGTTGGAATGATGCTTGTCCTTCGTAAAAATCGTAATGACTGAATATCGGTCCTATAGCTATTCTTGGTCCATTTATATCATTAACCATCATCATCATGAGATATGGCCTTCCTACTGCTTCGTAGAGCGGTCCATACAATCATGAAGTGAATATGTCAGCGATGATTGATCATCTTTTTTCTTTTTGGAGTGCGTATCCGAAGAGCTTTTGTGGTGTAGTAATGCTATAAAGTGTATCAAATGATAGTCTGAGCTGTTCAAAATCTTCATCACTTATCTTCTGGTTTTGTGTCTGTGCTACTGCTAATTTTTTTACGAAGTCCAGATAGGATAAGAATTCTTCGTATTTGCTTCCAGTGAAGAATTTCATCGTTTCCTGGGTGAGCGTTTTCAGTTGATCTATGAGATCGGGTGTTGCTTCGATATATCCTTTTGGTACGGGTAAAGCAGGTGGTTCAACTGATCGTGAACATGGTCATTCTCCTCCGTTTCCCATTTCTGCATAGGCTTGTTTGACGTAGAGTAGTGTATCGTGTTTCAATTCGGTATAGCTTCCTAAATAGGTATTGAGAAGTTTGTTTTGATACAAAGCATCTTCCATGAAATATGGCATATTATCACCTCCATTGATGAAGAGGCTTGCAAGAATATTGAGTCGTGTATGGTAGACGGTTGCTCCAAAATTGAATGTAGTCAGGATATCGTTTTTGGAAACCCCTTCTTTGATTTTATTGTATCCTGCGATTTGAGCTGGACTGATATCGAATTCCGTTTGATGTTTTTCCAATCGTAATTTTGCAAATTTCTGGGTGATAGGCATATTTATCAGATTATCAGCAACCATCAATGCACTCTGTACTCGTGGTTTGCTTTCGCTTTCTTTTTCTGCTGATCCCGCAGTAAACTGATCGAAGAATCGGCTATCGATAGTAAACTTTTCTCCGAAAAAGATAAATCCTGCTGTGATATCTTTGGCGTATTGTTCGGTGATTGCTTTTTCTGTTGGAGTACTGTACGATACTGACATAATCCTTTGTGGTCTCAAGGTCATCAATGTGTTCTGAGTTTTTTCGTTTACGTTTTTGAGAATATCACTATCTGATGTCCATTGTTGATCGGTGATGAATTTTTGTATATCTGTAATATTTACATCATCATCTTCTCCGATAAGCTTTTGGATGAAATTGTAGAAGGTATTGAACTGTTTCAACTCTTCGTTCTTGATGTTGTTGACCATGATCAATCCTGCGGTGGCGATTTTTTTGTCGGTAAAAAATAGTTTCTCTCTCATCATCCGTTTCATCGCCATGAAGTAGGTTTTGAGCAATGCGTCCGTTGTATAGTGTGCTCTCGGTTTGAATTGGGTAAAATCGAATTTCAATCCATCGAATCATCCGAAACTTTTCAAAAGCTCTGGAGATAAGGTTTCCAATAAAATATTATTTCCTTTGTTATTATTCGCTTTCAGTATCTCTTGTATGGTTTCTTTTGCTGCTTTTTGGTATGTAGGAGTCAGTGTAGCGAATATCTTTTTTCCTCTCTCATTGATCATGTTCTCTATTTGGGTATCTGTAAGGTCGATTACTTCAGGATTGTCATTGCTCATCGTTGAAATAGTATCTATGATTTCTTGATTGGGTGTCAGAATCGCATACGGTATAGATCGGTATGCTGCCATAAAATTGTAGTATTCTTTGAGATTGGTGTCGGTAGTTGATTTCGATAGTCATGTAAATTTCTCGAATAATGCTTGTGAAAGATCAGTTACCATAGGTCTTGCTATAGTTTCTTCATAATATTTTAGCGAATTATCGAAGAGTCTGTGGTAAATATGCAATAAGAGATCGCTAGTCACCAAGATTGTATTGTAGGGATATCTTTTATATTCAGCGTTTATTCCTCCTATCTTATTGTAATTGTCCGCTCGTTCATCTCCCTCACCTCCCTGTCGTGAACCATCTGATTCGTAGGAAGTCATTCCTTTCATCTCTTGTAAAAATCCGCTATTCGCTTTCATAATCATCCATCCATGCTGGGTAAGAAAATTTTTCTGCACTTCCGAAAATTCCAATCCAAGTCATGGACCATTATATTTTCCTTCCAGATCGAAACTTTCATTTTTCCTAAATTGTTTGAGTGGTATTGTTTTTATGACTTCTCCGTTTTCTGCGCTGATAAAACTCATTCCTTGTGTACTACATTCTTGTTCGAATATCGGATCAGAGGCATTTACTTCTGGTAAGGTGTATTTCATTTTCCGTGCTTCATGATAGCCATTTTGGAGTGCTTCCCAGTTTGTCATTTGGCCTATGTCGGGCTTCTCCATCTTTCGCATATAGGGATATTTTGTGATTTGATTGTTCACCAAAGAAAAGGTGCTAGTGTTTACCGTTTCATTAGTTACTGTTGTCTTTCCGCATCATGCAATGACTATCATCATGAGTAGTACTGAAAGGATGAATAATTTTCTCATCATACATAGTGAAAAAATAAAAGTGATTTTTTATAACTCTATCTGATCTTTGATATTTGGTATACTACACATAAATCATATTTCTTCAAGTCTTGATTGCAATGCAGTTTGTGCTGTTCATTCACCATGGACGATGAATGTTTTTCTCGGTGGTTTGATAAATCATTTTGCTCGTCTCATAAGCTGCTCAGCATCTGCGTGTCCAGAAAATCCGTTTATTTTTTCTACGGCTGCGTTTACGGTGACTGTTTCTCCCATCAATCGGACTTTTTTTTCTTTTTCCAAAATATGTCTTCCGAGTGTTCCTTCTGCTTGAAATCATACAAAAAGTATAGTGTTTTTTGGATTATTGAGTCCATGAAGTAGATGGTTAGTAATCCTTCCTGCTGTACACATGCCGTTTCCTGCGATGACAATACACGGTTGATCATAGGTATTGAGCTTGATAGAATCTTCGATGCTTGAGGTACATTCCAACTGATCAAAATCAAAGGCGTGTGGATATTTGTGTGTCGCTTCTTCGTCAAAATATTCTGTGCGTCTTTTGAATATTTCGGTCGCTTTGATGGACAATGGACTATCCAAAAATATTTTTTCGTCGGGAAAGTTTCCGTTTTTGATAATGATATTGAAGATATAGAGGAGTTCTTGTGTCCTTTCTACGGAGAATGACGGGATAAGTAGTCTACCTCCTTTGGCAAATGTCTCTGAGATATATTTAGTCAGTAATTCTTCTTTGCCTGCAGTGTCTTCGTGTAGTCTATCTCCATAGGTAGATTCCATGAAAAGATAATCTGCTTCCTGAATAGTGGTCGGATCTTCGATTATCGGAGTGTCTCGTTGTCCTATATCTCCTGAAAACACGAGTTTTTTTTGCTTGTTATTTTCTGTCACGAAAAGTTCTATGCTCGCAGAACCCATGATATGTCCCGCGTCTTGGAATCTCGCTTGAATTTGTTCTGTGAGAATAATTGTTTTGGTATATTCTACAGGAGAAAATAGTTTCATACAATCAATAGCTTCCTGTACCGTATACATAGGCAGTCTCGGTGGAAGATGTTGTTGCTGTCTTCTCTTGTTCTCTTCTTCGATATTTTTTTCTTGGATATTCGCACTGTCTTCCAGCATGATTTTGCACAAATCTATCGTTGCCGATGTTGTATAGATTTTGCCCTCGAAGCCTTGCTTGTAGAGCTTAGGAATCAATCCACAGTGGTCGATGTGTGCATGGGTGAGGAGTACAAAATCGATCTCTTTGGGATCAAACAAAAACGGCTCATAATTGAGTCTCATGACTTCTTTGGGTCACTGAAACATTCCGCAGTCTACGAGAAATTTACTCTCATCGGTCTCAATAAGGTAGCATGATCCGGTAACGATTTTTGCGGCTCAGCAGAAGGTGATTTTCATAGTTTTTGTTTATAGTGTAAAAATATAATTTTATGCTACTTAGATTGCTATATTTTACAATTATTTTTTCTTTTTAAACGCTTTGCTATAACCTATTTTTGACTATTCGTAATGCCTCTTTTCTTTTCTTTGGGGCTTTTCGTGCCCCAAACCCCACGACCAATGTTTTTACCTTGATGCAAAAACATTGGATAAAAAGATCAAGCCGGATGCTATACTCTGAAGTAATGCTTTATGTATGCATGACCTACGTCTCGCCTCCAACCCACGGTAATTACCGTGGGGCCCATTCCGGACTCGACCATGTAAACATCTTCGTTGGTGTTCTGTTACTATCTCGTGGCGAGCATCCGGCGTTGTAATAAAGTTATTTTATTTTTACAATCATAGAAATTTTAGTAGTCCGTGGATGAGGAATGCCGGTCGAACGATTGCTTTCAAAACCCCAAGTACGCCTATTCGAAATGTGCTTGCAGTTCCTATAAAGTAGATGGCTGCACCCACAAATCCGAGAAAATAAAAGCTTCCTGGTGTGGATTTCTTATGTCGTTTCTTGTTGTTTCCGCATCCGTTGCTTTGGCAACATTCGATGATTTCCTCAGGTACGTTTGCTGAGAAGTTTGCGGTGACTTTCGTAGTCTTTTTTACTGGTGTTTTTTTTGTTGGCATCATATACGATAAAAGGGTAAAAGCTCGTTGTTTTGCTTTCGCTATATTTGCTGTTTGATTTTTTTTAACGTTTATAAATTCTATTTTACTGATGATATTGTTATGTATTAGATATTGTTCCATGTTTTCTAATGTACTTCCTGGTCCTCATTCGTGAGTACAGAAGAGCGCAATCTTTTTACTTTGTAGTTTTATTTTTTTGAAGAATGTCCTAATAGCTGGCGTGTAGGTGAATGCTCGCACTGGAGTTCCAATAATAATGGTATCATAGTTGTTTGCATCTTTACTTAATTTTTCCAATTCTGGTTCACTTTTCATAACTGCTTGTCTGCCTCCTCGAACATATTTCATAAATCATTTTTTACTGATATCTTTTTTTGGTTTGCATTCAATAATATCGGCGTTCATTTCTTTTGCTATTGTTTCTGCTATTAGTTTAGTACTGCCTTCGAGAGAGTAGTAGACAATGAGTATTTTTTTTGTGGACATGATATATGGTAACATAGATAAAATTATTCTACTACTACTTGTACATATCATTCCGTCTTTGCGGATCGAATATATCCTCTATATTTTTCTGTTGGTATAAATCTATACAAAAGTTTGGTCTTCGGTTGTGAAAAGAGGATGGTTGATGCAAATTTCATATTCTTTATTTTATTTTTTGTTTTACATGCATCTAGATCTCCTGATAATATAATATCCTTATGATGCAAACATTCCTCCAGGAGTGGTTTATGACAAATATCAATATTTTTGATAAATATGATATGTTTTTGTAATTTTTTTATTGTTGCTAAGCATAATTTTTCGTTATTGCCGTCGATAATGATTACTTGTTTGTCCGCATATTTCTCGATATCTTTCAGTTCTTTTATTATGGCAGTCTGTTTTATAATTTTCTTTGTTTCCGTGAAAAATTTTGCTTTGGCTGCTGGATATCATGTAAAAATAATTGCTTTATATCACTGTAACACAAGATTTTCTATTAGTATCATAGAATAATTAGATCATCATTCTTTGCTCTTGTAATGAATGAGTGCTGGAAGATCTTTTTCTGTGAAATGATGTTTTTTGTCTCCTAATTTCAATAGGTGGATATTTTTCATCTATTCTGAGTAACTAAATGATAATGTATTGTACTCATCAGTATCATAGACACATACTCATGTTTCATCTCGCAAAACGAATTCTTTGATTCCCGCGTCTAGGGCCATTTTGCTGCAGATGGTGCAATAGGGTTTACCTGCGTGAGTCGGTTTTCCTTCGTCGTCGATACGAACGAAATATAATCTGGATCAGATGATTTTGTCAGGATTATCTATCAATGTGTTCATAATCGCTCTCTGTTCAGCGTGAACGCAGCAGGTTTTGTCGGTCACTTTTTTGTGATAGCTATTTTTATCATGTTTACATCTTCTTTGACTTTCCAAATGTCCTGCAGGACTGTTGGACCCCGTTCCGATAATTTCATCGTTTTCTACAATCACACAGCCGCAGCGTGCGCGTTCACAGGTAGCTTGCAGAGCTATTTCCGCTGCTTGATTGATATATTCCATCGCTTTTTTTTCTTCTTCGCCGGTGAGGAGTTTCATGAGAGAATATTATAATGTAAATGCTTTTTGAATTTTTTTTGCGGTTTCTTCTGGACTAAGGTTTGTATTATTTATTCTTATATATTCCTTTTTTTTGATTTCGCCTTTTTTGGAATTGAGTCTATATTTTTCCATAGAATCTTTGAGATCTTTTTCTGATCTTTCTAAGTTTCTTTTGGTCGCTTTGTGTGCTAACCTATGAGGATGTTTATTACGAGCAATTCTTTCGTGTATGTCAGCTTCTAGTTCTACAAAATATGTTTTTGCACCTTTTTTTTCGAAAATATTACAGATATTTTTTACATATTTTCGATCTACCTTTTGATCGAATGCTCGTACGTAGGTGAAAACCATCCCTTTTTGGTCGCTTTTTGCAAATTCTTCGAATATTTTTTTGCGAAAAAGATCCACAAGTTTTCTTCCTGCTTTGCTTCCATAATTGAAAAGTGGCGATACTAATTCTATTGTCATATGATTATGAAAAAGTTTTAGTCATGTTATTTTTTCTAATTCTTGACCTACGGTCATTTTTCCTACTGCTTGCGGTCAAAAAATTATCACGAATTTCATTGAGTTTAGTTATGTGATAAAACATGCTCTATTGTATAGAGATGTTTTTCTTTTACAATAAAAAATCCGCCTGATTAAGGCGGCGCGGTAAAACGAAGTGGAACGCGGGCGGGGTTGAACCATATTTTGGCGGAGTAGAGAGAGCGTCCCGACTTGTCGGGATGTAGTATAACGTTCGCGACTAGTCTGACGTCGAAGATGTACAGATAGTCGCTGTTATAGGTT
>CAYQLB010000006.1:0-18774 GCA_964418415.1 uncultured Candidatus Peribacteria bacterium
GAATCGAACCCCGAACCTTGTCCTTAAGAGGGACCTGCTCTAACCAATTGAGCTATTCACCCATATTTTTTATTGTGTAACTATTCTAAGCAAAGCTGCTTTGCAGCTACCTGCTTTAGCAGGTTTGAGTTATTTACCCATACTATTGCGGGGATTCTTATAGTGATAATGAGGGGAAAATCAACGGTATTTTTATATTTCCCAAAAAATATATTTCACGTAAAATGATATTGTTTTTTTAAAAGTAATATGTATGGTAGACATGAACAAATAAAAACATAATCTTATGGCAAAAGAAGAAAAATCAAAAGGGATTATAGAATATGTTCTGGATACCAACGTGTTGGTATATGAACCGGGTTCTATTTTTAAATTCAAAGAACACAATATCACGCTCTTCCCCATCATGTTGGAAGAATTGGATGGTTTAAAAAACGGAAGTGACGAACAATCGAGTATTGTGAGGGAACTACACCGAAAGTTGGATATGTTCGGAGAAGTTATGATTCCGGCACCGTCTAAACCTTCAGGGAAAAATCCAAGAACTCAACCTCAACCTCAGGAAGTAGAAATGGTGTCTGCATTACACAATGGTGGCGTTTCTCTGGGTGAAGGTTTGGGAAAAATCGAAATCAAAACAATGGACCTAAAACTCCATGCCAAATTAAGACAGTACTATACTGGCGACAAAGCTGATCATCACATTTTGAGTGGAGTATTGAAACTCCGTGATCAAGCAAAAGGCACAGGAAGAAAAGTAGTATTGGTATCCAAAGATATCAATCTGCGCCAAAAAGCTAAATCATTAGGTATTTTGGTAGAGGATTATCGAAACGACCAGGTACCTATCGAGGTGCATCAAAAACCCATCAGAAATGTATTATCTAATCCTTTGCTTTCCAAAGCGATCAATCTTTTGAACAAAATGGATGATGTTCATATCGACGGAGAAGAATATTCGTCTGCTATAGACAAAAAAATGCTTACTCCGAATATGGGCATTATTCTTCAGGGAGAAGGAAAGGCGAATTGTTTAGTGAGAGTAGATAGTACAATGACCAAAATGAGGAAAATCGAAAAACAGACCGTTTCTTCGATTACCCCGCGTAACGCCGAACAAATCTTTCTTGTAGATGCTATTCTCAATTCTGGTGCATCATTGATTTTGGCTTCAGGTATTGCAGGAACAGGTAAAACACTGTTGGCGATGGCTTCAGCTATTCATCTTGTAGAAGGAGGAAAATTCCATCAAATTGTGATGTCTACGCCGATGGTTACAGTTGGTGACAAAGACCGTAGTGCCTTGCCTGGTGATGCTATCGAAAAAACCAAACCCTATATGCTTGGATTACATCAAAATTTGAACTTTATCAAAAGTTCATTGAATGGTGAATTTTCAAAGCCTAAAGAGGTGGTAGTAGAAACTGTAGCAAATAAAAAAAACACTAGGAAAAACAGAAAACCGGTGGCTGAGCCGAAGGAGACGAGGGAGAATATTGTTACTATGCTGATGGAACAAGGAAAAATCCAGATTCAACCTATGTCCTACATCAGAGGTGGTACATTCAACAATACGATTATCATTGTGGATGAATCACAGAACATGACTCCTCACGAAGCAAAAACTGTTATCACTCGTGCTGGTAACAACACTATAGTGATTTTGTGTGGCGATGTCGAACAGATTGATTCACATTATCTGTCAGAGAGATCAAATGGTTTCAGTTATGCCCGTTATAAATTGGGTGATAAAGACGCAACGGCTTTTGTTCATTTGGTAAAAGGTGAACGAAGCTACTTGGCAAGTCTTGCTGCTCAATATATGTAATATTAATCGCTTGCTCTGATTTCAGAGCAAGTTTTTTTTAATTCGATCACCAAAAAAATGTTTCAATGTTTTTGGATGGGAGAATTATGACGACAATTTCTGTCGGCGAATCGATCACCAAAAAAATGTTTCAATGTTTTAATATATTTTCTCTTTTTTTTACTAGATACTTTAGTACTATATATCTCAATTCTTAATTCCTAAATTCAAAAATATGCGTTTTTATGATGAAATAACAATAACTGTCCAATCGGGGAAGTGAGGAGATGGAACCGTAACAGGAAGAAGAGAAGCAGGTGTGCCTTTGGGTTGACCATCTGGTGGAAATGGTGGAGATGGTGGTTCAGTCATTTTTCAAGCATCCAAAGATGAAAATACCTTACAAGCATATAGATACAAAGCGAATTTCAAAGCTAAACCTGGCGAAGCGGGCAAATCCAAAGAGCAATATGGCGCAAATGCTGAACATCTGACTTTGACTGTCCCCGTTTGAACTATTGTAAGAGACAAACAGACCGATGAGATACTCTATGCTTTCACCGAAGATGGAGAAAAGTGGACCGCAGTCTATGGTGGTGATGGAGGAGTGGGAAATATGCATTTCAAGGATGCGGTTCATCAGTATCCCAATTTCTGTCTACTCGGAGAACCGGGAAATAAAAAAGAGATTGTACTTGAACTGCAATTATTGGCTGATGTAGCATTAATCTGAACCCCGAGTGTCGGCAAGACATCATTGATCAATACTATTTCAAATACCAAAGCAAAAGTTGCCGACTATCCATTCACGACATTAGTTCCTAATTTATGATCTGTAACCGTGCAGAAGACTAATTTTAACGTCATTGATATTCCAGGTCTCATCAAATGAGCCGCTGAATGAAAATGATTAGGAAATGCGTTTCTACGTCACATCCTCAAAGCGAGAGTTTTTTGCTTGATGTGTGATATTTCCAGATATGATCAATGAATTACAGAAATACCTGATTTGCTCGAAGAAATTATTACGTACGCTAACAATAAACTTGGAGGTGAGGATAAATATCTTGAAGTTCAGATTAGAGAGGATGATGGATTCATTACTTTCTATGCGTATGAAGAGGGGAATCTTGTTATCGAAAAAAGGATGATGTTTCTTATAAATAAATATGATCTCATCAACGACAAAGAAATTCTCAAAGAATATCAGGAACAACTGTGGAAAGAGATTCTCACTTATTTCAAAACCAAAAATATCTGAACCAAAATCACGAAAAAACTTCTGACGCAACATACCTTTACGATTTCTGCAGCGACCCATTTCGGGGTCGATGAACGATTGAAACATATCGTAGAGATGCTCAAAAAGACAGATACAAACGAAGTCTATCATTTCGAGAATATTCAACACAAGGAAGCGAAAAAGAGACAGGACGCTATCAAAAATATCAGTGAAATAGAGAAACCGTTTTTGATCGAATATGAGTATTTGACTGCTGCCGATGCAGAGTATGTTAGTGTTCGAGAAGTTTACAACGAAGAGATAGCAAAACTTGTTCGGCAGCTGCCTCGAGGAAATGACGAAGCAGAAGGATGGTTTCGAAAGCAGATGAGTACAAAATGATTGCTCGATGAATTTGAAAATAGAGGCATTCAGAAAGGTGATGTACTTAAAATATTGAGTCCATACGAGTGATTGGAACCGAGATATATTCAATATTAATTTAGAATTTAGAAATAGAAAAAATTTAGAAACAAATGCAAATTTAGAAACAATTTTTTTCTAAATTTAGAACCCTTCTAAATTCAAAATTCTAAATTCAAAGCGTTTCTAAATTTTAAATTCTAAATTTCGATGATGTTTGTTATCTTAAATATCTCCGATAGCGATAAACACTGGAACACTGTTATCGAAGAGTATACGAAGCGTTTATGAAAATCCGTGAAAATAGAAAATATGTTACCAAGCAGAAAAGGAAATACCGAACAAATGATCCAAGCTGATACGGAGAATATCATCGCCAGGCTGGGAAAGTTTTCAGCATATAAAAAAGTCTTATTAAGCAAGGAGGGAAAACAATTGGATACCTTAGCATTGCATAAATTACTTACCAACCAAGACACAGTTTTCATTATCGGCGGACCCTATGGATTGAATGAGCAAGAATTAGCCAAATACATGGATGCGAAAATTTCTTTCTGAGCCATTACCTTGCCCCATGGTTTAGCCAAAGTGACTTTACTCGAACAACTGTATAGAATCAGTGCTATCGAACAATGAAAATCATACCATTATTAGACTTTTGACTTTACGTATTAAGCTTCGCACCCGGGTGGAAATGCTTTGCAATTATATCGCTAATCGCTATATTTTCCATGAAAGAAATTTTTATCGATTAGCGAGACAGATTAGAAATTTGGAATGTAGACTATTCTAAGCTTCTAATCTGTCTAATTGTATATTTTCTTTCAACCTTTTACTCTCATTATTTTTTCTTATGGCTATGAAAAAAAAGGAGTTTACGCTCCACACCCAATCCTTTGACCGAGAAGGGAAAAAACTCTCGTTCGAAACAGGAAAATTAGCAGTCCAAGCAGATTGCTCACTAACCATCCAATTTGGAGACAATGCATTGTTATGCTCCACAGTAATGGAAAAAAATCCAAGATCAGATTCTGATTTTCTTCCTCTTATGATCGATTTTAGAGAAAGTTTTTCAGCAGCGGGCAGGCTCGGTGGCGCAGCATACAGGAGAAGAGAAGGAAGACCTTCTGATCAAAACATTTTGTATTGTAGACTTACCGATAGAGCACTCAGACCTATGTTCCCAAAAGGTATGATCAATGATGTTGTTATCACTATCACGCCATTGGCAGTTGATCTTGCTATGGATCTTGGTGTCGCCACTATTATAGGATCATCATTGTCTATTATGGCTGCAGGTATCCCATTTGATGGGCCAGTAGGTGCAGCACAGATAGGATATATCGACGGACAATTTATTATCAATCCAACCAAAGCAGAATCAGAAAAAAGTTTTTTTCTCTTGTTAGTGGCAGGAAAGAAAGGATCTATCAATATGATCGAAGCTGAAGGAAATGAAGTTCCTAAAGATCTTTTGAAAGAAGCATTTGTTGTGGGTCAGAAAGCTATAGATGCATCATGCGATTTTCAAGAAACATTTCTCAAGACTATTAAGCCTGAAATAAAGGAAATTACTTACAATAAACCATCGGAAGATCTGATAGCTTTTGTTAGTAATATTTTGACTAAAGAAAAATTAAATGCATTGACTGGCAATACTAAAGTTCCATTCAATGATCTTTCTTCGCAATATGAAAAAGAGGTATTGGAGATTTGTAAAGAAAAGATAGCTGATGCAGAACAACCAGATTTCACTGAAGTTAAGGTAAAAATGGCAGTATTTAATGTTATCAAATATTTCCTTCGTCATAGGACCTTGGATACTGGAAAGAGAATTGATGATAGAGATCAAAAAGAAATCAGACCACTCTATTGTGAGGTCGGAGTATTGCCAAGAGTACATGGAACAGGATTGTTCTGGAGATGAGATACACAGGTATTGACCACGACAACGCTGGGTGGACCAAAAGAATATCTGATCCTTGATGATATGGAAAATGATGGAATACATCAGAGGTATTTTCATCACTATAATTTCCCTCCATTCTCTGTAGGAGATGCAAAAGCGAGTAGGGGAACAGGAAGAAGAGAAATTGGTCATGGAAGATTGGCTGAGAAAGCATTGGAAAAAGTACTTCCTTCTATGGAAGAGTTCCCTTATACGATTAGAACAGTATCTGATTGTTTAGGTTCATGATGATCGACGTCTATGGGATCGGTTTGTGGTTCTACATTATCACTTATGGATGCATGAGTACCGATCAAAAAACCGGTAGCAGGTATTGCTATGGGATTGATGACTGATCATGATGATGATGATAATATTACCAAACATATAGTCCTTAATGACTTGATGGCGACAGAAGATTTTACTGGAGATATGGATTTCAAAGTTGCAGGAACCAAAGACGGAATGACAGCAATTCAGCTGGATACAAAATTAAAAGGATTGACTATGGAAATTATTCATGAAACCATAGATAGAGCATTCGAAGGATATCAGGAGATTATGGATTTTATGCTCAAGACCATTGATGCTCCAAGATCAGAAGTAGGTCAATATGCACCAAAAATTAAGATTATCCATATCAAACCTGATAAAGTGAGAGAAGTTATTGGAAAGGGTGGTGATGTGATCAATGATATTATCGACAATAATGATCATGTGAAAATCGATTTTGAGGATGATGGAACATGTTATATCACGCATCCAAATCTCGAGGTGATCAAGAAGGTCGAAGAGATTATCTTGGAAATCGCTTCTGATCTTGAAGTAGGACAAGAATTTGAAGCTAAGATCAAGAGAATAGAGGATTATGGACTTTTTGTTGCGTTGCCAAAAGGTAAGATGGGACTCTGTCATATTTCCAATCTCGGAGCAAGATACGATCTTCCGCTTACCAATCATTTCAAACTCTTTCAAACTATTAGAGTAAAAATAAAGAGTATCGACAATGATGGCAAAATTGCAGTAATTAAACTTTAGTAATATGCTTCGCGTAATAATCTCGCTATCGCTCGTGTAATTTGCTCCCGATGGTTGCGTAATTTGCTCACTGCGTTCGCGTAATTGGTAATTACGATGAATTACGACCGTAGGTCAAATTACGGGCGAAGCCCAAATTACATCACAAAGTGATACATTACTTTTTTATTCAATAAGTCATTTAGTCATGAGATTCTTCAAATCATTTCTCAAAAATTTATGAATCTTTGTAGGATTGCTTATCATTTTAGCACTTATCAACCGACGATATCTTGGTGGATTCGACAAAATAGAGATCCAGGAACAGATTATGGGCCCGTATACGATAGCATATACAGAATTTGTAGGTGATTATAATCTAGTAGGACCATCTATGGATAAAGTATATCAAACACTTTCATGAGTAGGTGTTTTTTCTGCAACGGGTGTTGGTATCTATTATGATGATCCATCTATTGTTGTTAAGGAAAATCTCAGGAGTGATGTAGGTGCTATTGTTGTCGGTGCAGATATTACCAAAGTTCCTCAGAATGATGAGATCAAAATCAAAAATATCGGAGGAAAAAAGAGTATTGTAGCAGAATTTCCGATAAAAAATGGGGTATCATATATGGCAGGTGTCATCAAAGTCTATCCAATCTTGAAAAATTATATGATAGAAAAAGGCTATAGTAATGAAGTTCCTGTTATGGAATTATATGATATGATAGCCAAAAAAATCTATTATATCATAGAAATCAAATAGTAAATCATAATTTCTAAATTTGTACAGTCAAAAGACGTCTTGAGGGCGTCTTTTTTGGTATTTTTTCGGGATGCTAGATATACTTGTGTTAGTATGACATTTTACTCTTTTTCCTTGGCTATGGACGAATCACTCCAACAGCGTAAACATTCCAAGAATGATCAGTATCACAAAGATAAGGATGCTGAGCTTTTGGAGTCGCTAAAGAATTCGCCAAAATTTACAGCGGATATGTATCGTATCAGTAGGGTATATACTGAACTTTTTGGTACTGAATATCTTGGTAATTATTGCTGTTATACAGATGAAGGTGCACAATGTACTGATGGATCAGATCTCTATACCTTAGTTAAGTATGAAGGGAAAGACCTTATCGTCAAAGTCGGTGCAGGAGAATTTAATACTAAGGTATTCACTACGGGCAATGTAAAAGAACTAAAATGATTGTACAATAGCCCTATTCCTCTGTTTGTGGTGAATCAAGGACATAGTTACCTCGGGAATGAAGAAGATCGTGAACAAAGAGCTATGAAGCCCAAAGAATATTTGGATAATTTCGCGGTTATTGTTAGTCCGAAGTGAGGTGAGGCATATTTTCGTAGTATTCATGAGAGACATGAGAAAAAGATAGATTTTACACCGATACATATCAGACATTATGATGATGCTCTGGCTGCGGGAAGATTAGCTATACTAAAAAAAGAATTTCCTAATGGAGAATTTTCCAATGCAATGTACATGCTCAAAAGAATCAAACTTATGGATTTTGACCAATTTTATAAACAGATACGGAAAGGAAAGGAATATCTTTCAGATGATATGAATAGATTAATCTGATGTCTTCGGCACATGTGAGTGAATACCGTGGGTTCCGGAGTAGGCGATAAAGAGGCATATATGTCGCTTTATGATCTGATACAGACATTTGATGTGTATAAGGAAACATTCATTACTCCGCAATAGTTCATAATAAGACATACCATCATTATTAATTCTTAATTTTTAATTCTTAATTAATTCCACATGATGAATCTGACTCCTATCAAAACGGTCGCTGACGACATCAAAACCATCAAAATCCAGTGAGCGACCAATATCGCTAAGGCGGGAATCGATATCCTAGCCAAAGAGATCAAAAGACAAAAATTCAAAGATGCTAAGGAATTCGATACCTTTCTCAAACAAGCGGTTGTGCTCATCAAGACAGCGAGAGCTACAGAACCTATGTTGTTCAATGGACTCAAATATTGTTTGGCTAATTACAAAAGTTTGCTAGTAAAAAAAACTGTGCTCAAAGAGATGCAGGAAGCATTATTCAAAATATGCAAAAGCTATGTACAAGATATAGAAACCGAAGAAGCGCTTAGGCCATTGATCGGCGCTAAAATCATCAAAAAATGATGGACGATTATGACGCATTGTCATAGCGGTTCTGTGATAAAAGTTTTAGTTGAAGCTCACAAACAAGGAAAGAAAATACACGTATACAATACCGAGACCAGACCATTGTATCAGGGAAGAAAAACATCAGCAGATCTTGTGAAAGCAGGAGTTCCAGATACGATGATTGTAGATGATTCTGCGCCATTTTTTATCGACAATATCTACGAATCAGATATCGATATTGATATGCTCATCATCGGTTCTGACGCAATCAAGATGGATGGAAGTGTATACAACAAAATCGGAAGTTTCTCACTCGCATTATCAGCATGGCATTCAAAGATACCTGTATATGTGGTGGGAAGTTTGACGAAGATAGATACAGAAAATTCTGTAAAAATAGAACAAAGATCTGGTAAGGAACTTCGAGCCGAAGCTCCGAAATGATTGGATATCCTCAACTACGCATTCGATATGGTTCCCGCAAAATTTATTACCGGAATCATCACCGAATACGGTATCATCAAACCAAAGGACATCAAAAAAACGGTAAAGAAATACTATCCACGGATGGTAAAATAGGTTTTATATACAAAAAATATAATGAATGAAATTCCTAAAAATTTAGAATGACAAGAAAACAACAATAAAATAACCAAAAATGATTTGCTTTGGCAGATGATACCAAAACTTTTCCCTAATAAAAAAAATACCAAATCCTTGGTATGCATATCAATATTTTGTAAATAAGCCAGAAAATATGAAACGATTGGCTGCTATGGAAAAGGCAGAAAGAGAAAAACAAAGAAGTGAATGAATAAAAATATTAGATGATGATACATATACTAAAACCAGCAACCAGAATCTTCGTATTAGAGACGCAATATTATGAGGAAGGATATTGCCTTTAGAAAAAGAAGCAGGGAGTGCATATACTAATATTGATAATTTGGGTTTATCATCGGATAATGTTGCATATATTAAAGCTACAACAACTCCAGAGCAATATGATTTTTATATGAAAAGTGTATCTACTAACATTATAAAAGATTTTAAAACATTTGATTCTGAAGAATTTGTTAGTGTCTGGGACGAAGAGATGAGAGGGATAGCAAAGAGAAAAGAATATATACAACATATAGGTTGATCAGAAATGAAGCAAGAATGAATAAATAAAATAGGAACTATTAATCGGTTGATGGATATTGGTCCAAGAATGGAGGTATACAAAGAAAACTACATAAATAAAGATGGAAACATTAAAAAGTTGTATGATGCAGAAGTACAGAATATAACAAACTCATATAGACAAAATAATCCACAAAATTATGAAAAGATATCACAACAATGTGACGGAGACCAGAAATTGATTGATGAAGTGATAAAAAAACAAGCCGAAATAGAGGTATTAAATAATTTCAAAGAGAAAGGAATAATTACATTGACTCAAGAAGATGAATTGTCTTTTGCACAATTGAATATCGATGTGTATGAAAAGATGAAAGCATGGTGAGTAACGGTAGCTGAAAGCATAAATAATGCATATAATAACGCATTGAAATATTTGAATGATATTTATGGATCAAGTAGTACCTATAAAGAGATATCATCAAAAGTTTTGGCAGATAAAGAACTTAAAACATTTTTTGATAGTCCTGATAATCAGGTAGAACGATTTAATGAAAACGAAAAAGACTTGCTCTATTATAAACAAATGATAAAAATATACGGTAAGGAATTTGAAAATATTAAAAATAAAGATTGAGTTTCTGTTATCGAATTTATTGAAAAAGAAGATGCAGTGGTAGAGAATTTGCAAGACTTCCCTGGGTTTATAGAACAAATAAAAAAATGTGAGACATGAGTAGGAGGAATCGTAGATAAAACAAATCAAAAAATAAAAGAAGTAGCTGTTAAAAAATGTCTTACTGCTCTTCAAAAAAATATAGATATAGATGTAAATGATCAACAAAATATCATCGATCAATTGGAATTAGAAAAAGATTTAGATGCTGTCGTAGATAAATGAGATGATATTGTAATTAATATTCAAGGTAAATTGAAAACATCATGAGAAAAAATATATATGTCGTATAATTTGGTAACATGACAGGTATATTATCATAAGTATATGCAAAAATCTGTATCTACTTCTCAAGATAATGGTGTTATAACGTTTGGAAATTATGCCATGACCGATGAAGATATGGAAAAAAATAAGATTCCTTTCATGAAATTACCTACATTGGGAAGTACAATTTCAAAAGGTAAGAAAGAAAATACTGATTATATGGATTTGATGGAAAAATCAGAAGATATTGCATCATATGAAAAAAATCTAGAAGATGAATTGATGACGGAATATTCTCTGTCAGAAACAACAGAATATGATATAGGAAAAGATGCACTCAAAAAACAAATGCTTCAAGATATGATTATCCAAAAATTGGCAAAAGTCTGTAGAAGGACAATCAAAGATTGAGCAGTAGTGTCATCAGATGAAAAACCAGATATCATGTATAATCTTTATAATTATTTTAACAAAAGTCTTACATATTATGATGCAAAATCGTTAGATAAACTTGAAACATGGAATACATATATGAATAAATTATTAAATATACAAACATCGCCAGATTATGCGAAAAGTGTAAATACAACGAATAAGAGATGATTTGTATTGCATAATATCATGACACCGACTATTATAGGTGGAACAAATACATCCATAAAAGATCAGACTTCAGAGTCATTTATTTCGTCGTTTTTTCAATGTTTCAAAACAAACGTGGGTAATATAGAAATATTAGATATAGATAAAATGAAAAAATATTTTGAAATAGCTAATCAGAGTGTGGAAAATACAGTAATAGAAGATAAAAAAAATGAACAAGTATTTAATAAATTGTATGCTGACATTGATTCTAAAATATGATGAAAAACCGCTGAAGCGGATGTAGAAAAAAAACTGGAATTGATGGATGAGACTATTATAGCATAAAATTTGACAAAAACAACAAAGTACATATAATTATATAAATAAGTCTTTTACATAATAAAATATAAACAAAAATGACTATTCAAGAAATGTTGGCTACGCTCAATTCACATCAAAAAGCATATGTGGATTTGGAACTCAAGAATCCTCAAAATGGTGAATATATGCTTTGTGCATTCCATCTGATTCCTGGAGGAAAATTGAATATCCTTCAAGCAGCTTGTGAAGTGTCAGCAGAATCATCAACCGGAACAAATTTCTTGGTACAGACAGAGACAGCTTTTTCCAAAGAAATGAATTCTCTCGTGTACAAAGTAGATATCGAAAAAAACTTAGTATGGATTGCTTATCCACGAAGGCTTTTTGATCGTGGCGGTAATGTGCAGAACATATTAACCTATATCGCAGGTAATGTGTTCGGAATGAAAGAAATCCAAGCGTTGAAAATTCTTGACGTACGATTTCCCTCATCAATGTTAGAACAATATGACGGACCAAGTTATACCTTAGATGATATGAGAGCATATTTGAACGTCTATGACAGACCGATCCTTGGTACTATCGTAAAGCCGAAGATGGGACTTACTTCAGCAGAATATGCAGAAGTTGCTTATGATTTCTGGGTATGAGGAGGTGATTTTGTCAAAAATGATGAACCACAAGCAGATCAAGATTTCTGTCCGTATGATAAGATGGTGAAACATATCAAAGAAGCTATGGACAAAGCAGTCAAAGAGACAGGACACAAAAAAGTCCATTCTTTCAATGTCTCTGCTGCAGATTATGACACCATGATCGCCAGATGTGAGATGATCGTAAACTCTGGTATGGAACCAGGTTCATATGCATTTCTTATCGATGGAACAACAGCAGGATGGATGGCTGTTCAGACATTGAGAAGAAAATATCCAAATGTCTTTATTCACTTTCATAGAGCAGGACACGGAGCATTTACGAGACCAGAAAATCCAATTGGATATAGTGTTTTAGTTCTTTCTAAATTTGCGAGATTAGCAGGAACTTCAGGCATCCACACAGGAACCGCTGGAGTAGGAAAGATGGCTGGTTCACCGGAAGAAGATGTGACCGCAGCGCACAATATTTTTGGACTAGAAGCCCCAGGACATGTATTTGACCAGTCACGAGGAACCATTCCAGAACATGACGAAGATCGATTGCAAAAAGTCCAAGAAGATCATCACCAATATCTTACCAAAGAAGACGATACACGAAGAAATATGAAAAAATGCTGCCCGATTATCTCAGGTGGACTCAATCCTACGCTTCTCAAACCATTTATCGATGTGATGGAAAACGTAGACTTCATTACCACTATGGGAGCTGGTTGTCATGCACACCCGGGTGGGACTCAAAAAGGTGCAACAGCATTAGTGCAAGCATGTGAGGCATACAAACAAGGAATAGATATTCATGAATATGCCAAAGATCACGAAGAATTGGCTCAGGCAATAGAATTTTTTGAGAAAAAAAAGAAATAAATTTATATCATTATACGGAATATGAATCTGAAAATCTTTCATCCTCGTCATATCAATAAGCATATTCAAAATGCTCGTACGAAATTTTCACAATGGAAAAGAAAAAAGAAAGAATTACATACCTTACTTATTGTGATAGCGATTATTTTTATATGGAGGGGTATTTGGGGGCTGCTGGATGTATATTTATTGCCAAATTATCCATTATGAAGTATGATTATATCTATAATTATAGGATTGATTATCTTCTATATGGATGATAAAAATTTTGAAGGATTAATTGAATAGTAGTATTTTATTTGTTATATATCATAAAAAATGAAAAAAACAAAAGCTAACAAAAACATGTTTACCGCGAAAACTAAACTCATCGATATTATAGACGGCGAGGAGCTTATTGCAATCATCAATGAACAAGAAGCTATGGAATATGGGATCAGCCCTATGGATAAAATTTCTCTGATCTATAAAGGACAAGAGATTGTCCTCAATGCAGATCTAACCAATAAGTTTATAAAACCAGGACAGGTAGGATTGTTCAAAGATGTCTACAAAAAATACGGCATCAAAGAAAATGAGCACGTAAGTGTTTATTTTACCCAGCATAGCTCAGCTTCACTCGAAGCGCTCAAAAAATGATTGAACAAAAAAAGACTCAATCAACAAGAGATTTTTGAAATAATGAAAGATATTTCTCAGAATCGTTTCACGGACATATTGACTACCTACTTTTCCTCTATGGGATTTTTCTTGCCTTCCAAGGATGAAGATCTCTATCGGATGGCAAAAGCTATGGCTGAAGCAGGAGAAATGCTTCATTTCCCAGGTATAGTCGCTGACAAACATTGTATGGGAGGAGTACCAGGAAACGAAACAACGATGATTATGATACCATTGCTTACCTCATTAGGGATCAAGATGCCAAAAACATTTTCCAAAGCCATCACTACTCCAGCAGCCACCGGAGAATGTGTGAGCGTACTTATGGATATTTCCTTTACCAAAAAAGAAATCCAACAGTTAGTCAAAAAAAATAATTGCTGTTTGATTCGATGAGGAGGTTTAGATTTAGCGCCAGCAGATGAAAAACTCATCAAAGTTGCTTATCCACTTTCTATGCAATCATACTCGAGAACTGTTGTTTCTATTATGGCAAAAAAATATGCGATGGGAATCAATCATTCACTTATCGATATTCCTGTTGGACCAAGTGCAAAAGTTCCTGATATGAAAACAGCGCAGCGACTCAAGAAAAAATATGAATATGTAGGAAAAAAACTTGGTATGAAAATGAAAGTAGAAATTACCGACGCATTACAGCCTATCGGTGCGGGTATTGGAGCAGTGTTGCAAGTGAGAGAAGTCTTGAGAGTTTTACAGCAACATCCTGCGAGACCTATGGATCTTGAAAAAAAAGCAATCCATCTTTGTGCAGAAATTATTGAACTTGTTGGTCTAGCCAAAGGTAAAGAAGCACAAAAACTCGCATATGGTCAGCTCATTAGTGGTAAAGCACGAACAATGATGCAAAAAATTATCAAGGCACAAAGAGGAAATCCCAACATAACATCAGAATCATTGAAATTAGCAAAAATTACCCACGATATCCATGCAGAAAAATCAGGTACTATCAAAAATATTGATATGAAAGCAGTCAATGTGACTGCGAGGACATTAGGCGCACCATTGGACTTGCAAGCAGGATTGTATCTTCACAAGAAACTGGGTGATACCGTCAAAAAAGGTGAAGTACTCTATACGATGTATGTTAATGACGAAGGTAAAATCAGATTAGCAAAAGAATTTTTGGATGGTAAGAAAATGTATGTAATTAGCTAAAAGCTTAAAGCTTGAAGCTCAAAGCCAAAAAATGTTTAGAAATTAAAAATTGAAAATTAGAAATTGATTTTATATGATAATTGAGTTCATGACAGGTATTGTAATGACTATAGGTCCAGCAACGAATACAGAGGATCAATTGATTAGATGTTATGAAAATGGCGTCAGGATTCTGAGATTCAATTTTCCGCACTATACTCAGGAAACAGTTATGAGAGATCTCAAGACAATCCGTCAGGTAGAAAAAAAAATCGGAGGAAAATTTGAATTATTGATAGATACCGCATGACCACAGGTAAGGACAGGAATACTCAAAAAACCTATTGTATATGAAGTAGGAGAAAAATTTAGGATTGTGGTCAAGGAAAGTAAAAGAGGTGATCGTGATTTGCTCTGTGATTATCCGCCATTGATTAAGGATGCAAAAGTGGGGACTATTATTAGAATCGATTCTGGTTTGTTTGATGTAAAAGTGATGGAAAAATGATCAGAGAGTCTTGTAGTGGAGGCTTTGACTTCATTTGTTGTATGATCAAGAAGGCATATCAATACGCCAGGCGTACATTACAAGTTACCGACCTTGGGAGCATCTGATTTGGCTGATATTGTATTTGCAGTCAAACACGGATTTTCATATATCGCCGTGAGTTTTACCAGAAGTAAAAGCGATATCGAACATTTGAGAGAATACTTGAAAAAGCTGCAGATAAAATGAGTGAAGATCATCGCTAAGATAGAAAATCATGAGGGGATAGATCATTTGGAGGATATCATAGACGCAAGTGATATGATAATGGTTGCAAGAGGGGATCTTTGAGCTGAATTGCCCGTAGAGACGATACCGTTCCATCAGATGGATATCATCAAGAGATGTAAGATAAAAAATACTCCCGTGATAGTAGCGACGCAGATGTTGGAATCTATGATTTCCAATCCGGTGCCTACGAGAGCAGAAGTGAGTGATATTTTTTACGCTGTTCGTGAAGGTGCTGAATATGTTATGTTGTCATGAGAAACAGCAGTGGGAAAGTATCCTATAGAGTGTATAAAGGTAATGAATAAGGTTATTGCTGAAGCAAAAAAATATAAATAATTACTTCATAATTGTTTCATATTGTTACAATATTACAATAATTTGTAACGAAAATTTCATTAATTACGGTATCGTTCTTTTACTTTCTTTCGCTGTTCGAGGATGTGAGCATAAGCTTCCCATCCGGTTTTTTTTATTTTTTCAAAAAAATTTTGCCGGAAATCATTCATATACGATCATCAGATGACAAAATCTATGATTCGATTATTAAATTTTGTTTCCATTTTTTCGAATTTCTTTTTGAACATGGGTCCTATGAAGCAGGATAAATTATTTTCACTATAAAAAAACGCTTGTAATTATCAAACTAAAAAACATACAATAAAACCTGTAATATATCACTTCGTGATGTAATTTGGACTTCGTCCGTAATGAGCCCTAACGGGCGTAATATATTATAATGAACGGCAATGAAAATCACGCGAAGCTCATTACGCCGTAGGCATATTACGCGAAGCATATTACGCGAAGCATATTACAATTTATTTTTCAATATCTTTATGAAAAAAATAGTAGGATTGTTAGTGATTATGTTGTGAATATGAGGCATTACAAGTGCTTTCTCGTTTTCCGATTGTCAAGAAAAGATGTTCACGGTGACAGCATATTATTCACCAGAGACAGGCCAAATATTTTATTATAAGTCATCGTTTCAAGAAGAGGTAATATTAAACGGTGAAGGAAAAATAGGCGCATCCGGCAAGAATGTATTTACAGGTATGTTGGCATGACCAAAGACCTATCCTTTTGGATCACTGATTTATTTTCCTGAATTAGGTATCGGTGAAATCGCTGATAGAGGAGGAGCTATCGTACTTTCTGGAGAAAAAGGGCAAAATTACGACCGTATAGATATTTGGATGGGAAAAGGGGAAGAAGGATTGATTAGAGCACTTACCTTCGGCAAAAAAAATATGACATGATGGTATTGTGATGTGTCGATGGTAAAGAAAGGTGTAAAAAGTAGTTTGGATCTAAATAAGGTTCCGACATTAAAATATTTTTTTGATATGGCGATACGACTCCAAGAGCTCAAACCGGAGAGAAATGATATATGGGTTCGAACGTTACAAAAATATCTCAATACCTTAGGATATCTTAATAAAAAATATCGGCATGGAAGTTATGATAATCATACAGTACAAGCATTGTGCAATTATCAGGTTGCAAAAAAGATTGTTTCTAGAAAAAGTCCTGATTGTGGTAAATTCGGTAAAATGACGAGAGCTAAGATGAAGACAGAGGTACAGAATAAATGATTACTGCCTCAGGATCTTTACGCTAAATGAACCTTTGCGACGATTTTGGATTTAGCGCAACGATATAATGGAAAATCAGCTTCGATTACAACAGGTCAACAATGAAATAATGAAAAAATTCAACCAACTTCAAAACAAAAAATCTTTCTCTTCTATAAAGCATATAGTAAGTGAGACCAAAGCTCGGAAATAAAAATCCTGCAAACGTTTTTGCAGACACAGTGACTCTATTCTGGAAAGATAGACGGCATCTATTCGATAAATACAATTAGCGCAGTTTACGAATTCCAAAAAAAATACTGACTGATTTCAGATACGGATCCATTGACCTTAAGAGGATATCTCGGCCCCAAGACCAGAGCGAAGATCAATGATATGAGACAAAACAAATAGATGAATTAGAAAAAAGACGGGATAGACGCTATTTCATCTTTTTTCTTATCTTTTTTCAAACAAGAATTGTCCCCTAGAATCTTTGATAAGTTTTTGGATAAGTTTAAAATTATGTCCTTCGAAGAAATTAACGAGGCCATCAGGATCATAAGTATAGATGCTAACAATCTGGAGTTCTTCACCAGGTAATATAGTTGTTGTTTCATTTTTTATGGTAACACTGACCTTTCTGTTAAAGACAAAACTATATTGATAATTTATAGCTTCCAAAGGATCTATATTTATGGTTTTTAGTGCAAATTCTCATGATTCTTTATCGATATTCATGCTTTCGATAGGATTGAGAAAAAGGTTCGTCATTTCCTTGTTGGAAAGATAACTATAGTATTTTTCGAAATCTTTAAGATTATCTTTTGTGGTTTTTCCTGATCTCAGACGGACATCTAACCATATTTTTTCTCCTGGTTTCAAAAGGTTGTAGAGGATATCAATGATGTTGTTAGGATTGATATTTCCAAATGTGTTGCTGAAAAAGGTGAAAATTTTGATGTCATTATTGAGGGTTAATTGGCTTAATTCTCTCCTAAATTCGTTTGTTGAAAAGTCAGCACAGATAAAATTCTTTCATACCGTGCTAAGATCTTTCATCCTTTGTATAGATAAATCAAGCATGTTTTTGGATGAATCGACACCATAGTAATCTATATGGTATCTATATTTCATATGCTCAAAGATATAGGACTCAATATCGGAATTTCAACAACCAAGGCTGATGATAGCCATTTTTTTGCTTTTCGAAAAGATATACTTTGTACCGAAATCTACGAAGAGTTCGTACGGATAAGCACTATAATAGACAGCGTCAGTATTGACGACGTCATAATAGTTTGTCGCTCCCTTTTGGAGATAGAGGAACTTTTGTTCAAGTGTCCTATTTCTGAGACAGAAGGAAAGCTCATCGCTAAGGGTAGCATCGGAGATGAGATTATAGATTTGATTGTTCATAGACTAAAGATAAAACGATAAAACGATGAAATGATAAAATGATAAAATTCTGATGTTTCTAACTTCTAAATTCTGATGTTTCTAACTTCTAAATTCTGATGTTTCTAACTTCTAAATTCTGA
>CAYQLB010000006.1:18874-44532 GCA_964418415.1 uncultured Candidatus Peribacteria bacterium
ATTCTGATGTTTCTAACTTCTAAATTCTGATGTTTCTAACTTCTAAATTCTGATGCTTCTAACTTCTAAATTCTGATGTTTCTAACTTCTAAATTCTGATGTTTCTAACTTCTGTCATTCCGGCGGACCGGATTGCAGCCGGAACTAAATTTTAATTTTTAATTGCTAATCCTATGAGAAGTTGGTATGTATTTTAAATTTACTATCGAGATCTTCGAAAATATTTCCTCTTTTGTATTTAAAAATAGCGAGGAATTTTCCTTGACCATTTTGTTGAATCGAGATAACTTCTATCTTTTCGTCGAAATTTTTACTTTCTACAAGTTTTTCAAAGACTTTTTTATCGTCGATTTGTCGGAAGATACGATTGGTGTTTTTGTAGACGATATTGAAGGTATCATTATCAAATGAAAAGAATGCTTGATTGAGTAGTGCTTCTTTGAGTCAGGTAGGTGTAGTGATATGATTGGCGTGAAGATAATGATGAAGAATAGTTTCACATGCTTCGATAGTTAATGGAGTATCTTGATATCCACCAAAAAGCTTTTTGAGTGGCTCATAGATAGCCTGAGTCTCAAAACTCATCCTAATTTGCTTGTGTGGCTCAAGACCACTAAGGGTATTTATATTATGTTCTCTATCATAGAGTTTAAGGAGAATACATCTGATATCATACATACCACCATACAAGATTTTCTCTATTTTATCATTAAAAATTACTTTTTCATTGTAAGCAAAAAAGTTTGTTGTGTCGGTGACCGAATCTACGATGAAACCAATATTTTTTCAGAATTTTTCATAGATTTCCTTGGCTTCTATATGAGTATTATCTTCAACACAATCATGGAGGATGGCAGCAATAAGAAGATCAATATCGTTGAAATTCTTAGCACAGAGTAAGGCAACACTAAGGGGATGAATAAGATATGGTTCACCAGAATATTTTCTTTTTTGTCCTCTATGGGCATGAACAGCAAAATCACATGCAGTAGTGATGATATCAAAATGACTCATGAAGTTGGGATGCTCCGATGATATAGTACGCAAAAAATCTTTCGCCATTTTGGTCTCTATCATAGCGTTGAGAGTAGTAAATTCGTTTTCACTATATAGATTTGTCGTAAAAATACAAGGGAAGGCATATTTTTGCTTGTTTTTATGAGAATGTGGAGATAAAATGCATATTATATCATAAAAAAAGAATATGTCATTTATTTAGTACCAAAAAAGAGTGTTTTTTTGTTTGCAGAAGGGGTTTTGGATATACTTAGAATACGATATTTTACGGTTTTTTGAAATATATGGAACAGAAGAAGGAATTGCTCATCAAAGTGCTCAAAAAACTCCAACCACAACGAGATATGGCTGAAGGATTTTTGGCATTGATAGAGAGTGAATATATTACTGATAATATCATGAATATGTTGATTAGTACATTACAGGAATCCATTGAAGCGATAAAAGGTGATAGTGAAAAAGAAAAATTCAAAAAAGGTTTGAAACTTATTAGAAAAATAAAGAATCAAGAAGAACAAGAAGAGAAAAAAATGACAGATGAGGATTTAGATAAAATTTTAGAAACTATGTAATTATTATGGCTGATATTTTGGAAAAAATAGCCAAAACCGAGTGAAATGAAAATGAAATCTCATTATGAGAATTGGAGAAACATTTTGATGAAATCACAAAAGACAAAGAAAATGATGATAATCAAATAGGTAAACTCATCAAAGCTTTTGAAAAAAATATTGATAAAAATGCTGAAAATTTTCTTAATCCAAAGGATATTATAAAAGAGATATTGGATAAAGATAATTTTTCAAGCATAAAATATAATCCAAATACTGTCAAGGTATATAAACTTTGTAAGAGGCTCGAAGATAAACAAGAGAGAAAAATTGATGGTAATGTGTCTCAAGAAATGATTAAGGATTGGATAGTAAAAAAACAAGAAAATACAGAAAAGTTTGCTTCTGAATCGATATATTATGATGATCAGCAACAAAATTTAGTGATCAAAACATTATTTTGAGAATATATACATCCATTTCAAGAATCAGAAAAATGAACAGTAAAGGTAAATATAGATAAAATAATTCCTAATGTATCTTATGTTCCATGAATACTTTCTGATTTCTTTACAATTATCGATAGTGAAGAAAATATGAAAAAAATAATTAAAGAACAGAGAGTTATATTATTTGATACATTTATACAAGCAAATAGTAATCCTGATAAAGAATGAACTGATGTGGAGGATATATCTTTGTCTGAAGATGGTGTGATGACAGTAGTAATGTGAAATGATGATGTAGAAATATATATAAAAGAAAAAAAGGATATTTCCAAAATGACATCTGAAGAGGTGTTGGCATATATCAATGAAAAGAGAACAGATTTTAAAGATGATAAGAATGTTCGTAATGCAGAAAATGCTCAATTAGATGTTATGATTGATCAAAAAGTGTTTTCAAATACAGATATGGATTTTATAAATACATGGTGTAAAGATAAAAACCATAAGGAACAGCAGCCAAAAAAAATAGCAAAAATACAAGAAAAAATGAACGGTATGGTAGACGATATGATGTCTCAAAAAATAACACCAAAATTGGCAAATGCAGGGAATGTAGATGTATATGACTCCTCAGATATTAAAATGATACAGCTGCGAGCTAATATATGTTTCGGTGAAAACTTATTGTTAGATGGAAATAGATGAGCATTATTTTATTCATGAAATAATACAGAAAATCAAAAAATAACTAATATGTATATTTACAGAAATGAATTAAAAACAAGATCAGAATCTATCGATATAAGAAAACTATCAAATAAAGTAGTATTTGATAAATTATTAGATCTTCCTAATTTAGACGCATTATTGCAGAATTTGTGAGATAATGATATACAAAATAAAGTATTTGGTCAGTTTTTAAAGTTTTTTTTAGAGGTAAGAGTAGCATGACAATATTTTGAAAATCTTATTGGAAGTGAAAGGTTAGAATCAGTACTTGTTTGCATGATAAATGCGGAACTTTTGAAAAACACTTCACCAAGTGAATATTTTGCTGATATAGATATACAAAAAATACAACAAGCTAATGCGGAAAAAAAATTGAATAAAGATAGTGTAGAATATCTGTTGTTGCAAATGCGAGAAATAATAGAAAAATGAAAATTTGAAACTATGTGAAAGTATTATGAGTATATATATACAACCTCAACAAATGAAATAATTGCTATAAACAAAAACAATACAACAAATAATAATATCAAAGCAATTGCTAATGAAATTACAAAACTTGAAGGCGAATTGGAAGGTTTGGATAAAGAAGAAAGATATCAACCAGCAGCAACGGTACTTACTTTGACGGAAGCAGATAAGCAACAAATAACTATTGATAGACAAAATATAAATAGAGTAAAACTTCCCGATCAATTAACTATAACACCAGAGAGTAATAGAATAGAAACGCCTTGGTGAAAAAAGAAAATCGAGATAATAGAAAAAAAATTACAAATATATGAGATAAATAAAAATTCAGACTATTTGTTTAATGTGATATATATGGATATAAAAGGTTCGTTTTCGGAAAAAGATATTCAAAAATTATTTTCCATGGAACGTATCACAAAATATGGTGTATCACATCAAGATTATCTATCAAAAACAGCGAAGCTTAACGAAGAATTAGATCAAAAATTAGAAGAAAAACAACCAGTGATTGATATTATGAGTCAATTTGAAGCAGAATGAAAAATTACAATAACTAGGCCAACGTGGGATGAATTTGAAAAAGCATTTGGAGATAAGGATACATTCTGAACCTATCCTTATGAAGCATGGCAAAGATCAGTATATAATGATAATAAATTTAAAGAGAGAGATAAATATGTTCCTTATGATGTTTATGCTTTAAAAATTCCAGGGATTAATAAAGTTATTGTAAGAGATGGTGGAGATGTTTTGTGATGAGCATTTTGATTTACCACATCAAGGTTTCCGAAACCAAATACTATTGAATATCCCAAACCGCGAGGTGTGAATTCAACAAATACTATTGAATATTCAGAAATGCAAGGTTTGCAATGATATAAAATGATAGTGCTTAATGATTTAAATGGAAAAACAATTACGTATAAAGATTTTAATATTGCAACGAAAAATAAAAATTGAAATTTAGAAATATATAATTGGAAAAATCAATATGAGAAAGAATCTGAACCAATAAAAACAATAACGGACTCAGAACAAGAATCAGCAAATGAAGTACAAAATATGGCTATGTGAAATGCTTTTGATCGCGAGTCACAAGAAGCAAGACAGACATATACAGCATTCAATGAAGATTTTGAACCAATGATAACAATTTTAAATGATTTTCAACAAAAAGGGGAAAATGATGATGGGATAAGTGCCGAACAACGTGATACATTGAAGTATAGTGCTGATGATTTTTTACGTAATAAACTGTATAAATATGAACAGTCTATAGATTCTTGGAAAGAGCAAGTAAAAAGATTGGAAACTATGAAAAGTAGTTGAACGTTGAAAAATACATTTGAGGAAGATATAAATCTACAGATTTCCATACTCAATGATATGATAAGTATTTTTTCTGTAACAGATGAAACATCCACAATAAGGTGAATTTTGACTACGATGACCGAAGTTAGTGAAAATGATGATCGATATGAAAAAGTATGGGTTTGGCTCAAAGATCATTGAATACAAACACTAATGGCTATTGCCTGAGCGGTAGCTGCAATAGTTTTGGCTGCCCCAAGTGGATGAACATCTGTATGGGCATATATACAAGGAATGACATTGTTTAGTGCCGCAGTTGGTACGCTATGAGGTATGGTGTGATCTAGAATAGGTCAAGCAATGAATGAATGAATACGTAATTGTCCTTTATGGGATAATGAGATAAATGGACGTGTCTATGAATATGATAATCCTACAGATGTGGAATTGTGGCTTACCAATAAAATGAGTAGTGCAGATTTTTTTACGTGATTATGAACAGAATTTTTGATAGGGACAATCACGACATTTGGATTTATGAAAGCTGGTCAAATAATAGGAAATGCTATAGCAAAAAGTTGAATAATCAACAATGTTGGTAATTTAAGACCAAGTGTCCAGGTAGGGAAACTTATCGACTTTGGTAAAAAAATCATATTCCGTAATGTAAATAGTGTTGCTAACAATTCTATGGAAACATTTGCCAAGGCATTTACACGTGAAGTATCAGAAGAAACATTTGAAGAAAGTATAGAAAATGTTGGAAAAAACATTAATCCTATACTATGAGGAATTATAACTATGCTCAATTGTCTTTCTTGACCAAGTGCGTGAAAAATATTTCAGGATCATAATGTTGCTTGAGGTAAAACGGATATCGTGGGAAATCAAATAATTCAAGAAATGACATATAGAGCAGAAAATATAAGTCAGTTAGAAAAATATTTTATCGATCAAGAGTATAAAAAAATAATAAGTGAGAACTGAGAAATACAATATGTAAAACCTATGGAAACAGCAGAAACAATATATAAACCTGATTGATCAACAAAGGTCTTAAATGAACATGTTATCAAATTGAAATATTCTAACGCGGGCACATTTGTAAACAATAGTGCGGAATTTTTTGCTAAATATGGTATGGAGGTAAATCATGATGTTGAAAATGAAGTTACCGTAGATGATCCAAAAAAAATCCAAGCATTCAAAGTTGCTGTAGGAATGGGAAATATGGGTGTAGTCACTATTAATCCAGATGGATCTGCGAAATTTACTACAGGAAAAAACACCATACATATAAAGGTTGTGACAGAAAATGTTATTACTACAAATACATCTATTACAGAAACACAAGTAAATCCAACATTGTCCACAGAAACAGTAAATAATGTAAATGATGTGATAGAGGAGGTTGAAGATAACCAAAATATGCTTGAAAATGATATAGATACTGAACAGATGATAGAACAAGAAAAAATCACCCTGGTGAATAAAGTACAAATAAAAATATTTAATTTAGTCAGATCATTAAGCGGAAAAACTGAGGCAGATGTTCTTCATGATATCGGAACATATATGTTTAATAATGTAAAACATTTCCTTCACGAATGTAAACATGTATTTGGAACTCAATTGGTAGATGTATATAAATCATATATCCAGATGAAAAAATATTCTGGTAAACCAGGAGATGCAGAATATCAGAAGGTATTTCAAGCTAAAGTAAAAGAGCGAGGAATAAATCTTACTAAATTAGTTGGAGTAGGTGATCTAGCAAAACTGTGAATAGATCCACATTTATTTTTCTGGTCATGACATCTTATAGCTGATCAATTACAGAAACATATACCATTTTTTGATAAATTATTTGGTTTGTCGTTTGAGACAATGAATGCATTATATAGTCGAAAAAAATGAAAAAATACAATGTATAATCCACAGACAGTAATAGAAAATAGTTTATTGGATCCAGATACAAGAAGACAAAAAATAGCGGAAGAATTGTGATTGGATGCTAGTGATGCTAAAAATACACCATTGCTGAATGCGCTACAAGAGGCACATGAAGTAGGGCAAGATGGACCAGGAAAAAACCCAGAATATAGTCCATGAGTATATAATTATACCACAGAACAGATTAGACAGAAAATGGAAATACTCAAACCATTTATAGACAATGGTAGTATAACTTTGGAACAAGTAAGAATGTTATTTGAACGTGGATATTTGTGAAAAAACGCAGTAAAGGTGGATGTTGTTGGAGAAAGTAATAATGAAACTATAGAAAATGGAGTGTTTGAAGGAAGTGATGTGGAGATAATAAATGCTCCTACAACAGATAATATAGAAGAAATTATCGCTGCCGAGAAAGAAAAATTGGAGAAATTTATGGAGGAAAATGAATTTGATGAGACTGATCCGGAGCAGAAAGAAGAGAAGGAAAAATATGAAAAGACCTTGGAATCGTATCAAAAAGCACTGGAATTGATAACCAATGTAAAAACAAAATATAGTAAGAAACTCTTAGATATAGAAGAGAAACTTAAGTTGGATCCTACCAATAAGAAATTGCTTACTGAGAAAGAAAAGTACCAAAAAATACAATCTGTGTTGGAGAATGAAGTCAATATAAATAAAAAGATGACCGTTATTGATACAATCAAGGCAAAATTGAATATTACCAAGATGAATATCAATAAATTGTGGATTAAGCTAAAGGGTGCGGTGAGTGGTGATAAGATTAACATTCAAAACAAGATAGATGGACTTACGGAGAAAACGAAGAAGCTTCAGTTAGAATTGGATGCTCATGAAAAAGATATTCAGTCGATATTTGAAGAAACATATCAATGAATAAAAGATATGAAATGATTGACGGACCAAGAGATGTTGGAATTGGGGAAGATATACAATGAGTATATTCTTAAGCCTATATGATTTAGGATAATAGATTTTTCAGCAACTTTTTGAACGGATGTATTATTGGATAAGAATGGTAATACTTTGGGAATAGATACGGAAATAGCAAATGCTGCTGAACGATCGAATGCATGATTGGATCAGGTAAGTATAGCAGAGATGAAACTTGCTCTTTATGGGATAACAGAAAATGCTACGATAGACGAGGTTGATAGTAAGGTAGAGAATATGCTAGAAAATGTAAAAAATCCTGCAGAAAAAGAGGTACTAAGTAAACTGCGAGCTTCGATGAAATCAAAAGTGAATGATGGAAGACTACTTCCTTCTGAGAAGGCAGTGATTTTCGCTCATACTATTGCATTTGTGTGAGATTATAAGCTAGCATTTAAAGATAAAACGGCAAGTGATGTGTTGTTGCTTGTGGAAGCTAATCAGAATAAACTTATGCATCAACATGTACAGGACAAGTCGTATCTTACCTGAAGTGCTCATAATATCCTTCATATTCTCAGAGGAAATATGGATATGGCAGAGAATTTTATGCAGAGTATGAGCCCGATGGAGAGGGTATTGACTAGACAGATTATTATCGATCATGATATAGGATACACGTCTATGTTTAATAAATATCTCAACGAATCGCTCAAAAAGGGGAATTTCAAATATTTCGATGCTACGAAAGATCATCCTATACGAAGTACTTTGTATGTAGAAGAAAATAGTGAATGGTATGAACATAATTTTTGAAAAGAAGAATATAATATAATCAAAAACTGAATACTGTCTCATAGTTCACCAAAAACAACCAGTTTGCCAAGCAAAAGATATAGTGGTGAGGTAAGGCCAGATATTATATATGGGGTGACTTCAGTGGTCGATTGTGCTGCAGCATCAGCTGATTACAAGACGGCATTTTTATTTGGTCAGCCTGAGATTGTTGCACAATTCAAATTGGTATATGAAGCTATGGCACAATGAGATTTATTAACTGCCGAAAAGAATTTTGTTAAGATAGTAGAAATTATTAATGCTTCAGATATAGATATAGAATTGAAGACCGCATTATTGAATGCAGTGGATAGTATGCATCTCAAGCCTGATGCGGATGGTAGTATACCTTTCCAAAAAAAGTTAAATGAATTGAAAAATATGACTGCTGAAGAGATAATACAAGAGAAGAACAGTATGTTAAAAAAAGCCAAAAAAAATAATGATCCAAAAAATTTAAAAAAGGTGTTAGAAAGCTTTAATAAAGCTAATGGGACTGATTATGAGACGATTGTCCAATTAGAAGGAGTAACCGATGAACAAATAAAAAAATATGCAATGTTTGATTATATTGATGGTATAGTAAGTTTTCCTTATCAAAAATATCTTGCTCAATATGGAGTGCGTGTGGCTAAGACACTAAATGATGTATATGAAATAGGTGAAGAAAAATGAGTGATAAGGGTGAATTTTGAATTATCAGGCAAAACATTTGAATCTCTTGTGAAAATGTGATGAGTGGAATTTGCCTTGAGTTCTTTTATTAAGGTTTGTGAAGATTTCAATATAGATAAAAACGGTCTTGAAATGAAAAAATTGATAGCAAATATTGAAAAGGCTATAACAACAGGAAATATGGAAAAAACCTTAACTCAAATGTATGGAGATACAAGAGTTGAGTTAGTCGGTAAAAATAACGAAAGTGTGAATCTCAATTTTAGGGGTGAGTCGTATGGCGATATTGATCAAATGATAGAGATGCAGACAGAATTGAATGAATCAATAAACGAAACTACCGAAAATATGAAAAATGCATTCAAAGAACTTGAAATCAATAAGGAATTAGACCAAAGAAAAGTTTTAGTGGCTGATATGAAATCATATGTAGCGGATATAGTTGATGTGGTAGGTGACAAAACTTACGTAGTAGGATGATTGACATTGCCTGAATATGCCATTGCTATCCAAAATAAGCTCGATACATATTTTATTATTGAAGGAGATATTTCTCAGGATCATATAAAAGAAGTATTGACTGATATAGATAATATCGCTACGGCGTGATATTTTCCATCATTATTTACGAAGATAAAAGGTTAATTATATTTATATAATAAATGTATAGTATCCATGGAAGAACTCAAGTCAAATACCAATAGTGTAATGATATATCCAGACAAAAAAGTAATGGAACTTTTTCTTGCAGTAGGAAAAAAAGCAAATATGTTTACTACGACAATGATAAATGTAGATACCTGAATACACGAAAAAAGATATCTTTCAGGTAATGATATAAGATGTTTAGCAATCATATCGGAATATATGTCGTTGGTTGATCATGAAAAAGAGATGAGAGCATTTATGGAAATAGTTAATACTCAAGGTATTGGAAATGTCTATGCTTTTATTGCTAGATGGGTTGTAAAGATTCGATGAGAAAAAAAACAAAATGAATACACAAAAAAAACTATTGCATTATACCAGAATAAATTATGAGATAAAAAGGAAATTTCTTCTGATGAGATGCCAATAGTACCTCAAAGCATTCTCCCAAGTTGGCGAAAAGAGAATAGGGGATGATTTCTTATTCATGAAGCATTTCAGGAAAGAATGGTCTATGAAAATGGTATATCTCAAGAAGCTGATAATATTCAGAAACAATCAAATGATCATACGTTTTCTAGAGGAGATGTTGGTGATCAGATAGATGATCTGAAAAACAAACTCTAAATTTCCTTTCATTCTTTTGTTTAAAAAAGACTTGCAATTATCCACTAATTTCTTATAAAACCCACTGAAACACCAAAGACAGTAGGTTGCTTTTAGCATAAAATACCAATTCCTACCTAGGTTCAGATACAAATATTCTTTTTTGTATTACGGACCTTGCAAGGGTCTTTTTGTTTTGTAGAAAAATTTATACTTTATTATAGTAGTAGGATGGCTATCACAAAAGACAAGAAAAAAGCATTATTAGCTACATACGTATCTGATCTCAAAGATGCTACAAATGCCGTTATCGTAAAACAGAACGGTATCCCAGTAACACTTGCAAATAAGATTAGAATGGAGCTCAAGACTGCTGACGGGAAAATGAATATTCTCAAAAAGAGAATTTTTCTCAGGGCACTCAAGGATGCAGGACTCGAAGATGTGAGTGTAGATACTCTAGAAGGATCTGTGTTCGCATTGTATTCTCATGAAAATGAATTCGGACCGCTCAAAGTGATCAACAAATATTTGAAAGAGTTTAAAAAAGAGAATAAAGGAGCAGAATTCTCATTTATAGGATGATGGTTTGAAAAGAAATGGCAAGGTGGTGAATATGTTAATGAACTTGCTAATGTTCCTACAAAAGAAGAATTGTTATCAAAACTTTGTTACTTATTCAACTATCCATTACAATCATTCGCTTGTGTTTTGAGTGAAATTGCAAAGAAGGAATCGACAGAGGTTATTGCGAGCGAAGCGAAGCAATCTTGAGAAGTTGTAAAGGAAGAACCTAAAGAAGAAGTTAAAGCTGAAGAAGCGCCAGCTGAAGCACCAGTTGAAGCACCTATTGAAGATGCTAAGACCGAATAATAGTCGTTTAGACGTTTAAGCGTTTGATCGTTTAATCGTTTCAACATATCAAGTATTTTATTACTTTATTTCATACAGAATGGCAGAATTATCAAAGAACGCACAGAAAATCATGGATCTTGTAAAAGAGATGGGTGCGGTAGAACTTAACCAATTAGTTAAGTCATTGGAAGAAGAATTTGGCGTAAGCGCAGCTGCTATGGTAGTTGCAGGAGGAGCTGGCGGAGCTGCAGATGCAGGAGCTGCTGGTGGACAAGCTGACGTTGTAAACATCGAATTGACTGACATCGGTCAACAGAAGATCGGAGTGATCAAAGTAGTCAAGGAAGTGCTTGGACTTGGACTCAAAGAAGCTAAAGATCTCGTAGAAAAGGCACCTACTGTTATCAAGGAAAAGGTGAAATACGAAGAGGCTGAAGGTATCAAGGCTAAATTGGAAGCTGAAGGAGCTACTATCACGCTTAAGTAGATTTAAGGTGAGAACCTATTTTTTTAGGTTCATATACCTAAATTCTAGCTTTATTTTATCAAATCGTAAACATTATGAGTATAACGGTAAACGATGTGATTGAGGCACAAGCGCATATTGGTACGCTAAAAAGCGAGGCTCACCCAAAGACCAATAAATATCGGGCTGGGGTAGTTAACAATATAGCAGTGATCAATCCGGAAAGTATCATTGAGCAGATAGAGAATGCGAACAAAAAAATCCAACAAGCTAAGGCTGATGGAAAAGAGATTCTGATTGTATCAGAAAAGAAGATGTACGCAGACGAACTCGAAAAACTTGGTGAAAAGTACGGAGTAAATTATCTCAATTACAAACTTCCATCTGGATTCCTTACAAATTTTGAGACACTCAAAAAAAGGATAGAATCTATGAATACCATGGCTCGTTTCGTGGATAGCGAAAATTATCTTTCGTTGACCAAAAAAGAACAATTGGTATATAAGAGAAAACTTGCAAGAGTGCTTAAGATCTATAGATGAGTAAAGAATTTAAGCAAGAAACCTGATCTTATTATTGTGCTTGATGGACAAATGATGGATAATTTTATCAACGAGATAGAAAAGACTCCTAACATACAGAATATCGTAATTGCAGGAACAAATTTTTCTAGACGATGGGCAGAAGATAGTATTATTATAGCTAATATGGGAAGTCATAAGAGTGTAGATTTTGTTTTGAATAGTATGTTCAAATAATCTTTCTGCAAAACAAATTGCGTGCAGCAATTTATCTTTTCTTCAATAATCTATGGAAGAAATAGTACAACCAGAAATTGTCGCTCCTGCGGTAACACAATCCTCTAAGGAGGTATATATACCTAGTAGTACGGAAAAGAAGAGAGCAGTAATGATGTATCTTCTTATAGGTATTATTGTTGTTGCGTTCAATAATCAGAAAAAGAGTGATTTTGAAGCTTTTCATCTCAAACAAGCTTTGGGACGATGGGCAGTATTTCTTCTCTTGATTGTTGTCACGTCTATATTTATATTACTCCCTATTATCAAATATCTGCCGATTTTTGCAGTCATAGTGATGATACTATTCGTGGGTATATTTATAAAACGTGCTCGAGATGGGAAATATAGTATAGCAGAAGAAAATAAATTAGCAATATTTTATGCACTCGGAGGATGGATTATGACACTCTTCGAAGTGAAGGAAGAAGAAAAACACAATGAACAATGAAAAATGAATAATGAATAATGAACAATGAAAAATGGAAAATGATGAAATTATTTGATATACTATAGCTACTTTTATTAATTTACAATAGTTCATAATAAAGCAAATCATCCATTATTCATTATTAATTTTAAATTATTAATTATAGTAAATATGTCTAATATAGAATTGCTAAAACAATTGAGAGAGATTACGTTTGCACCATTAAAAGATTGTAAGGATGCCTTAGCGGAAGCGGGTGATGATCTAGAAAAGGCACAAGAAATACTCAAGAAGAAAGGGATTGCAAAAGCAGGAAATAGAGCTGAGAGAGAGACGAAAGAAGGAATAGTTAAGATTGTAGAAATGAACAAAAAGATTGTTTGACTCAAATTATTGTGTGAAACAGATTTTGTAGCAAAAAATGAAAATTTTCAAGCATTGTTTGATTCTGTGCTTGCCAAAATCGCTGAAGGAGACAAAGAAATAACTGCTTTGGAACATCTTGATCCTACTATAGCAGAAGCCGTTGAAAATGAAGTAAAAGAATTTATGGGAAAGACGGGAGAAAATATGAAAATAGGTGGGGTTTTGGTTACAGGAAAAAAAGCATTCATCTATAATCATCCAGGAAACAAAGTTGCTACTCTTATATTCTTCGAATGAGGAAATGATGATATAGCCAAAGAAATTGCGTTACAAGTGACTGCTATGAATCCTACCTATGTTTCGTTTGATCAAGTGGATAAAGACGAAATAGCAAAGATGACAGAAGAATTTACTGCAGAACTCAAGGCTGCTGGTAAGCCTGAGGCTATGATTGCAGGTATTGTAGAAGGTAAAATTAAGAAAACATTAGCTGAAAATGTGCTCTTAGAACAGGAATATATTAGAGATGGTGCTAAGAAAATAAAAGAAATATTACCAACTGATATGAAAGTAATTGCATTTGTAAGAATGGCTATTGGAAGCTAATAATTCGCAATCCGTAATCAATTAATCAAATAATCTTTTATAGTTTAAAAGTAAAAATAATGCAAAAGTATGATGTAGTCTTGTTAGTTGATGCATCGTTATCAGAAAACACTCGTAAAGAAACCGTTTCTGAATTCGAGAAACTCATCAAACACACCATCGTCGAACAGGACGATATGGGGCTTCAACAATTGGTATACAATTTGGGTAATAAGGCTTGAAATGACAAGGCATATGTGTATTCATATTATATTCAGGCAGAAGCCGAAGATTTAGCTATAATCAAAAAGAATCTGTTATACAACAAAACCATTAAGAGATATTGTATCTTCAAGATGGAGAGAAATGAAGAATTCCTTAAATTTGCAAAAGTTAATGAAGAGCTTACATCTATTATAGAAACACGGGATCCTAAGAAACTTTGACAGAAAGTGAGTTTTTTTGCTGACAAGAAAAACGATAAATATCTTAATTGGAAATCCGTTGCAATGCTCAAAAAATATATCACAAGATTTGGTGATATTAAACCGAGAGCATATACTAACAATTCTGTTGCAACTCAGAAGAAACTCAAGACTGCAGTATTGAGATCAAGAGAACTTGGATTCGTAGCATATAAAAAATAACAATTCTAAGTTTTAAGTGCTAAGTTGTAAATAAAGGAATACCATAACTTAACACTTAACATTTAGCACTTAACATTATATTGGAATTTACCATTTAACAGTATAGCGAGATGGCTAGTAAATTGAGAAGAATCAGGAAATATTCCTGGAACAAAAGAATAACTAAACATGGATTCAGAGAAAGGATGCAGACAGCGTCTTGAAGAGCGCTCCTGAGCAGGAGAAGAAGAAAATGAAGAAAACAATTAACTGTTCAAAGATCGTAGTATACCTCGATTTTTGACTTTTTTTGTTTTTGGATAAAGAAAAATCGTGGATACCAAGCCCAGGGGAATATATTCATTGTTTATTTTCTTATCACAGATATCCATATGGCATCAAAAAAAACCTCTCAAAAGAAAAAAGAAATTAAAAAAACTAAGAAACCAGTAGTAAAGAAAGTAAGTAAACCGGTAGCAAAGAAGGCGAGCAAGCCAACGAAAGCTATTTCTAAGAGCAGCTCAAGCAAAAAAGCGAGCATACCGGTCAGTAAACCTACAAAAGTTATCAGTAAACCTACGAGGGCCGTTAAAATACCAGAACTGTTCAAAGATTTCTATAGAGAAGGGGACAGGATATTTTTGCGTAGTCCAAGAAAATTTGCGGGATTTCCAGATCTTCTTGATCTACAAAAAAGAGGATACGAGGATTTCATCAAGAAACATATGAACAAAATTTTCGATAATATTAATCCAGTATGGGATATTGCAGGAGAGAAAATGTATGTAGAAATAGATGATATCAAAATATCTGATCCGATCGATGATGTAAAGACGTGCAAAAAGAAAGAGCTGACATATGGAGGTATTATCACAGGTAAAGTCAAATTGATTGAAATCAATGATGATGGAAAAAAGAAGACGGAGAAAACTTTGTTTAGTAAACGTGCAAATATAGGTATTCTGCCACTTATGACACCATCAGCTTCATATATCATTAATGGAGTAGAAAGAGTTATTATTTCACAAATCATTAGATCATATGGTATATTTTTTGCTAAAAAAGATTTTAGATATTCATTCAAAGTCATTCCAGAAAATGGACCTTGGTTAGAGGTACAGACAGAGAAGTCTGGTGTGGTTGTTGCAAGAATAAATAAATCAAGGAAATTTCCTATTACTACATTATTAAGAATTTTCTGAATGGAGACTGACGAAAGTATCAGAGAATTGTTTAAGGATGTGTTCGATGAAGAAGACTTCAATTATCTCGAAACGACATTGAAAAAAGATAGTACTACAGATGCTTTATCTGCTGCGGAGTTCGTATATAATAAAGTAAGACCAGGAGAATTGATTGATCAGGAAAGTGCGCTCAATTATATAAAAAACCAATTCTTATCTGTAGAAAGAATTTTTATGGGAAGAATTGCAAGGAGAAAGATAAATGCAAAATTAGGTATCAAGAAACCTTTGGATGGGGATTTGGCTAATATTTTTGATGGTGAAGATCTTGTCGGGGCATTGAAATATCTTTTCAATATCTCTAATTTCAAAAAAGGGTATTATACAGATGATTCCGATCATCTTTCCAATAAACGTATCAGGTCTATGGGAGAGATCCTCTATGCTCATTTACAACCAGTTATGAGAAAATTTGTGAAGAGTATCAAGGGTAAGCTTTCTATCTTAAATTTAGAGAGTCCACTAAAGATTACTGATTTGGTGAACTTCAAAATTATCGATAATGCAATCAAAAGCTTCTTTGCAACATCACAGTTGTCCCAATTCTTGGATCAGATTAATCCATTGTCAGAGATAGAACATAAAAGAAGAATTACAGCTCTCGGACCTGGAGGTCTCAAGAGAGAAACAGCGAAGTTTGAAGTGCGTGATGTTCATCCATCTCATTATGGAAGAATATGTCCTATCGAAACTCCAGAAGGTCAAAATATCGGACTCGTTATTTACCAATCATTATATTCTAGAGTAAATGATGAATGATTTCTTGAAACACCAGCGCTCAAAATAAATCGTGAAGTGATGGCAAAAAAAGAATTGCTTATCAATAGAATAGCTCACCGTGATATCCATGAATTGGATGCAAAAGGTAAGGAGCTCAAGAAAGTAATCGTCAAGGAAGATCATTATATTGATGAAAAATCAGCCAAGGAAATAGAGAAGTTGTATGGTAAATTGGGAAAGACTATTGCAGTAAAACCATTTTTTACTAATGAAGTAGAATATATTTCTCCTGAGCTTGATGAAAAATGCTGTGTTGCTGATGCAACGACACCAATTGATGCATACAATAACATTACAGATGTTCGTGTTGCAGCCAGACAATTCAATGAAATGGGAATGTTCCATGTAGGAGATATTACCCATATCGATGTCAATCCATCACAAATATTTTCACCGAACACTTCATTGATTCCATTTGTAGATCATAACGATGCGGTGCGTGCATCTATCGCAACTAATCAACAAAGACAGGCATTACCGCTATTAAAAAACGATGCTCCATTAGTAGGAACAGGACTTGAAAGAGATATTGTACAGATGACTCATGCAGTTATCAAAGCAGAAGCAGAAGGTGAAGTAGTATATGTCGATGGAAAGAGGGTTAAGATAAAATATAAGACAGGAATCAAAGAATATCAATTAGTAGTGTTTGCAAGATCAAATAGTAAATCATGTATAACCCAAAAACCTTTGGTGTCTCTTGGTCAAAAACTTAAAAAGGGTGATCTTATTGCTGAATGACCATGTTCTGTAAATGGAGAAATGGCACTTGGAAAGAGTTTAAGAGTAGCATTTATGCCATGGAAATGATATAATTATGAAGATGCAATCGTTATTTCTCAGAGATTAGTAAAAGATGATGAATTATCGTCAATCAATATAGATGAATATGAAATCGAAGTGGCAGATACAAAACTCGGACCTGAAGAAACAACTAATGATATTCCTGGAGTATCTATGACTAAACTCAGAAATCTTGATGATGATGGAGTAATTAGAATTGGATCTATCGTCAAATGAGGAGATATTCTTATAGGAAAGATTACGCCAAAATCAGAATGAGAACTTACTCCAGAAGAAAAGCTCATCCAAGCAATTTTCTGAGATAAGTCCAAAAATGTGAAAGATACATCATTATATGTACCATCAGGAAGTAATGAAGGAAAAGTGACTGATGTTGTTATTCTCGATGCTAAAAAATGAGATAATCTGATGGCAGGAGTAAGAAAGAAGATCAAAGTATATGTAGCGAGTACGAGAAAGATAGAAGTCTGAGATAAATTAGCGGGAAAACATGGAAACAAAGGTATTATTTCTATTGTGGTCCCTGAAGAAGATATGCCATTTACAGCAGATGGGAAGCCAGTCGATGTAGTATTGAATCCACTTGGAGTTATTTCACGTATGAATATGGGACAGCTTTTTGAATCACAATTATGATTTATCGCTAAACATTTTGGAGTAAGTTTTGCAGTTCCGACATTCTCAAAGTTTTCATCAGAAGATCTGACAGAATTTACTAAGATGTGCGGATTTGATGATCTGAAATTTGATATCTTCAACGGAGAAAATGGAAGAAAATATGATCAAAAAGTTACGGTAGGATATATGCATATTCTGAAACTCGTTCATATGGTTGAAGATAAAATACATGCAAGAGCTGTCGGACCATACTCATTGATTACCCAACAACCACTTGGAGGAAAATCTAGACAAGGAGGTCAGAGATTCTGAGAGATGGAAGTGTGGGCATTAGAAGCATATTCTGCAGTATATACTCTTCAAGAGATGCTTACCGTCAAATCAGATGATGTTATCGGAAGAAATAAATTATATGAATCTATCATCAAAGGACAAAAACCAAAAATCGGTGGATTACCAGAGTCATTCAATTTGTTGACATACCTATTCAAGGGATTATGTCAAAATATTGAACCACTGAGTGTAGAAGAGCTTGAAATTGTGCAAGAAGATAGAATCAAAAAAATAGTCAACCTTTGACTTTCAGGAGTGATGAAGAGTACTATTACACAAGAATGAGAAGAGATAGTAGGTTTAGAGGAAGATACTACAGGACAAGAAAAAGAAGAAATTATCGACAATGTCATCCAAGAGATGGAAGATTTCTGAGAACTGGAATAATAAAATTAATGAAAAACTAAGAGTGAATAGTGAAAAACGAAGGAATATATTTATTAAAAAAAATACCAACATTTTTCACTCTTCATTATTCACTTTTCACTAAAATTTAGTCATTTATTTTCTTACTAAGTATATTAGTATGAACAAAACAAAATTTGAGGGATTGATTGTGAGACTCGCATCTGTGGAAGATATAGAAAAATGGTCACATGGAGTGGTCGATAATCCCGATACGGTTAACTATAGGACAGGAAAACCTAAGCAGGGAGGATTGTTTTGTGAATCTATTTTTTGACCAGTAAAAAACTACGAATGTAGTTGTGGAAAATATAAAGGAGTGAGATATAAAGGAATCGTATGTGAAAGATGTTGAGTAGAAGTTACAAGTTCAAGAGTCAGAAGATCAAGGATGGGACATATTGAATTGGCTGTTCCTGTATTGCATGCTCGATATAAGGCAAGTCCTTCATGAGGCGTCAATCAATTGCTTAGATTATCGTCCAATGAAATCGATAAGGTCTTGAGTTTTGTAAAATATATAATGGTGCAAAAAGTTGACAAAGACTTTGAAAAGAAAATTAAAGAAAAAATCAAAGAGGATTTTGATGCAAAAATCAAAGAGATAGAAATATTGTACAAGGAAGAAACAGCAAAAGAAAAGGAGAATCCAAAAAAAATAAAAGAGTTGGAAAAGCTTTTCAATGACAATAAAGATTCTCTCGATAAAGAATTTAATAGAATAAAATCTATTATTTCTGACTTGAGTATCTGATCAACCATCTTCGAGAATGATTTTAGAAATATCTTCTCCAGATTTTCCGATCTCGTTGTTTTTCAATCAGGTCCAGAAGCTATTTTGAGAATGTTACAAAATATAGAGGTAGAAAAGGAAATTAAAAAAACTATTCAAATATTTAAAGAAACGAAATCAGAAGAACAGAAGAAAAAACTTATTGCATTGATAAAGTTGCTTATCAATTTACATGTTTCTGGCGTTAAACCAGAAAATATGGTAATCAGAAAATTACCGGTCATACCACCTGATTTGAGACCAGTAGTACAACTTGAATGAGGAAAATTTGCATCATCGGACGTCAATCTATTTTACAGGCGTGTACTGATGAGAAATATTAGATTGAAAAAAATGATTCAGGTGGGAATGCCTGATGTCGTGAAAAAAAACGAAATCAGATTGCTTCAGGAATCAGTAAATAATCTCCTTGTAGGAGAAAAGGCTGGCGCAGCAGGAAGTAGCAGCGGAGCAGGTATCAAGGTATTCAAATCATTGTCAGATATGCTTTCAGGAAAAGAAGGTATTTTTAGAAAGAATCTGCTCGGAAAGAGAGTAGATTACTCTGGAAGGTCTATTATTACGGTTGGTCCAGAGCTGAAATTGGACGAATGTGGATTGCCGATCTATATCGCGGTCAAAATGTTTACGCCGTTCATTATCGGAAAATTGATTGAAAAGAAAATCGTATATACCCCTAAACAAGCTGAAAAACTAATTAAGGAAGAATCTCCGTTAGCATTGAAATTCCTCGAAGAAGTGATTAAAGATAAACGGGTATTGCTCAATCGTGCGCCGACATTACATAGATTATCTATCGAAGCATTTAAGATCAGATTGATGCCAGGAAAGACGATCAGAATTCATCCACTTGTGTGTCCTTCATTCAATGCCGATTTCGATGGAGATCAGATGGCTGTTCATTTACCTATCTCTGATGAAGCTCAAAAAGAAGCGAGAGAACTTATCGCAGCAGACAAAAACATCTTGAAACCAGGATCAGGTGATCCAACAATCGCACATTCACAGGATATGGTACTATGAGTATATTACCTTACGGATTTTTTCGATCCGAGGACGCCACAATATCTGACAGAAGAGGAATGGCAGAAAAAACCTATCACTGGTATTTTCCCAAGCATAGATAGTGTACTTGAGAGTTATGGTAATGGTGAAATTGTCGTCAAAGATAAAATTATATTAAATTACAATGGAACACCTATCGAAACGATGGTAGGAAGAGTTATTTTTAATTCTATCCTTCCTGAAAGGATAAGATTTATGAATACTAAACTCAAGAATAAAGATATTAAAAAATTATTGAGTAGGATATTCGATGAATATGATATGCAGACTACGGTGTATGTGGCTGATGATATCAAAGATCTCGGATTTAAATATGCGACCTTATGAGCAACATCAGTAAATATCCTTGATATGAAAGTACCGAAAGAAAAAGAGGAAGAACTTAGGACCTGAGATATGAAAGCGAACGAGGTCTATAAATATTTTTTCAAGGGATTCTTTTCTGAAGAAGAGAAACATAGATTTATCGTAAAGATCTGGACTGATGTAAAGAAAAGGATAGAAGATAGTTTAAAATGAATTACGATTCCAGGACAAGATCTCTATACAATGGTTGATTCATGAGCGAGGTGATCACAGACACATATGACGCAGATTGCTGGTATGAAAGGTTTAGTGGTCAATCCTCAAGGAGAGATTATCGAGCTTCCAATCAAAAATTCATTCGTAGAAGGATTGAGGCCTATCGAATATTTCATCTCTGCACATGCAGGAAGAAAGGGTAAAGCAGATACGGCATTGAGGACAGCAGAATCAGGATATTTGACAAGAAAACTCTGTGATGCATCACAGGAAGTTATTATTAGAGAACATGATTGTGGAACTGACAAGTATGTAATGTTATCTAAACAGGAATCAGAACTCAAAGGAGAAAATTTCTACACAATCATCTGAGGTAGAGTGCTTGCAGAGGATGTTCTCGACAAAAAAAAGAATGTCATATTGAGTAAGGATGATCTTTTGGACAAAGAAAATGTTAAGTTGCTCCAAGATATGGAAATAGAAGAAGTGAAAATCAGAACACCATTGGTATGTTTGAGTATAAGCGGTATATGTCAGAAATGTTACGGAACAGATCTGTCTACGAGAAGAGTAGTTGAAGTGGGGGTTCCTGTAGGAATCATCGCTGCGCAATCTATAGGAGAACCATCTACACAGTTGACTTTGAGTACCTTTCATGAGGGATGAGTTGCAAAGTGAGGTGATGCTACAACATTAGGTATCGATAGGGTAAAACAATTGTTCGAGGTTAGGGATCCAAAGACGCCAGCTATTATCACCCCATTTGATGGTAAGGTATCGTTCTACGAAACCAATAAAGTCAGATACGTAAGAGTTATTTCCGAATATCAAAAAAAGACATATCTTCTCAAGGCGGGGTATAAAGTAGATGTAAAAAAAGGAGAGGAAATGAAAAAATGATGAACATATGCTTCCAAAGGAAAGAGTAAATTGAAAATCAAGGAAGGTGGTAAAGTATTAGAAATAAAAAATGATTATATCGTGCTTGGTATCCAGGAAGAATATGTGAAGTCTATCACGGGACTCAATCCGATCAAGAAAGATGGAGAGGAAGTCTTCAAGGGAGAAATTTTAACCACAGGAGCATTATCTATCAAGGAATACAAGAATATTGTAGGCGATCTTGAAGCTCAGAAATATATCATCAGAGAAATCAAAAAGGTATATGGATCTCAAGGACAAGATATCAATGATAAACATATCGAAGTTGTGGTAAAACAATTGTTCTCCAAAGTCTTTATCGAAGATTCAGGAAATAGTAGCTTTATACCAGGAACCTATATCAAATACGAAGAGTTCATCAAAGTCAATAAAGCGCTTGAAGATGAAGGTAAAAAAGCAGCCAAAGGAAAAAGATTGGCACTTGGATTAACGAATATTGCCAAAGAAACTGATTCATGGCTTTCTGCTGCTTCGTTCCAAGAAACAATCAGAGTAATGGTCGCTTCATCATTGAAGGGATCTATCGATAAATTAGCAGATCTCAAGTCTAACGTTATTATTGGAAGACTCTTGCCAGTCGGTGAGATCTATAGAAAGGATCATGGAATTGATATCCAAGAATAATACCTTGAAAAAACCATACTAATCACTATATGAATAATTCATTGATTATTCAATTGCGGATTTCGGATTACGGATGTCCAATTCGCAATTTATAATTCGCAATTTATAATTCGCAATTTATAATTCGTAATTTATAATTCGTAATTTGTAATAAATTAATCAATTAATTTTTAGTATCATAAGTTATAAAGTAATGGCACACAAAAAGGCCGGTTGATCGGCAAAAAATCTTAGGGATTCGAAACCAAAGTATCGTTGAGTCAAAGTATTCGGAGGTCAAAAAGCGACTGCATGAAATATTATCATCAGACAAAAATGATCCAAATATGAATGTGGAATAAATACCTATGAAGGTAAAGATTTTTCTATTCATGCAAAAGTTGATGGTACTGTTGCTTTCAAACAAAAGAAAGTAGGAAGATTCGATGGAAGAAAATATCTCAAGACTGTAGTAGAAGTGAAATAGTTTGAATACAGTAATTCATTATTTTAACATTTTATTAATTCATCATTAGTTATGACTATTGGACCAAAAAAGAAAATTTCCCAAGCAAAAGGACGCACAAGACATTCTACATGGGAAGGATTAAATATCAAAAGAATGATAGATACCTATAAGATTTCTGTATGTAAAAACTGTGGAGCTAAAAAGCTTTCTCACAGAGTTTGTCCTGTTTGTGGATATTACAAAGGAAAACAGGTTTTGACTATTAAGAGTAAAAGTAAGGATAAAATAGTAGACGCATAATAGATAGCTAAAAGACTAAAGCTTTAAGCTTCAAGCTTGTGGCTTTATGAGAGAAGTGATCTTTAGTTTCTTAGTTTCATCACATGAATATAAAAGCAAGAATCAATGCGAGAAAAATAGTCTTATCCTATTTGTATCAGCATTGTTTTTTTGTTAATTTGATGTTACAGGATAAAGTGCTAACAGAATCACTGTTTATTGATTATATTTTCAAGACTGATGCAGGGATGTATGATAAGGAGAAGGAAAAACTTAAAGATCAGATAGAAATATATATAAAGATATATACGTTAGAAGATTTCAAAGAATTTATTGACTGTTTTTTTGATGAACGAGCAACAGAAGATATAGATTTTGACTATATTTCCAAGGTCGGTATACAATTCACAAAATATATACATGAAATTACTGATAAGGTAAATAGTTTTGCTCAGACATTCGTATATAATCAGATGGATCCTTTAGATCAGGCAATATTTCTTTTATGATATACCGAACGAAAAGAGATAGAAACTCCAAAAGAGGTGATATTAAATGAAATGATTGAGCTTGCAAAGCGCTATTCTGACGAATGAGCACCGAGGTTAATTAATGGAATAATGCATAAAATAGTAAATTAATTGAAAATTAGAAATTGAAAATTGATATGTGGTAGGGGCGAATATCATTCGCCTTTTTTTTTGTCCTCATTTGGTTCAAAAGGAGGGGGATTATAGAGTGAAAGATTTTAAAAAAAAGCCCCGATCATAATCGGAGCGAAATAGTATCTTGGAAATCATTCCTTAAAAAATAGGTCCGATTTCTTCGTTGAGTGTTTTAATTTCATTTGCACACACTTCCACATAATTTTCCGGAGCTGGTTCTTTCTTAGAAGCCCATGGGTGAGTGACGCCTGAGCTGGAATTAATCCGTGCCAGGTAGAGTGGATAACCGGCTTCGCGAAGCACAGCTATAACTTCTTTTGCACTACCACCCTGTGTTTTTACTCCAGGAATGAGAAGCGGGATGTTGTGAGAAGCAAATCTTGTTGCTAATCGGCTCAGTTCTTCGAGCGATGTAGCTCCTACAACCGCACCGGTTCCAGGATAGAGCTTTGACCATTCGATGATTTTGTCGGCCACAGCTTCGTAAAGGAATCGTCCATCTTTCAGCTCCTGATTTTGAAAATCTACAGCGCCTTTGTTTGATGTTCTACAAAGAATATAAACACCTTTACCTTCGGCGGTATATTTCAGGAAAGGTTCTACGGAATCCGTTCCCATATACGGTGATATGGTTACTGCATCTGCATTAAAGACTTTAAATCCTTCCTCTGCATAATTGGCTGAAGATGGGCCGATATCACCTCTTTTATAGTCGAGGATGACTGGCACCTTTTCAGATTTCGTCACCTGAATAATCCTTTCCAAGTATTCTCCGCTATTTGCACCGTGGATGGCATAGAATCCCTGATTGGGTTTAAATGCTCCACATCCGATACTATTCTCATTCATGTGAATAAGAATTTGACGGATATACCTGAGGAATTTGTCTGGATGTTGATACGCTTCGGGCAAAGCCGAAGTAACCAAATCTAAGCCCACGCATACGATGCTGTTGCGATCACGGGCTGATGCTTCTAAATACGATAAATAATTCATACGTGTCTCCTTTTTGTTTTAAGTTAATACTACTTATTTTTTTTCTACTTTTGGAAAGCCGTGTTTTGCTCCCCATTCAAATGGTTTTTCGCTCCAATCCTGTAACATTTCGATTTGGCTATGATTCAGGTAATTTACCTTTACTGCTTCTTCGAGAAGAAGAGGATAAGTAATGAGCGATTGTACCATGACCGGTGGTTTAAGATCAGCAAAGAGTTGCTGCGCTTCCGGAAATCCATAATTGAAGATGGAAAGACAAGAATATACATTTCCTTTTGCTTCTTGTGCAGCTTGAACTGCATTCGCCGAACTACCACCAGTGGAAATCAGGTCTTCGACTACAATTACTTTGGCGTTATTAAAATCCTTATCAGAATCTAATCCTTCGATTCGATTCATGAGTCCATGATCTTTGGGTTTATCCCGGATATACGCGAAAGGTAGTTCAAGTTCATGAGCGAGTACTGCTCCCCATGGAATTCCAGCAGTCGCTGTTCCTGCGATATATTCCGGTTGGATGCCTTCATATTTCAATAATCTATGAAGACCGGCTATAACCATAGGTCTGGTTCCAGGATATGCCAACAACATACGATTATCATTATAAACAGGCATTCTATATCCTGATGCTCAGGTAAAGGGATTGTTCGGACGGATTTTGATAGCTCCGATCCTCAAAGCTGTTGTGATGATTTTTTGTTGTAATTCACGCAAAGCATACGATTCATACAATTCAATGATTTTCATACATGTGATTTTTTTGTTAATAATATTTGACTTTTTATTTAAATATGATATTTAATAGGAATTGGTATACCTGATTTCCAGTCCAAAGTGCAACAAATTGTTATAAATTAAGTTTAACACC
>CAYQLB010000007.1:0-39407 GCA_964418415.1 uncultured Candidatus Peribacteria bacterium
GCAGACTGTTGCGGGTTCGAGTCCCGTCACCCGCTCCAGACGGAATATTACCATCCTTGAGGTGGTCAAATATACTGTACAGAGCAGAAATTTGAGGGGTTTGATACCCTTCATTTTTTTTATAGTAGAGTTTCCCTCAAAACAAAACTCCGACTAATAACATTTTCAACTCTACGCTTCATAACTCCCAAATAGACAATGGGTCTTCTATAATATTCTTTATTCTTTCATACAAAACTACAAACTCCCTTTCATTGAGGATTTTGTCTTGTAGCTCATTTTGCATTGTTTCTTTCTCTTGTTCTAATTCTGCTCGTTTCTCTTCTACATTTTGTATCAATTCTATCTTAGTGAGTTTTCATAGTGTGTTGCTAAGATTATCTATTTCTTTCTCTATGTCTTTTATTCTTTGTTTCTTTGCTTCATTCAAATTATGTTGTCTCTTATTTTTATCATTAAATACTTCTTGTAATATCTCATCCAATAAAGCAAGTATTCACTTATTTGGAGTCAGTCTTTCTAATAACTTTTCAAAATCTCAGTGCATAAGTTCTACATTGATGTTTTCTTTATGAGTACATTCTTTCCTATTACATCAATAATAGTAGTATAATGTTCCCATTTTACCTTTTGATGGTCGTGCTGTCATAGGATAATGACAATGAGGGCAATATACTAATCATCTCAAAGGATATAATTCTGATGTATCTTTTCTTGGTCATACTTTCAATCATCATTTCTGATTCAGTCTTTTGAGAATCTTATTCGCTGTAGAAAGACTTATCAAAGGCATATGAACTGCCTCTACTGGTTTTGTGACCCCATAATTTGGGTTTGGATAGAGAATAAATCCTGCATAAAAATAGAGCTTTTCTACCTCAAAGAGTCTTTGTATAAACGTAAGACTAAGGTTTCACGGATTTGCAGAATGAGAATTTGATTTGAGTTTGTTGTCATTGAAATATTGTAAAAGTTGAGATTGATTTATAATTGCTCCATTGGCGAATAGCTCCAATCATTCCTTTATGATAGAAGCCTGAGGCTCTACTTTTTGTAATAATTTTTCTATTTTATTTCAGTTTTTTATATGGATTCTTTCGTATCCTGCTGGAACATCAAAAATCCAATGTCAACTCAATAATTTAGCTTTAGACCCATTCAAACTCCTTTCTCTGATACGCAATCTTTCGCTTTTTGCAATCGCTATATCTATGTCCGTAATAAAGGAATCACTTACATTTACGCTTGAGATATTTCTTCCTGTATACGTTGTGATTATATCTACTCCCGTAGATTCTATACGCTTTTTTAGTTCTCCCGTTTGAGCTGTATTTTCACTTCTTGAGATTCTTGAAACTTCGGTGCATAAGAAATAAGATACTTTTGGATACTTTGCATTTTCTTTTTTCAAATATTCTATAGAGTCCAATAATCCCTTTCTACTCATATCTGCCCCCGATTTTCCTCCGTCAGAAAAGACTTTCAATACTTTTATGTCCTTAGCTTCTGCCCATCTTCTGCAAGTAGCCTCCTGACTTTCTAAACCATTTCCTTCGTCTACCTGTTTTTGGTCTGAAACACGAACATAGATAATAGCTATGGGATTCTTTTTTGCTTCTATGTACTTCTCTCTTTCTACATACTCTCCCTTTTCTAAATCAAATTTTAGCTTCTTGCTAACGTCATACTTGGGTTGTTTCTGAGACATTTTCGTTTTGGATAAGAAATAAATCATTTGGACTACAAGAGAGTCCATTTAGAAGTTTATATATTGTCATAAACTCTATCTTTTTTGGCTTTGCCCTATTGATTGCTGAGAGCTGTTGGGGCGTTATTCCTGTGATTTGCGATAACTCTTTTAGAGTCATTGACTTAGATTTTATCAAACTCTTTAGATTTATTGATATATAGCTTCTCATATAGTATATATTAGTATATAAAGGTGTTTGATGTAAATATAATGATTTTTTTATAAAAATCAACTATAATTTCATTTTTTCTTTTATACGAAAAAAGATGGGTTATTAAGCCCATCTTTCTCAGGAATTACTTAGAATCTCTATCTTGGAGATAATCTTCTACCACGATGGAGCAAATACTTTTTACCATATCTATGAGTTTTTGTACTTCCTCATTAGATAGGTCTTTGTATTCGTCTCAAAGCAATTGCCTAGCTTTTTCTATAAGCATAGTACCATTGGTACGCTACTTGGTCTAAGTTAATAGACATTACGTAGTTGGTAATTGGTATGCTTACCACGTGTAAAAGCATCCTAATAAAAGGATTATAAATATATTATTCTTTTCCTTTCTTTTTGGAAGGTTTTTTGATTTTTTTTACATAGCCTTTTAACTCTCTTTTTATAGAAATCCCTGTCCCTATTTTTTTACCCAAATCATCATATTGGGGTCATATCATACCAGGTTTTGCGTTGGTTTTTAGTTTATGGATATTTGCGTTGTCAGTCAGTCATACCATAGTAATTGTCAAACTTTGGTAATCTACCGCCTCAATAAGCCTAGTTATCTCCTGTATCATCATTTTCTTTGCTTGTTTCTTTACTTCTTCATCAGACAACTTTTGAATTTGTGGCTTAATTTTTAATCCTTCTATACCACTACCTTTTATTCATTTACCTTTTATTTCTTCTTCTGGTACTCATCCTGCATATTCAGGAGAAAACTGATAAAAATAATGTCAAAAAACATCATAAAGAAAACTATAAAAAGACTCAAAAATATTAGTCTTCTGATTTATCTGTATTCGTTCATTATCACTACTCAGTCACAATTCAATCTTTTCTCGGTCTATGTACATAGTCACTGCTCAATAGTGCTGATAGCATTCTATAGCATTCAAAAGTTTTACTTTGAATGGTTCTCTACTATGTTTTTCAAATGTATCTCTCAATATTAGTTTAAGTACATTTTGCTTATCTAATCGGTCTAAAGTAATATCAGGCATATTTTTTGCTACTTCTTCCAATACAGAAAGATTATCTATGACCATTTTTTCTTTCTTAGATATGGCTCATCAGAATAGCTCTATAAGTTTTTCTTTTTTGTTATCTTTTATATCTAAATCATCTCCCAATAGTTTTAGTATGAGATAGTTTATTACGTTTTGAACTGGCTTATATTCACTGACTTGAAATAGTATTTTTGATAGATTTGAACTATAATTAGAGTATTTTACTTTGTTTTCATAATCTTTTAGTAAAAGATTTTTAAGCATTTCTACAACAAAAAATTCATCAATGAAATCTATATCTTCGTCTTCCGTGTACCGTTTATAAAGAGTCTTTTCATCTCAATATATATTAGCAAGTTTACTGGTAATATAATAGTTAAGATTTCACAATCTGACCAAATTTGATTCAAAATTGATACGACTATCTAAGTAAAACCATATAAGCGGGTCTCAGTATTTACCTATATTATCTTTGATTTTTTCATTGAATTGTTTTATCTCATAAAGAGCTACCGTATAATCATCATATTTCCTTTGGATTTCTTTATTTTCTGTCTTTATACTACGAAAACCCCGTATGTTTTCATTCATACGTAAATCTCTTCTAAGCCCCTCCAATTCCAAATTACTAAGTTCAATAAAGCTGGGGAGTAATTTACTATAGTAATTTTGTTTGAATTCATCACTTTCCTTTTCTATTCTTGCTTCTGTCATTTTACAAAGATTTTTCGTAGAAGTAATAATGTGGACATTGTTATTCAATATCAAATTATACTCATTTCTCTTCTTTGGCTCTATTTTCTCTCATTCCTTCATAATGTAATTTTTACAAAATAAACCATTCACAATATAGACAAACCAACGAAAAAATAAAGCTACTTTTGGTTGTTTTTGTAGTTCTAAAAAATATATTGAAGAAGCTTAGACTAACACATTGAAACCCCTTATAAGAAAAAGAGGGCGGTTTGCGGTATTTTCACGCATTCGCTCTCTTATAGGGACGGTGTGTTGGTCTAAGCAACCTGAAGGTATCGTAAATCGTCCCCTTATTCTAAAACAAGAGACATTACGATGGTCAGGTCTGCTTTATATACCTACCATTTTTTTGTTATGACAAAAAAAGAACTATCTGAACAAGAGATTGCTTATGTTTGTGAATGTCTAAAAACCTGAAAAACTATTCCTATAAAATATAAAGATTTAATCTTTGAAAGAGAGGTAAAAAAGCAAGAATACGAACTAACATACTGATGTAAAGAAAGAGAAAATGATATAATTTCCGACACTTGGGCAACGCCCTTACAGAAAGTTAAATCCTATTGACCAATGAAGGAGGGACTATGGGATAATAAACTTATTTTTGGGGATAATTTACAGGTATTAAAAACTATTCTGACTGATGAAGGACTAAAAAAAGAAATAGAGAAAAATTGATGAATAAAACTCATCTATATAGACCCCCCATTTTCAACTAAAAGTGATTTCAAATCTTGAGAATGAGAAAAAGCATATTGAGATAAAATAGCTTGAGCTGAATTTATAGAATTTCTAAGAAAAAGATTGGTATTGATGAAAGAAATATTAGCAAAAGATTGAAGTATTTATGTTCATTTAGATTCAAAGAAAGCTCATTACATAAAAATAATTATGGATGAAATCTTTTGAGAAAATAATTTTAGGTCTCAAATTATTTGGAACACAGCATCTATAAATGTAGCCTGATTCAAATGACTTGCTAATAATTGGATATATTCTCAATGAATAATTTTTTACTATTCAAACAAAGATAAATGTATATTCAATAAACAATATATTAAAAATCTAAAATATCCACACAGCGATAAAGATTGATATTATAGATTAAATAAAAAATGAGAAAAAGTATATGAAAAAAATGATTTATGAGACCCTATAACAGACATATGGAATGATATATTGTCTTTTAATTACGTTGCATCTGCAAAACAAAGTCTTTGATATCCAACTCAAAAACCAGAAGAATTATTAGCAAGAATTATAAATGCTTCTTCTAATAAATGAGACATTATTCTTGATGCTTTTTCTGGTTCTTGAACAACGGTTGCCGTTGCTGAAAAACTCTGAAGAAAATGGATAGGGATAGATTGTGGAAAATTATCTATATATACAATTCAGGATAGAATAATGAATCTCAAAAAAGAAATTTGAAAGGTTAAGGAAGATGTTGAAAGAATAAAAGCAAAACCGTTTTCTATATATAATGCTGGTCTTTATGATTATAAGATATTACAGAGTTTGGATTGGGATTGATATGTAGATTTTTCATTAGCATTATTCCAAGCAAAAAAGAAAGAACATAAAATAAATGGGATTGAATTAGACTGATATATAGGAGTAGACCACGTACAAGTTTTTAACTACAATCACGGAAGAAAAGGGATTGGGTTAGACTATGATTATATAAAAAATTTACACGATATTATAGGTAAAAAGATAACTAAAAAATTTTATATCATTTGTCCTGCCTCAAAAGTAGACTTTATTGAAGATGTGGTAAAATATGAAAATATAGAATACTATATTCTGAGAGTACCTTATTCTATTATTTCAGAATTACATAAAAGGCCTTTTGATAAAATACACCAGCCTGTAAGTGAAAAGGATGTAAATAATACTATTGATGCTGTAGGTTTTGATTTTATTCAAATTCCAAAAGTAGAAACAGAATATAAAAAATCTGATTACTCTATACATATAAAGACATTTGAATCCAAGACTATATCTAAAAAACCTTTAGAATTAGAAAATTTAGAGAGCTTATCTATGGTTATTATTGATTACAACTACAATTGAGAATATGTGAATTTTGAGGAAGTGCTATATGCAGACCAAATCAAAAAGAATGGTTATAAAATTTCTTTGGATAAGGAGCGTTTGAAACAAGATTGTATGATAATCTATATTGATATTTTTTGAAATGAAAAAAGAGAAATAATCAGTCTCAAATCTTTTAGATAATTATTTATTTTCTAATGACAGAGCTAACTATCAAAGATAGTGACTTGGTACTACAAATCTCCCCAAGTTATGACATCAAAAAAATTGACATCAATAAGTATGAGCCTTTTATTGATAAATTATGCTGAACAAGAGAATACCAAAAGGAAGCTATTAGAAAAATATGTATTTACCTATTATGATGAAGGTATCAAAATCTTAAATGATTAGCTGAAGAAAATTTCAGTCATAATGATTTTTTGAAACAAAAATATTGAACAATAGGTCATTTTTTGAATCAATTACATTTGTCTGATAAATTATCTTGTAATATAGACTTAGCAACCTGAACAGGTAAATCCTATGTAATGTATGGAATTGCTCAAATTCTGCTTTGTGAGTGAGTTATTGATAGGGTTTTAATCCTTTGTCCTTCAATAACTATTGAAGAATGATTAACAAAGAAATTCAAAGACCTATCAACTGATGCAGACCTCAAAAGACTATTACCCAATAAAACAGGGATAAAAAATCCAAGAATATTACAAGCTGACAAAACTATTGAAGCTGGAGATGTTTGTATAGAGAATATACATTCTACATATAAGAACACAAAATCTGCTATAGAAGACAGTTTACTTCATCATTGAGAGAAAACCCTTGTATTGAATGATGAAGCCCATCATATCTACTCAAAAGCAGATAAAAACGTAAAGAAGCGAAAAGAATTTTTAGAAGATGAAGATTATTGATTCAAATATATTGTATGATTTTCAGGAACTCCTTATATAGAAAATGATTACTTTACAGATGTTATATATAGATATTCTCTGTTAGAGGCTATGGAGCAAAAGTTTGTAAAGAAAATTGATTATGTTATAGAAGATACTATCACAAAAGGGAATAATTACATTAAAATGCAAGTTATCCATCAAAACCACGAAAAAATAAAAGCTAAATATCATAAAATTAAGCCAATTACGATAATAATTTCTAAAGATATAGAACATTGTAAAAAAGATAGACAAGTAATTATAGACTATCTAATAAAAGAACTATGATACCCAAAAGATAAGGCTGAGAAAGAGGTTTTGATAGTGACTTCTCATTCCGACCACAAAGATAATATAGAAATCTTGAGAAAGGTACACGATTCGTCAAATCCTGTAGAATGGATTTGTAGTGTTGCTATGCTAACAGAAGGATGGGATGTCCCAAATGTTTTTCAGATTGTTCCATCGGAAGAAAAGGCTTTCAATTCAAAATTACTTATCTCTCAGGTTATAGGTAGATGACTAAGAGTCCCTGAAGAATACAAAGGAGAAGATTTACACGTAAAAGTATTGAATCACGTTAAGTTTAGCGATAGAATAAAGCATTTGGTAGACGAAATATTAGAGAGAGATGATAGAATTTATAGCTATCCTATCAAAGAGAAAGAAAAGTATAATTTTGATGTTTATAGTCTTGTATATGATAGAGAATCTAAAGAAGAAATAAATACTGAAAAAGATGGACAATATGATTTTAGTAAGATAAAAAGAGAAGGTATCAATATCTCTCCTGAACAAGAAAGAGAAGAAATAAAAATTTGATATGAAGTTATGGGTACTGAAAATAACTATGAAGATGAACTTATTATCAAAAGAAAGATTGTATCAATAGATGAGTTAGCTCAGCAAATTAACAATAAATTGAGGGCTTGGGATATTGAAATGGAGACAACTTATGCAGAAGAATACGATTTCAAAACAATCAAAAGTATTATTGAAAAATCGTTAAAAAAGAGAGATACTACAATAATTACTGAATGAATTGCTACTAAATTTTTACAAGCCTTTGGTACGCTAAAGAGAAAATCTAACAAAGTATTGAGATATAAAGCAGAAGCTCAGGATATTTGCAAAAAGAATACACAAGAAATTCCAGCATCTAGCCTTTGATTGTCAGTTATAAAAAACAAAAAAGGATATGTTTTTTATGATGAAATCTCAGAAAAATATAGCAAAGAAGAAGATAAACAAGCATTAGATAGCCTAAAAGAAGAAGTTGGGTCAAAATATCTTATAAATATAAACAATAGCTATACTTTCAAAACTCCTTTTAATCTTGCTTTGGTGCAAAATAGTACGCCTGAAAAGGACTTTATTGAAAACCTAATCAAAGAAAAGAATGTAAACATTATAGATGGTTGGTGTAAGTCAAAAGATAAATGATTTTATGAATTAGAATTTTCTTGGAAGAGATGAGAGCATACAGTATTAGACCACTTCAACCCTGATTTTTTTATTAAGCAAGGAGAAAATATCATAGTTATTGAAATCAAAGATAATAATTCCATCAAAGAGTATTCTAGGGATTTCATTAGAAACAAAGAGAAATACTTTACAGCCCAAAAACACTTTGAAACATTGAATGAGTTTTTGAAAGAAAAGAAAATAAAGCAAAAATACTTCTTTCATTTCTGTAGTCCAAAGGATTATTGAAGTTTATTTGGGTATCTAAGAAATAATAATATTGATAAGTACTTATCCAATTTAGACGAGGTGTTTGAAAATACAAAACTCAAAGAAACAGAATTAAAAGACATAGAAATAAAACAATTGGATTTATTTGATAGAACAGAACTCACAAAGCATTTCTGAGCAAACCGAGAGAAGTTAGAAGATGGTAGTAGAATTTTCTTAATTACTGCTGAAAAAAACTATCAGGAGAATAGAGAAAATAAAGAATATAATTTTTCTGCAGACGAGTTAACAAAAACCTTTGAATTAGAGCTTAGAATAAAATTATTTGATAAAATGAGAGATGATGAAGACGTAGCATTAGAAATACTAAATGCAGAAGAAAGTAGCTGAAAGCCGAATAAAGAATTGATTTCTTATTTCAATTATGCAAGTGATGGTTTATCTCTTGGAGCTATGGAGAATGCTCTAAGATTTAATGATACTATCAAAGAACATATAAAAGATAACTACTCAGCCCCTTCATTTCTTATAAATTCTTCTTATGAATATTATGATTTGATAAAGAAATGAGAATACAAAAAAATTGATAAAGGAATATACGAAGAGCTACCAAACCTAATAGCTTTATTAAGAATCAAATACAGAAATCAATCTGCTCACGGTAGTAAAGTAATCACAAAGGAAGATTTTGAAGAACTTAGAGAATTTCTTGTGACTGGAGAATGAATATTGCTAAGATTGGTTGAACTATTGATAAAGTAGAATCTAAACTATTTCTCTTCAAATCAATTTTTGTAATATTCAAAGGTCTTTTCTACAAATCTATCATTACTTATAATATCAGGTTTTTCTATCTTCCAGCCTCTAAAAATACCGTATGTAGCAAAAAAGCGGTATTTTTTGATTTGTTGAATTTCTATCACTTCCGAAAGTTGCGGTATATCTAACTTGGAGAATTTGACTGCGTATTTGAAGACTTCCCCTATACCTTTACGGCTGTAATTGTCCTTATTCACTTCTACCTTTCTTATTCCTACTGAATAGCTGTCTTTTGTTATTTTGTACCATTCCTTTTGAAGCTCCCTATTGGAATAAGTCCCTAGCTTTTGAGAGTATTCTATGGAAATTTCTTTATCGGTACAGACAAGCATATGGATATGAGGATGTCGTCCACTTTTGGGACTATATGTGACTTCTACGGAGCTGATTATACCGTCAAAATTATACATAAAGCTCTTGGATTTGTGGGTCTCTCTTTTGGAATTTCTGAACTTTTGGGCTAGTTTCTCTTTCGCCGTCCATAGCTTATCCATAAGAAAATCTAAAGTCTGACCATTATTGTGTCTGACCGTCAATGTTATGTGATACCGTTGTTTTGTGTCCAGTCAGTACTGGATAATTCAGGCTTCAAACTTCTGTATCATTTTTATAGACCTTCTTGTTGCACAAGCTAAGCAAAACTTATCGTATTTACAGAAATTCGTTTTGTATAGCTTTTTCTCTCCGTTGAGATAATCACGGAAGATGAGAACATTACAACAGTCCCTTATTCTTCCTTTTTTCCATATAGACCCTAAAAGGTGGGGCTTATGTTCTTCTAAGTATCCTGTAATGACTTTCTTTTTTTCTTGGCTTCTGACCATTTTATCAATAGTCCTTTGAATGATGTCTTCGGATAGAGGCATTGTTTTATATACTAACAAAGTAAAATATGAGTAGAAGGTTTTTAGTACAAAGATTTGATACCAAACAGGCATTACGTGAAATCTTTACTGCTATGTGATTTGGGGAATCTCTTTATAGGCTTGTTGAATTGTTGCTGGAAGTAGAGCTAGATAATGACGTCAGTTCTTCTAATGGTTGAAAATCAGGCAATTCTAAGTCAAAGCTAGGTATCTCTAATGATGGAAAATCAGGTAATTCTAAGTCAAAGTTGGGTATCTCTAAGCGAAAAAGCTCCATTGCGAAGAGTTGTAATAACTAAAAAATACTCAAATTGCTTTGAGCGTTTTATTCCTTATTTGTAGATTGTTTGAGAATCCGCTAGGTAAGAGTTTTCAGACAGAAACCTCTCTTTTAGTCTTTCGTCAAATTTTGCTCCATATTTGAGTTGGGCAACAAAACTATTGATAACGTCCTCCTTTTGCTTAAGTTCAGAATAAAGCGTATCAAAAAGTTTAATAAATGTCCCGCCGAGAGCTCCATGAAAAAAACTTCATTCATTGGAGCTTTTTTTTATTTTTTTGAAAATAAAACTCAATTGGCTATCCTCGCAGTACTGTTGGTTTACTCGTTCTATGAATGAATACTAAAAAATTTTTTCTATTTATATTTTTTTAAAATAATTCTTTTATAAAATATAAAAAAACATTTTATATTGACTTTTGTTCTTAAATATATATATAATATATTACAAGCATTGATCATTAACAATTACTATTATTAATTTAAAAAACAAATTTATCATGAAAACAAAATGGTTGCTTATTTTTTTCGTATTCATGTTTGCTGGTATGAAACACTATACTGCTAATGCAGCTGTTGGTGATTCAATTGTGGCAACAGAATGGATTGCTGTCAAAGAATCGTCTATTGACTCCCTGACTTTGACGTATTTACAACAAAAGGGGTTGATTTCCTACATCACGCCTAAAGAAGAAAACAACAATGTGTTTTTTAACATTGTATCGTATTTGTCCCAACTTCTGGATAAAAGTTTGTCTTCGATAAGTTCGAACGCAAATAAATTTTATTACACACCGGTCGGATTTTGGGTGACATGGGGAATTTTCTACCATTATACTGGCGGAGAGATTCTTCATTACCTGCTTACTTTTTTGTATCTGATTGTTATTACAATCTTTTTCATTTGGTTGTGGCGTAAACACTGTATTCATAAAGTTATTCCTATCGAACTTGAAGATGCAGGGACAACTACGGATGGAGAAATTGAAGTAAAACTAACTGACACTGTTCATTATGAAATTAAACATGCCAGTGTATCTATGCAGTTTTGGTTACTTCTTATTTATTTAATCCTCTTTATAATAGGAGCAGGTGTATTATAACAAAACAAATACAAACATTTAAAACATTAGTTATGAAAACAATTATTGTAAGTATCTTTTTCGCTTTCGTTACTTTTTTCGCTTTTGGACAGGATAAAATCATCTATATTCAAAAGCAGGATCTTAATCCAAAACAGCTTTCCGATTTACAGAATAACGGCAAAATTGTTGATGAAATTACCATTCATACCGACCTTTCTATTATAGAAAAAATCAAAAATTTGGAAAAAGATTGGTCGCGGGATGCTATGGATGACCTTTTGGATGATTTTACCTTATCACCGGAACAATTTGGTGTTATGATTGATACTTTATCCAACGTCATTATCCGCCAGTCAAACGATATTCCCAATACAAAAGTTGGCAAGATTGCACTTGCTGGATTTGCATGGAAGATCGCAGGACCTACCATATTTAAATTCTTTACGGATATATTGTTTATTATTTTCTTTTTGTGGTTCTTTATATGGAGCTATAAAAGAAATTTCTGGACAAAAACTTTCGTTGCTTCCAAAAAGAAAGGTATATTCGGCCGAATTTTGACCAAAAGGAAAGTTGATGATGTTGACGATCTTTTTGATGGTGATTCCTGGCTTTCCGGAAGTGATGGATTTGACACAGATACTGTTGCATCAAGGTTTTTGCATATTATTGCATTGGTGCTATTTCTTTTGGTATCTATGTTTATTTTATAAACTTCGTACGCAAATATTGAACGCAGAGTTTTTCTCTGCGTTTTTTTTAATCAAAAAACTGGATCGTAAGGATCCAGTTCTATATCTGTTTTTGTTTTATTATTTCGTTAAACTTTCGCCGAATTCTACGGTCTCAGGCGTTGGATTGTCTTTGTTCGGATTAGGTCCTGTTCTGAATGGGAAATCTTCTGGAATATAGTATCCTTTGATTTGACTCAAACATTTCAAAACATTCGTTTGTCGATTGATTGGGCTGGATGCATAGATTTTTCCGTCTTTATTTCCATATCTTGAAAGTTGGTTGATAGTATGATATACTCATAAGTATGCGTTGTTTAGCGTTACTGGGATTGCTCTTGCTCCTGCATAGGCTGAATAGAATCCAATTCTATCTCATCTATCATTATTTCCTACGTTACCAATATTATTGGATGTACTCAAATAGTGTCCGAGTGTACTTTCTGCAAATGCAATACAGATAACAACATCTTTATCGATATTTGTACCTTTGACTACATCTTCCCAGAACGTTACTTGTTTGTAAACACCTACACCGTATTTTGTAAGAAATTGTTTTTCTCTCGATGCTAAAGTATCTCATGTCATAAGTTCTAGATCTGTTATATCAATAGGTCTTGCATATTTGTCTCTGAGATATTTTATTTGATATCCTTCAGGTAATACACCTTTATCTCTCACTATACTTGCATCCAGGATATCGAATGGATCTATTGCTATGCCATTTTTGAAAAGCTCGAAGGTGAGGTTTGCTCATTTAGAAATAAATCCTGCTCCTCTTGTTCCTGGCTCTCATCAACTATATCCTATTATTTGTCCTCTTCTTACGATATCTCATGGTTTGACTACCGTTTTGTTGAGATATTGATAGACGGTCACGTATCCGTCGGTGTGTACTATCATTGCTCGATTGATACCTATTTCATCATTATCTGCTACGAAATAGACGATACCGTTGCGTGATGAGTATACTGGTGTTCCTTGATCTGCCTTGATCTGTATTCCGATATGTGGTACACCATATTGTTTCTGGAAATCCTCATCACCGAAGTAGGTTTGGATTTCTTCGATAGGGTATATCGGTCGTGCAATAGGATATACATCATTATCTTCTTCTATATCATGAAGCTTATCTAATTTTTTCTCCATATCGAAATCTACTTTATATACTCATTTTTTAATGTCGTTTACAAATTCCATAGTTGTATCATAGACTTCCTTTGTGCTTTGAAAAAACGTATCGATACTCAAAGCTCTCTGATCGGTATCTTTCTGATAAAGTTTCATAAATTGTAAGAGATAATTTTTTTTCTGTTGTAATTTTTCTATTTCTATCTGGTATTGTTCAATACTTTCTTTGGCTTTCGATTTTAGATCGTTCAATTTCTTAATAGTTTCCAATTGTTGCTCTTCATTTTCCTTGAAATTGGTCAATAAGTCATTGAGTTGTAAGATCATAGATTGTATCAAAGAATCGTTTGCTAATGTTAGTGGAATATTATCTGAGTTTATTAATAGTTTGATATCATCGATGGTGTTTGTCTCTTCATCATAAATCTTATTGTCCATCTTATAGATGAAATTTGCAAAATCTTGGATATATTCTTTGGTATCTGTCATTCCTGATCTGGAAGATTGAATGTCTTTGTAGGTGAGTATCATAAGTTTTTTATAGGTGTTTATTTTTTTTAGCTGCTCAGCTATCGTATCAGTTGTAGTATTGATGGTTTGAATAACATTCACGATTTCTTTTCTTGTAGCCCTATATGTATCAGAGATAGTGTTGTCATTTCCTCTCTCTTGTTCGTCCAATGCATATAACTGTTTGACTACCTCATCGAGATTGCTTTTGAGTGTTTGCATCTCATTCATAGCTGTTTTAACATCAAAATCAGCCACATCTGCTGATATGGTATCTGATGTTTGTGCTGTAGAGATTCCGATGCTTCCTATGAGAAGCATAAGCAACGTTCATCGTACTTTCTTTTTCATGTGAATGAATTCATGGATATAAATTATACCAACTGTTTTTCACATCCATTCTGCATACTGTCGAATGGCGCTCGAATATACACTACTATTATATTCTAGAATAAGGAAATAACAAAAAAACCGTATCTCTCCCCGGTTTTTTACTTGACAGACCCGTTAATATATATAAAATATTGTTTTCTATTTATTTTTTGATATCTGATAGGTTAGAGGCGTCGAATCTCTTGATAAAAAATGGCATAAGTAGGAGTACAAATCAAAAAAAGAAGAAGCTTATCTTTGTTCCTATTTTACTTGAAAAATAATCAGTCGTGATCATGATCAAAAAGATGATAATGCTCGTCATGATTCCATATGCAACTGATCAATATTCTTTTTTCTGATCTTCTCCGATATGGAAAAAATATCTTCCTTCTAAGAGATTGACTGCGATACCGAAAAATATGCCGATGCTAAATCAAAAAATATTTAATGTGGTGAAATATTCATAGGTATCTATGATATATGGAAAATAAATTGTGGTCAATCCCAAAACGATAGTAAAAATCATAGCAATAAGCCTTCTTTGTTTGGTGAAAAATACAGAAAGTATATGTCCTGCTATGGCTCCAGCGAATGAAATCACAATAATTATGATAGCATTTGTCGTTGTCCTTTGAAAAAAATCTACCCCTATTTCTAGCATTTTTTGGACTATTGCCGTAGAAATTGCTCGTAAAGCTCCTATCGGCAAAAGCAATCGTATATATTTTTTACTGGTTTGTCGAATATTCGGAAGCGCTGTTTTTATGGTGCTAATAAATTTTCTGTTTTCAAAGTCTTTGTCGTATTCCAGGAGCATAGTCAATATGCTTGATCCTACAAGTATTGCTATAATTCCTTGAAATCATTGGGCTCATCGTGCATCGAATATAGCGAATCCCAGATAACTTCCCAAAAGTATTCCTATCAATATTGCTATATTGATGATACCATTTATCTTTGCTTCTCCATGTGATGATCTCTGTATTTCTATACTTAGGATGATGGCTTTGATGACTAATCGTAGACTATAACTGAATCCAATGATGCTTATGAGTACAACAAATATCCAAAAAGGATAATATCCTAATATATTACCTATAGTCAAACAAAGTATAGCAAGTAACCCTGCAAAGATAGTAATGTTTTTTTTACGAAATGCATATGCGAGCGATCATCCTATGAGATATGCAACCATTCCTCATAAACTTAGGTATCCTGCTATCTGTTCAAGGCTTATATCTATGTCTTTGAGATATGATCGAAGAAAAAATTTGAGCATAGAAATAAAAACGCTCCGAAGAAATGTTATAATGACGAAATTTACAAAATTCCTTTTGGTCATTGTTCTGTTATTTGTTTAAAAATGTTTTTTTGTACGCTTGTGTAACTCTGATATATTCCTTATCTTCTATTCGTGTACGTTTATCTGCATTTTTTTTACTTTGGATATGTATACCTACATTGGGTAAGAGATGAAAATGTAAGTGATTTACCGATTTGTTTATAATACTATCTTTTGTTAGTCCATCTCTCAGTAGTAGATTAACGTCTTTGTATTTTTTGTGGAGTTTCTTCGCTCGAATATCCACTAATCTATGCATTTCCAAAAGCTCTGCGTGAGTGAGTGTTGTAAGCATATTTACATGTCTTTTTGGTATGATGAGTAGGTGATGTTTTACATATGGTGCACGAGCCGGGATAACGAAAAAATATTTTCCTTCTTGGAGCATATGTTCTTTTTTTTCGTGACAAAATGGGCATGTATGTGTTTTTTCTAATTTTTTGACAATCGTGATATATTTCATATTTTTTTTTGGTATAAAAATTGATCAGCCCCATAATAAAAAATTATCTTTTAATTACAAATCGATATTATTGTTCTATTTCTATGATTTGATCCCAAATATCCATCTGCTGTATTTGTTGGCTATGGGTGATAGTATATAATTTTATTTCTTTCTGTTTTACAAAGTTTTCTAGCATATCAGCAACTTTTCCTACGGTATCCGCGTCGAGATTGTTTATCGTTTCATCTAAGAAAAGAATAGGGGAGTTGATATATGATGAAATCGCAAGCATCCAAATTAATTTCAAAATTATCCTTTGTCATCAGCTCAGACTTTTGGTATCTCTTTCTCATTTTGTATCAATTATTTTTGCTTCGAGTTCCAGCTTATCAGCATCACTTTTGTTCAGCTGTAGTTTTATTTGATAATCAACGATCTGAGCGAGATAACTATTGATAATATCATTTAATATCGGTAAATGATCTTGCAGTACAATCAACAGCAATTCTTTGGAAAAGATATTGTAGAGATTTCCTAATATTGTTTCTTGCTCTTCTAGTTTCTGCCTTTCCAATTGATGATCTTTGAATTCGCTTATGAGAATGTCTATATCGTGATGGTTTTGCTTCATTGTTAGATGATGTTTTTCTAATTTTGCTGTTGTTTCCGTATCCATTTCTCTTTTTTTCAGTTCTAATTCTTTTTGTTCCTGTTCTTTTTCAGCTATTGTTGTTCTACTCTCGTTCAATTGTTTTTCTAGAGATTCTTTTTGGGTAATAGCTTTTTGGAGTTGATTTTTTCGTTCTTCGACTTGCTTCGTTGCTTGTTCCTGTTCATTGATTTTTTTATCTATTTCTTTTGCTTCTTTGTCTTGGCTGATATATGTAGTATATGTTTTTTCTACTGTTTTGTATTGTATTTCGTTCAAAAAATCTTTTATCATCTCTAGAGTTTTTTCACGTTCTTTTTGTTGTATTTCCAATGCTTTTATATTGTTCTCATCTTTGTTTATTTTTGTATCGTTCAATGATTTTAGTTCTGCTTGTAACCCCTTTATTGTTTTATCTATTTGATTTTGTTGATCGATATATCCTTGCTTTTGTCCTTCTAATTGTTCGAATGTTTTTTTATTGATAACCTTTATAAATGGACATGGTGACTGTATTTTTTCACAAGCAAAGGTTGCTTGGGTATCGATAGTTTTTTCTAATTCTTTCAATGCTTTTACTATATATGTTAGCTGATGTTCTTGGTCGTTTATTTTTTCTTCGAGATGTTTTTTTTGGGTTTCTATTTTTTCTGCTTCGTTTTTTTGCTTCAATTCTTCGTTCTGTATTTTGAGTTGTATATTTTTTATTTCTTCGCTAATTTTCTTGCCCTCATCGATGATTTTTTGGATCAAAAAATAACTTGATAAGATTGTTATATCTCATTCTTTGGCTATTTCCGTTTCTATTATTCATTGTCTGATAAATTTTCGAATTTCTTTTTTTGGAATTTGTGATTCACTTTCATTTTGCTTCGAAATTACTTCCTGTTTTTGTTTTTTTAGCAGTTCTATCTTCTTTTCATCGATATTTTCTATCTTTTTTTCAAGTTCTGAAATGCTTGTCGAAAGTTCTTTTTCTGTTCATTGTTGTTCTTTTAGTTTCTTCTGTTCTTGAATAATATCTTTTTGAATTGTTTCGAGTTGATGAGTTAATTTCTGGTCCTGTGATTTTTTGTTCTCGATATAATTGTGAAGTTCTTGTTCTCGATTAGTAGGAAAATCTTTGAGTGAAAAATCAGTTATCTGTATTTTTTCTTCTATCATCTTCCATTCATCGAAAAAATGCTGATACGTTGTTGTATCTATAGCATTGTTCAATAATTCTTTGATGATATTGAATGTGGAAAGATAGTTTTGGATATTATTTTTTAACTTTTCATCATATTTCGATATATCTGTTGTTGCTTTTATTTTGTACCATATTTCTCTTTTTTTGTCCGCTAATACGTCTTTGGCTTCATCTATTCCCATGAGGTTAAAGACATTTTTGAGGATGCTCAATCTTTCTATTGGTGTTAATTCAAAAATATTGTCTGAATCTTGCATCAAGAAAATCGTATTCATAATCACCTCTCTTGGTGGCAAGAAATTCTGTAAATTTTGCTGAAGATCTGTTTCATTTTTGAATATTATTTCGTCGCGTTTGAGGCCAGATTGTTGTTGTATAAGATCTTCGATGTCTATAGCTTGTTCTAGTGGTGAATGTTTAGTGAACTCAGGCAATATTCCTTCAAGTGTATATAATTTTGATTCGCATGATTCTTTTACTTTGCTTTTTTTGATGTTTCTGATGATAAAATAGATGATTCCATCTACTTCTACGATAATCTTTATGAATCCTTCTTTGGATTTACTATTTAATATGTGTCTATTGTTATACTTATATAATCCGTAGATAGGTCCATCAAAAAAAAGAAAGCTTTTTCCTGAACCGATAGGTGCTTTGATGAGCATTTTTCCGTTATTGAAGAAAACACTCAAGAGCTTATCCTGAAATGGTCAGATGTTTTTGTAGGAGATGGCTATTAGATTGAGCAGTTTCGTTGGTTTACTTACTAAATACTTTGATAAAGATAGAAATATCTTATCCAAAAACAACCATTTCTATATACTATATATATATTATGTCAATTCTTTTGGGGCTTTATATGGTTGCTTATTTTGGTTTTTTGATGATTGCGAGTATAATAGAAGTGTACATTTATATTCCCTATCTTGATATGTACTGATTACACGAACATTATATCCATACAGTGCCCAAAAAGTCTTTTTTGAAGGAAATTAGGATTTTTATCCTTCTTTTTGGTGTGATTTTTGTTGGTATCCTTGTATTTACCAATTTTAATTTGTTTGCTGCTAATTTTCGTGCATTATTTGAAAATGAAGTTGCTCCTATAGCCCCTATTAGTACGTCAATAGTATCTGAAAATAATACTATCTCTACTATCGTCGATATGGCAGAAAAAAATGATATTGAGATCCAATGATTATTGAAAAATTATGAAAAAACATCAGACGCTACTACTTTGGCTCCTTCTACAGAAGAAATTTTACAATCTCACCTTATGGAATATACCTTTTCTTTTAATACTGTTCCTCCTGTAAATAGACTTCTTGTTCCTTCCTTGGGTCTTGATGTTCCTATTGTGACCGCAGAAAATAAAAACGCAAAAGATTTTACTAAGGCTGACTTTGAAGATGAACTCGATAAATGAATTGTTAAATATCCTACAACACCCGAACCCGGAGAAGAGGGGAATACGTTGTTGTTTGGACATACAAGTTATCAAGTATGGAAACAAAATCCTTATGGTACCATCTTCAAAGATTTACCTAAATTGAAAGATAGTACTTTAATTCAGATCCTTTGGAATTGACATTTGTATGAATACAAAGTTGTCGATCTTTTTATCGTTACTCCGAAACAAGTCCCTGCTCAGTATACCACATATCAAGAAGCTGGTGGTAGTTATATCACTTTGATGTGATGTTATCCTTTGGGAACTGATAATAAGAGGATTATGGTCGTAGCTAAACTGATCACTGAATAGTTTATATCATGTATAAAAAAACTGCCCGTAAAAAACGGACAGTTGTTTTTTAATTCATTTTTATTCAAGCAGTGAGGGGTTTTTCCATACAAATAATGAACCAGATCCTAACATAATCAATAACAGTGTAATTAATGTTACGATTGTTTCTGTAATTTCGAAATGTAGATAATCCTTACATAATGTTACAATAAAACCTCCATTGATAAACATTTCTGTTTGTGAAGGATCAGCCAGTAATCTGAATTGTTGTTCTATGGCTGTGAGAGGACATCCACAACAAATGATTTGTACAGGTAATAAGAATATTAACATGACGCGATGAATTATTACCAATTTTTTGTATTTTTTCTTTTGTTTCTGACTTGCAAATATCCTCCAGATAAAGAAAACGATTACAATTATGTGTAATACAACTATGCCGTTTGCCGCAAATAAGTAGATATTCATATTTTTTCTAAATTTTACTATATATTTTTCCTATAAAAAGTCAACCCCATTCACTCTCTAAAAAATCTCCACTCTCTGTTCCTTGTTTTAAACAAAAAGTAGATGTCCGACAACGTTTCATCTATGTCTGACGCCACGACGAACCATTGAAATCAATTAGGTCGTGGATGTTCAGACTAGATGTGTTGTCTGTTCGTATCCCTTAATTTCAGTCTTTAAAGAGAGGGGCTTCTTTCTTCTTTTTCTAAATTAAATTAACATAAAAATAAAATAAGATCAAAAATTTGATATTTATGATATACAATTAAAATTAAATAAATGGAACGATATTGCTATCCTTATTTTTTCCTTGAAAATGTTCTATCAATCTTTATAGACACAAAAGTAAAACATTTATTTGAATAAAAAATAGTATGGATTGCTTAAAATGCTTCAGTACAAAGACCAAAAAACATGGGATATTGGAGTCATGAGCCCAAAGATATCATTGTCATAATTGTGAGAAAACATTTACAATATGATGAAGATGAACTTATTCCGTAAGCTTTAAAGAAAAAGTTATAGAAAACTATTGTCATAGATGACTGACATCTCGCGAGCTTATAAAACAATACAGCATTTCATCAAGAACGTTAGTCAAATGGGCTAAAGAACACAAAAAAGATTGTTCCCAATGCTCAAAAACATAATTCATCACTTTATTTCTTTACTTCTTTCTCAAATGAAAAAAATATTCCTTTTGTTGCTCTCATGTAGTCTTCTCCTTTGAGTCGGGCTAGCTCAAGATTATATATTGTTTTATGGAAATTGATGCACACATTGTGCGAAAGTAGAAAAATTTCTAAAAGAACATGATGTATATGACAAATTTTATATACAAGAAAAAGAGATTTATTTCAATGGCACTAATAGAAATGAATTCTTAGCTTATGGAGAAAAACTAGGCATATCACCTGAAGATATGGGGATACCTTTATTGATTGTAAATAATGAAAATACTTGTACCAATCTTATTTGAGATAAAAAAATCATCGATTATTTCACTGAAAAACTTACAGAAGAAATAAGTCCTGCTACATGCACAAGCAGTGAATCCATTACTGGTGTAATCAAATTATATAATCACGAGAGTATGCCCAAACAAAAAACTACCGATCCAATTATTATGAAACAAATAGAAGATGAAGGAGCTCAAACAGTTTCTTTTACATGAAATGTACAAATTATTTATACCGGAGATGAACAAGTCATGTCAGAGAATACGATGGTTTCTTGACAAGATATTCAATCAGGAACCATTGTTACTGCAACTACAGAGATACCGACATTAAAAGATAGACTCTGATTCTTTGCTATTATGTTGCCTGCCGCTATTTCGGACAGTATCAATCCTTGTGAGTTTGCGGTCATTATTCTACTATTGTGAACAATCCTTATCAGAACACAAAGCAGAAAAAGAGTGATAATGACATGATTAGCATTTTCATTGGCTATTTTCATAAGCTACTTCTTGCTATGAATAGGACTATGGAAAATTTTTGCTTCTACAGCTAATACTAATGTAGTAAAGATTATCGCAGGGTCACTTGGAATATTGGTTTGATTAGCTAACTTGAAAGATGTATTTCGGTATGGAAAATGATTTGTCATGGAAGTTCCCTTTTCACGAAGAACAAAACTTAAAGCATTGATCCAAGACATAACTTCTCCCATAGGTGCATTTTGTATAGGGATAGTAGTAAGTTTATTCCTATTACCTTGTACTTCTTGACCATATATAACTATCTTAAGCTATCTGAGCGCAGAACAAATAGATAAATTTTGGTGAATCATATATTTATTGGTGTACAATGTATTCTTTATTGTACCGATGGTAGTGATTACTTTCTTGGTAAGTTTATGAAAAGCGAAAACAGAACATCTATCAAACATGAAAGACAAATACAATCGCCATATTCATCTGATTGTATGATTATTGATGTTGGGCTTAGGATTATATTGCCTTTTGACTATGTAAAAAATCTCTTGTAATTGAACTATATATCATTATATATGAAATATATATCATATATTTATTTTCTAATCAAACTTAAAATGCCTAATAGAGATGGTACATGACCTCAATGAAAAGGTCCAATGACTGGTAAATGAATGTGAGCATGTAAAGGATGAAAAAACATTCCTTTAAAATCATGACAATGAAAATGATGTGGAAATTGAAAGTGAAGATGATGCGGAAATGGGAAAGGAAGATGATGCGGAAATGGTTGTGATGATTCTGTTGAAGAGACAAAGTAAAAAAGTACTAATAGAGGGGAATATTCCTCTCTATTTTTTATTGTTAAATTAGTATGATGTGAAGAAGATGCCATAGACATATTTGCGGAAACCCCGATGTACTTATTTTCAAGCCTGCAGGGATACAAAGACATAACCTTGAAGAAATAGTTCTTGGTCTTGACGAATATGAAGCATTAAGACTTGTCGATGTAGAAAACCTAACTATGCAGGAAGGTGCAGAAAAAATGAAGATATCATCAGCTACTTTCAATAGATTAGTTCAATCTGTACATTCCAAGATTGCTAATGCAATTGTTTTTGGGAAAGTAATCAGAATTAATAGTAAATTATAATAATTTTTGGTTGTTTTATATTAGCGAGAATTTTTTTCTAAAAAAAACTAAACTAAATTAAAAGAAAGAAGCCCCTCTTATTTTTCTTGTTTTCTTTATTTATTAGGGATATGACAGACAACTAGCTTCTGTGCGACATAGAGTGTCGTCATAGAAGCGGTAATCGTACAAAAGGCGTAATAAGGTTGCGTGTTATGTATCAAATTAGATTGTTGTGTAATGTTGTAACTTTTAGTAACTTCTTGCGAACAAAACTCTTCTGCTGCTTGGATTTTTTTATATAACAAACCATTCTCCTTCGCTAATTACTTCGATATTATTATCAATGATTTTTAATGCAGAATTGTCATCGAGAGCATAGATTGGTCTATCTATTCCTTGTTTTACTTTTTCTATATTTTCTCTTCTCATGTTTTTAAACCATTCAGAATTTAGATGAGGTAGAAAATAAAAATCTACAAAATTTAAACCATCTAATTCTTCTGTTTCTAATTTATCTTCTTCATAAATTACTTGAGATAGTTTTAGTGCTAGATCTGGGTTAGTTACCATACTTCCTGCACTAACTCCGACATATACTTTGTCCTTTAATAAATCTGGCAGTAGCTTGGATATACCAGATTTGTTTAGCCATCTCATCAAGTGATAGGTATTCCCACCTTCAAAAAATAAAACGTCTGCTCTTTCTAGACTTGGTTTTCGTATTTTTTCATCAACTGCTGAGATATCAGTGATCTCAATTGATTTGAAATTTTGTTTTTGCAGATTAATCAGATCATTGATTAACCAATCTTTGTCTCCAGATTCAACGTTGCTTGCTGTTGGGATGAAAACAATAGTTGTGTCTTCTGGTTTTTTCCCAGTCAAATCAAATAATACATTAGCAATTGATTTGTTGGTTATCCCTCCTGATGTTAACAATAATTTCATAATGAAAACATAACGTAGTAAAGATAGGGTGATTATTTCGTAATTTTAGTAACTTCTTGCGAACAAAACTCTTCTGTTGCTTGGCTTACCACTATAAATACATTTTCCCTCTTCTCACTGTTCGTCGAATGGTAAACATCTGACGGTAGCGGCTGTTTCTTCTTTGATCTTATCAGCTGTTTCTACGGTACCATCTCGGTGTGCCATAACAAATCCTTCTTTGATTTTTTCTTTGAATTCTTCATAGGTGTCGACGACGTAAGTGTGTTCTTCTCTAAATGCTTGATTTTTTTTGAAGAGATTATTTTGTGCTTTGTAGAGGTATTGATCGATATGGAGTTCTACATCTCAGATATTCACTGACGTTTTTTCTCCGGATTCCCTCTTGAAGACTTCCACTACACCGTTCGCAATATCCCTTGCTCCGACGGTGATTCTGATAGGTACGCCCTTGAGTTCGTATTCGTTGAATTTCCATCCAGGAGATTTGTTGCTGTCTTCATCCAATTTTCGTCTCAATGGAAGTGTATCATGAAAATATTTTGATTTGAAATCGAGTCTAGTGGTCTCGAGTCTCTCGATGAGTGGTTGGATGAAGTTTTTTATCTGAGAGAGTTCTTCTTCTGTCTTGAAAATAGGGACGATAACTACGTGTAGAGGAGCGAGTGCTGGCGGGAGAATAAGTCCGTTGTCGTCTGAATGTGCCATAATGATTCCACCAATAAGTCTCGTAGAAACCCCTCGTGAAGTCGCATAGACATATTCTAATTCGTTTTTTTCATTGGTGAATTTGACATCAAACGCCTTGGCAAAATTTTGTCATAGATTATGACTGGTTCCTGCTTGGAGGGCTTTCCCATCCTGCATCATTGGTTCAAATGCATAGGTCGCTACTGCACCAGCAAATTTATCATGTTCTGGTTTAGTTCCTAATCTTGGCGAAATTGCCATGAAATTGGTGCAGAAGTCATTGTAGACATCAAGCATCTTTCTTGCTTCGTCATCAGCTTCTTGTGCACTTGCATGAGCGGTATGTCCTTCTTGTCGTAAAAATTCTGCGCTTCTGAGAAATAATCTGGTTCTCATTTCTCGTCTTACGACATTAGCTCGCTGATTTATAAGTAGTGGTAAATCACGATAAGAGTGAATCCAATCTTTGTAACTATTCCAAATAATCGTCTCTGATGTTGGTCTTACGATCAATTCTTCTTCGAGTTTTGCTTCAGGATCTACTACGATACCTTTTCCATCAGGTGAATTCATTAATCTGTAATGGGTCACTATCGCACATTCTTTTGCGAAGTGTTCTACGTGAGAAGCTTCTTTATTCAAAAAAGATTTTGGAATGAATATTGGAAAATATGCGTTTACGTGTCCTGTATTTTTGAACATTCTATCGAGTACGTCTCTGATATTTTCTCGTAGTGCGAATCCGTAGGGTTTGATAACCATACATCATCTTACTGCTGAAGTCTCAGCAAGTTCTCCTGCGAGTTGATTGTACCATTCGCTGTAATCTTGTGCTCTTGTGGTTAATTTTGCCATAATAAATGACTAAACGATAAAACGATAAAACGATAAAACGAATATATTATTGTGTTTTTTGTTGTATCAAAAAAAAGGTAATTATCAAGCAAAAGAAAAAACTCCATGTTGTTTTTGGAGTTTTTCTATGGTTTCTTATTAAGAGTCTATTTTTTTCTCTTGAGGAAAAATCCTGTTACAAACAAGATACCAAGTACGATCAAAAGCATTCCCCCTATCATATTGCGGAGTACGTATAAACCGAGTATCAATAAGATGATACCTAGGATAGTGAAGAGTTTTTCTTCGGTACTTGATAATTCCCATCGAACTCAAATCTTACTTCCAAGCTCTTTACTTTCGCTTTCTAAATCTTTTGCGAAGGCTTTTGCTTTCATTTCCATTGCGTTCTTTTTTACTGGAGCTTTCTTAAGAGGTTTTTTTGTTGACATTACGCATATAGGTAAGGGTATAAAAGGTTAATTTGGTTATATACAAAGATAGCGGGTTTGCAAATCTTTTTATTGTAAATTATAACCTTATCTGCATTTTGGCAAGTGGTTGTTTTACCGCTATTTTATTTTTTGATCTAATAAAGAGACCGAGAGAGATAATTTTTCTGACAACCTCTATTTCTTCCAACAATTGCTTGTCGATATATTTTTCTGAAAATAGTGGTAGATGTTGAAGATGGATCGAATCTCCTTCTTGTTTTCCTTGTGTAGTAAATTTTTGTAATTCGAGATAGATGTGTTCACTGATAAATGGTGCAAATGAAGCACAAATTTTCATATAGTTTTGTAATACTTCAAACAGTGTATTGAATGCTGAGCGTTTATCGTTGTCCATACCTGATGCTCGAAATCTCCTTCTTGATCTTCTAATGAACCGATTGTTTAATTTCTCTATGAATCACAATACGAGCTTAGCTCCGTTATCGAGAAAGTATCTATCCATTTCTTGTTCAATCTGGATACCAAGGCTATGAAGTTCTGCAAGTATCCATTTATCCAATTCGTTGGTTATGGTATAGGTAGGTAGTTTGATTGTTTCTCATTTTTCTAAAGATATATCTGTTCCATAAGCATCTTTCCATAGTTGTTTTCCTGTTATTTCATCACCAAGTAATATTATATTTTTTCCTGGATTTTTTTTGAGTATCTTGGTATATTCAGTTTCCAAATCTTTTGTTTTTATTTTTTTGTTTCTATATGTTTTCATGATTTCACTTATTTCTTCTGCATTTTTTTTGTCGTTCGTATAGATAATATCTGGATTGATTCTTAGTATGTTTTCCAGCATATTTTGCATAGTGTCATCTGTTGTTCTCATATAGTAGCAATTTGTATTGTCTGTGGTCCATTTATCTACATTGGCATAGGTTTCGAAGAATTTGTAGGCGTTCAAAATAGAAGCAGTAAAGTCTTTGTATATCTGATCGACACCTTTCTCAGAAAATCTTACAGGTTCAGCTCTTACTGCAGGTGAAGCTAATAGATACAATCTATAGGCATCAGTTCCATATCTTCCGAAGAGATATTCTGGATCGGGATAGTTGTTTAATTTTTTGGACATTTTCTTGCCATCTTCTGCTAAGACGAGTCCATTGATGATGACATTATTGAATGAATTCTTTTTCATCACTGCGTTACCACAGACATGCATTCCTCTAAACCATCCTCTCGTTTGATCTAGTCCTTCCATGATGAAATCGGCAGGATATATTAGTCATCATGTCGAAAGTCATCACTCTACTTCATTACCGACTTTATGGACTTTAGACTTTGAACTTTGGACTCATCAAGTGTAGCCACATTGTCCAAAAGGCATAGATCATGATTCGAATCGACAATCCATGACTTCAGGTATTCTACGATATTCTTTCGTTCATTTTTTGAATCGATAGTTGTCAACGTATGGTTTATGTAAATCCATCTCTGCTTTTCTATCGTTGTCTCGATAGCGAATGACCATTTGTCCATTATCTGGTATATATTCTTGTTTTTTTGTCAGATAATCGAAATCTTTGAATGTTTTTTGAATCAAAATTACTGAATCCTTGTGGGTTACGGTGATGATGGTCTTGGTCTTGAATTTTTCGTTCACATCTACTGTATAGGCTTTACATCTTGCTATCACTTGATCCATAGATTCACTTTCTGGCATCAGTTTTTCGTTTGTTGGTTTGCTTGTTGTTAATCACTGGATAAATGGCTTATCTTGCAACTCAGGAACTATGATGTCTGTAGTTCTGAAGTCTACATAGATTCTTTCGTTGATTGGGAAAAGATGTTGTTTCGAAGAATCTTGAAGATATGATTGAAGTTCTTTGCTGTCTCGAAGTTTCTGGTAGATATTTTGTATTTCTTTGTATTTTTCCTTAATCTCTTGAATCGTATCAGGGAATTGTTTTTCTATAAATGGCATGCTTGTTTCGAGTGTTCTTTCTAATGGAGTAATAATGAGTACTCGATCCTCTTTTTTACATGTATTGAGATATTTGCTTATTTTTTTTGCTTGTTTCTGTCCCTCTTTGTTTAATGTAGTCCTACTATAGCTATCATGTGTTCGTGTTTCATTGTATACGGTTTTTCCGTGTCTGATTATGATATTCTTGGTGATGTTCTGTGATCCTATTCTTGTTCCTTGATAGATTTCTTCGAGTGTTCCGCAGACCATAATATCTTCTGGTTTTTTTGTATTTTCTCGGACTGGGATAGGCGCTCATCGATACCTATTTCTTGCCAGATTCCAATCAGGTGCCGTTTTTAATACATCGATGAATCTTTTTTTAACTCATTCAGGCACGAATCCTATTTTTTCGGCGTTTGGAACGGTGAGCGGGGTCAATGATGGTTCTTTAATAAACCAACTCGTCAATGCTTTTGATATCAATGGCGTATCGCATCTTCGACAATGTGGATAGGAGTGTTCGTAGGATCTTTGTCCGATAAGTTTTCCTTCTTCTTTGAGTCTTTGAATAATATCCTTGTTGGCGTCATAGACTCTCATTCCTTTTCGCTCAGGTACTTCATCGGTAAATTCTCCATAATCGTTTACTGGCAAAAAGAGCCGATCTTTGGCAAATTCTCTCGGCATAAATTGTGCGACAGCATTGAAATCTTCTCCACCAAATGCTGGTGCAATATGTACTATACCTGTTCCATCTTCGGTACTAACAAATTCTCCTGGGATGATTTTGAAAAATTGTTCTTTGTATTTTTTCTCGATTTTACTGTTGTTGATATGCTGAAAAAGTGGTTCGTAAGTGCGTCCTACTAATATCTCTCATTGAATGATATTGATTAATATATATTCTGTATCATCTTTGTAATATTGTTTCATGAGATTCTCTGCGATGATATAGTATTCTTTACTATTCTTGTCGAATACTATGTAATAATGGATATGTTTCCCTACGGCGAGAAACATATTACTTGGTAGTGTCCATGGTGTCGTAGTCCATGCCAATACATTCATATCCGCATTCTCTTTTCATTGTATTTCTGTCACTTGTTGGGCAATATTTTTCTGATATATATAAAGATCATAAAATTGATTCATGATTTCGAAATCATCATCCACGATAGTGCTTTCTATCTTTATGGCAAATCATAATTTGTTGTCAGAAGGAATGATTTCTGCTCGGATGCTATGTGTGTGTTTCTCCGGTTCCTTATTTTCCGGTTCTCCGGTGAATTCTACATCGATGATATTAAGATTGAATAGTCCGTATGGCATGATTTCTTTAAAACTTCAGAGATGTTTTATACTGGTGACGTTTATATTAAGCTCTTCGTTAAGTTCTTTTTTGACGGTATTTTCTATTGTATCTCCTTTTTCTATTTTTCCTCCAGGGAATACATATTTCTGTCATTTTTTATGATAGAGCATAAAAAACTTATTTTCTCTTTTGAGAGCACAATCTACGACATGTATATATCCATCTGGAGTTGTTTCAAATCTTTGTATGATTTCTTTGTCGGTATTGTAGATAGGGAACTTGATTGTGATTGCTGGATCTTGCTTATCTTTGTATCCTTCGTTTACTTCTGCATTGGAAAGTGTTGTTGCACAGCTTGGACACATCCATTGGACATTGAATCACTTATACACTAAATTTTGTTTGTACATATTTTGGAATACCCGAGTTACCGATTCCATAAAATCGAGGTCCATAGTATAATAGGCATGGTCCATATCTGCTCGTCTACCGATCCAATCGCCAAAAATTCTCCATTCGTCGCTGGTGGTGCTAACGGATTTTCTACATTCTTCGACAAATTTTTCGACACCGATTTTATTTTCTATATCTTTTTTTCCGTCAATACCCAATAATTTTTCTACATATTTTTCTACCGGTAGACCATGACAATCCCGTCATCGATCTCTATTTACTTTATATCCTTTCATGGTTTTGTATCTGAGAATAGTGTCTTTCATTGATCAAACCAATCCATGTCCAAAATGAGGAGTCCCTGAAGCAAATGGAGGTCCATCATAGGTGACAGATTGAAATTTTTCTGACCTCTGATCGAGGGATTTCTGGAAAATTTTGTGCTGTTTCCGATACGCGTTGAGACTTTGATTCAATTCTTTATTGTTCATATATTACAAAAAAACGTAAAAAACTGTTTGCAGGTACTATATATACAAAATCTATCTGTGCTTTCAAGTCCAAGGAATCAAATTTTGGAAATCATATTGTAATTTGTTTGTATTTTGATAGCCTCTTCGTATCAACAAAAAGGAAATAGGAATAAAAACTAATATAAAAACAATTTTTACTAAAAGAATAGAAAGTTATGAAGAACAAACACATTGATGAGCAGTATGCCGATCTTGTAAGAGAGATCCTTGATGCTCCAAAAAAAGAAAACAGAACAGGTGTGGATACTTATGCCATAGCTTGTTGGTCTATTAGGCATGATATGGCTGATGGTTTTCCATTGCTTACAACTAAAAAGATGGGCATGAGAAATGTAGCTGCAGAGCTTGAATGCTTTATCAAAGGTCTTCATACCAAAAAGGATTTTCATGAAAGGAAGTGTCATATCTGGGATGAATGGTGCGATCCGAGAAAAGTACCGTATGGAAATGATGAGGAAAGCAAAGCCAAAATGATGGCTGAGGATGAACTTGGTCGTATTTATGGTGTACAATGGAGAGATTGGGATGAAACTATCGACCAGTTGAAGGAAGTTGTCGATAAACTCAAGAAGAATCCATTTGATAGGCGTATGATTGTCAATGCTTGGAATCCTTCAGAACTTGATCAAATGGCTTTACCGCCATGTCATTACTCATATCAAGTTATCGTTACCCTGAACCATCAAGGAGAAAAGGTATTGAACCTGACCTGGAATCAAAGGTCTGTGGATACTATGTTGGGTTTACCTTACAATATTGCGAGTTACGCATTGTTACTTTTGCTTCTTGCCAAAGAATCCAATATGATTCCTGGTATTTTGATGGGATCGCTCGGTGATGTTCATGTGTATGAGAATCATATCGAAAATGCCAAGATTCAAATTGCTCGTGAACCGAAATCATTACCAAAGCTTGAATTGCCTAATTTTACTTCAATCTGGGATTGGAAATATACTGATATTGAACTTATTGGTTATGATCCACATCCTGCCGTTGAATATGAAATTGCTGTGTAAACTGATGTACAGAATAAATATAGCCTTCCCGGTTTTCGGGGAGGTTTTTTTTATGATTGCTTTTTTTTACTAAACAGCTATATCTATTTTATGTTACAGGTTTTGAAAGTTTCAGGTTAAAAAATTAACATTCTAAACCGTCCAAACATTTTAACATTCTAAACTTTTTTCTATGAAAATCTTAGTCATTAATTCATGAAGTTCGTCATTGAAATATCAGCTCTTCGATATGGAAAAAAATACGATCTTGGTTAAATGAATCGTGGAAAAAATCTGAGTGAAATGATCTTCTGTAAAAAATCACAAAGAGGCATTACAATCCGTTGTACAGTTGTTATCTAATAGTTGAAATTTGGATATTAACGCGATAGGACATAGAGCAGTGCATGGAGGAGAATATTTTAAAAATCCTGTCATCATCACTGATGAAGTTATGGCGAAAATTACTGAATGTTCGGATTTAGCTCCATTACATAATCCTGCTAATCTGGAAGCTATGCTTGCATGTAAGGAATTTTTTCCTGATCTTCCACAGGTTGCTGTCTTTGATACCGCTTTTTATCAAAACATGACACCTGAACAGTATCTCTATGCTTTGCCTATGAAATATTATGAAATATATAAAATCAGAAGATATGGATTCCATGGAATCTCTCATCAATATGTTTACGAACAATTATTACAGAATACAAAATTCAATATGCAGAAAAATAAAGTCATTACGTGTCATGTAGGAAATTGAGTGAGTATTACTGCAATCAAAGATGGTAAGGTTATAGATACTTCTATGGGAATGACACCTTTGGAATGAACGATGATGGGTACGAGATCAGGTAGTATTGATCCTGCTATCATTCCGTATCTTATGAATCATGAAAAGTTTGATGCTGATCAGATAGATACTATTCTAAATAAACAAAGTTGATTGTTGGGTATTTCTTGAATCTCTAGTGATATGAGGGATATATTAGCTGGTATAGAAAAATGAAATACACAGTGTTCACTTGCTTTGCATATGTATATCAATTCGTTGGTGAAATATATCTGAGCGTATGTTGCGCTTCTCTGATGAGTAGATGTTATCGTTTTGACTGCTGGAGTGATGGAACATAGAAGTATCGTCAGAAAAATGCTTTTGGAAAAACTTTCGTATCTATGAATAGTTATTGATGATATAGCCAATCAGGATGAATTACCTGGAGGTGCGGTAATCACTGCTTCTGATTCAAAAGTTCCTGTTATCGTTATTCCCACTAATGAAGAATTGATGATAGCGAAAGAGACGATGAATATAATTTCTAATTTCTAATTTTAAATTTCTAAACCTTGCTTGAAATCGTATATATTTTGACTATAAGGTGGTGGATTTCACTGATTTTTATATTTTTTACCATATAGTACCTATGGAACACAATCATCAACCACATCAAGAATACCAAAAAAAACATTTCAGTGAAGAAGAAGCTTTGGATAAAGCAGAAAAAAAACTCGATGAAAAAATGGAAAAGATTATGAAGCAGTCATTTATCCATAAGTTTCTTACTCTCAAGATCGTCAAGGATATTATTGGTGCACATATGATAAATGATATTAATCATAAAATAGCACCCTATCTCAAGACTATCTTCATTATTGTAGGATGGATTTCATTGATTACTTGAATTATCGGTATCTTTTCGTTTCTCGTTTCTTTGAGTGGACTTGGATTTATGTTCAGTCTATGATTTGGTATTGGTGTTCGTGTTTTGATTTATGTTTTATTGGCACTTATCTTTTCTTTGCTTTCTCTCTGTATGGGTATTGGTATGATAAGATTCAAAAAACGAGTCATTTCTTTGATTGTCCTATGATTTTGTGTTTCTGCTATTTTGTTCGTGCTTAGTCGGATACCTGTAGGATTATATTCTTATAGATCATATGGAAGCTTTGGTTGAGGATTTTTTAACCTTATCATCACTGTTATCTTATTGATACTTGTTCTAAAAAATGAAGCAATGTTTAAGAATTAGTAGAAGGTAAAAGATTGAAGATTTACATATTTTACTTTTTTATATTACCATGAAGAAATATCTGCTTGTTCCATTACTCATTTTTGTTGTACTTGTTTGATGTGCAAAGAAAAATGCTCATATTGTTAATGTTAATAGTATTAATGATTTATTGGCTTTACAGTCAGCTATCTCCCAAATGTCTCAGGATATAGCTCAAGGAAATATTACTTTAGAGGAAGCTCAGTCACTTACTGATAAGTTTCAGCAAAGATATCTTGAATTGACTGATACTACTCAGCAAGATATAGAAGCACAGTTTGATGCCATACATGTATCGTTAAAAACTATTCCTTCTTATACTTTACCTTTGCGAGCAAAGAAGTTGGGAATGACAGAACCTAAAGGTATGGAACTCAATAAGATATTATCTAAGTCTACCTATACTAATAACGAATGATATAGTTCCACTATTCTTGTATATAAAGGAGAATATACTTTAGCATTACAACAAGCGGAAATTATTGCTCAAAAAGCCAAATTATATATTAGTAAGACGTTTGAACAAGCACAGTCATTGGCTCAAGTTGGTAACCTTAAATATATCTCCGGATTAGATATTAGCTGATTAGCAAAATGAATAGTTTATGTAAACCATGATCTACTCGATACTAATATTGATAATCTCCTTTCTGTCAGTGTCGATCAGGATGGTACTTTGATTATTGAAGCAACAAAATATAAATAGTAATTTTTAATTTTCCCAGATTTCTCTGGACTTTGCAATTTCTAATTTCTAAACTTTATATTTTTATGTACATATAGTTATGAAGTATATTTTGTGAATAGTGGTTTTTGTGATGGGTATGATTGGCGTGAATTTTGCTCAGGAATATATTCTTTTTTATGGAAATGGATGTCCACATTGTGCTCAAGTAGAGGAATATTTTAAAAATAATGATGTGCAAAAAAAATTTGATATCAAACTTAAAGAAATTTATTTTAATAGAAATAATCTGACTGAACTTCAAGAGTATCTTACTAAACTTTCATTGGATACAACTCAGATAGGTGTTCCTTTTCTTGTTATTAATAATGAAAATGAGTGTAGTTATATCAATGGGTCTACTCCTATTATAGATTTTTTCAACAAAAAGATTGATATGATGACCGTTTTAGCAAAAGACAATGTAGAATGTAATGCAGAAACATGTATGTGATTGGCATGTGATCATCAGACTTTAGAACCTAGTAAATTAATCGTTCCACAAACTATTGTAACAACAGATACAGAATCATGAACTCTTGTGGAGACTCCCAATATAAAAAAAATATCATCTGAAAGGTGGAAATTTTTTGCTATCATGATGCCAGCAGCATTGTCTGATAGTATCAATCCTTGTGCATTTGCAGTAATGCTATTGCTTCTCTCAACAATACTTAGTAGACATCAAAGCAGAAGAAAAACATTATTTGCTTGAGGAATGTTTGCACTTGCAGTCTTTGTTAGTTATTTTGCTATGTGACTTTGACTCTTTTCTGCTCTAGCTACAGCTTCAAATACTTTCATTCTAAAACTTGTTGTAGGAATATTATGAATCCTTGTGTGATTGGCTAATCTTAAAGATGTTTTCCGATATGGGAAATGATTTGTTATGGAAGTTCCTTTTTCTCGAAGACCGAAAATGCAGGAAATTATTCATAAAGTGTCTTCTCCTTGGTGAGCGTTTTTTGTGGGTCTTCTGGTTAGTCTATTTTTACTTCCCTGTTCTTCTGGTCCTTATTTTACTATTTTATGATATCTCAGTTCTCAGAGTAAAGAACTTCATACGCGATGATATATCTATCTTCTCGTTTACAATATGCTTTTTATCTTACCTATGCTAGTTATTGCTATCCTCGTATCGTTTGGTCGAGCATCAGTGGATAAGTTAGCTAAGATCAAACATCAAAATACCAAACTCATTCATTTGATTGTATGACTCCTTATGCTTGGTCTCGGTGTTTATGTCCTTACCACACTCTAGTCTTTCATATTCTTTTATAAAAAAAACGCTCCGAAATACCGGAGCGTTTTTTTTTATGCATGTATTATTTTTCATTCATATCTTTTCAGGATCAGGCAGGCATTGTGTCCGCCAAACCCCAAAGAATTATTCATAGCTATCTGTACATCTGCTTTTATCGATTCGTTGGCTATATAGTTCAACTTTCCACATTCTGGATCGGGTGTTTGGTAGTTTATTGTTGGAGCTATAATTCCCTCTTGGATTGTCTTTACGCAGACAATTGTTTCCAAAGCAGCAGCTCCTCCCAATAAGTGTCCTGTCATTGATTTTGTTGAACTGACAGGGACTTTTTCTCCAAACATTTCTTGGATTGCTATGGATTCGAGTTTGTCATTCAATTCAGTAGATGTTCCATGAGCATTGATGTAATCTATTGCTGATGGTTCTATCTCTGCAGTTTTCAATGTATTTTGTATGGCAGAATATATTCCTTTGCCTGGTGCAGTGATATGATACGCATCAGACGACGTACCGAATCCGATAATTTCTGCTATTATCTCTGCATTTCTTGCTAATGCATGATCTAGTGTCTCGATAACCAACACTGCTGATCCTTCTGCCATTACAAACCCACTTCGATGAGCATCAAATGGTCTGGAGGCTTGTTCTGGTATATCATTCCCATTGATCGTGAGTGCTTTCATATTGGTGAAAGCAATGTAGGAAAGTGGTGATATAGCAGCTTCAGTTCCTCCGGTAATCACTACATCGGTAAGTCCTGATTGTAGAGATACAATGCTTTGAATAATAGCGTACAGCGATGATGCACATGCAGCATTTATGGTAAATGCTGGTCCATGAATCTTGTGTCGTATGCTAATTTCTGCAGCCGCAGCATTTGGCATAAGCATAGGGATAGTAAGTGGACTCACTATATCCTTTTTGAATAGTGCGGCTTCCGCTGTTTCAAATGTTTGAAATCCTCCTATACCTACACCCAATATTACGCTTACATTATGGTTCTCTTCATTGAGGATGATTCCTGAATTTTTGATGGCCATATTCGATGCAGCGATAGTATATTGTACAAATGGATCCAATCGTTTCACTTCTTTTGGTGTCATGCCGTGATCAATTGGATTGAAATTTTTTACTTCTCCGCCTACTTGGCATTTGAAGTCTGTAGGATCAAACTTTGTCACTCGTTTGATTCCACTATTTCCTTGAATCATATTTTCCCAGAATTCAGGGATCGTGTTTCCACATGGGCTGATTGTCCCCATACCTGTTATGACGATTCTTTTTTTGTTCATATATATATATTTATTTTGGTTAGTACTGTTTTGTTTTTTTGATAATATAAAAAAATATATAAAAGTCAATGTTTGCTGTATTTATGCTAATGCTTTTTCTATCAATGACTGAATGGTTTTTGGATTAGCTTTCCCTCATGTTTTCTTCATTACTGCTCCTACGAAAAATCCTATGGTAGTTGTTTTACCTCCTTTGTATTGTTCCACAATTATTGGATTCTCTTCCAGAACATCTTTGCATATTTTTTCTAATTCTTCCTCATGTACTGCTGGTGTGTCAAATCATTTTTCTTTGATGATTTCATCGACTGATTTTCCTGTAGAGAGCATTTCTTGCATCACTACTTTGAGTTGATTTTCTATGAGTTTTCCCTCTTGTGCTTTGGTCAAAAATTCTGTCAATTTTGTCTTATCGAAAGGAAGTTCGTTGATTGTTTTGAAGTGTTCATTTATCCATGCAGCGATTGGTCAGCTTATCCACTTCGCTACTAATTTTGGTTCAAAAATATTGAATGCTTGAAAATATTTTAGTATTTCATAGTCATTGATGAGCGCGTTGATATATTCCTTGTTAAAGCCATAGTCTTGGCTTAATTTTTTGATAATTTCGTGTGGGATAACTATCGTTTGTTCGTTTAATCGTTTCATTTTTTCATCGCTTACGTGTAATGGAGGTAAGTCAGGTTCTGGAAAATATCTGTAGTCGAGGGCATCTTCCTTGGATCTCATCAGATAAGATTCTCCTTTGATATCATCTCGTCCTCTCGTCTGTTGTTCAAATGATTCTCATTTTGCGTATAATGCTTCTTGTCTTGCTTTTTCGTGTTCTATCGCCCTTTTGATCATTCCGAATGAGTTGATGTTTTTTACTTCGACTCTTGTACCATAAGGATCGTTTTCTGAATTCCTGACAGATATGTTTACATCTACTCTCATCTGTCATTTTTCTAGATCTGCATCTGCTATAGTATTGAATCTGACTATTCTCTGAAGTTCTTTGAGAAATTCTACTACTTCTTCGGCACTAGTAAAATCGGGTTTTGTTACTATCTCTACTAATGGTGTTCCTGCACGGTTGAAGTCGAGTAATGCTTCACCACCATTGTGAATCATCTTTCCGGTATCGGATTCCATGTGTGCATCTTGAAGATATACTATTTTTTCTTCTTTGTAATTATCTAAGAAAAATCTTACTTGTCCTTCGGTATTGGTAGGATGATATAATTGTGTGATCTGGTATCCCATTGGCAGATCTGGATAGAAGTAGGATTTTCTATCGAATGAAGATACTTCGTTTATTTTACAATTCAATGCTTTACCCAACAGTAATGCTTTTTCTACTACTTCTTGGCTTAAGGTAGGAAGCGCTCCTGGTTGTGCAGTACAGACAGGACATATATTTGTATTCGGCAAAAGTTCATCAAAATTTTGTTCGTTTTTACATTGGCAGAACATCTTATTTGCTGATTTTAATTTTATGTGAATCTCGAGACCGATGGTGAGTAACATGATTTTTGTAAACAATTAAATAATTATTTGATTACGAATTACCAATTATGAATAGTACTATATGTATTCGTTTTATATTTTCAATTCAAATCAATGTATAATATGTCTGTGTAATCCTGGCTTGATATTTTGGAGCAAAGCCATACCATTATATATATCAGAAAATTTTATTTATAAAAAAACGTATCCTATGTTGTTTAGTGAATTTTGATTAAAGGCGTGATTGTTGAGATCTTTGGAAAATATTGGGTATAAGGAAGTGACACCTATCCAAGCACAAGTCATGAAGATTGCTTTGAGCGGAAAAAATATTGTCTGACAATCTCAAACATGAACAGGTAAAACTGCAGCATTTTTGCTTCCTGTACTCAATAAAATCGATACAAATAAGAAAACTTTACAAACATTGATTCTTGCACCTACGAGAGAGCTTGTTGTTCAAATAGGGGAGGAGATTAGAAGTCTTACAAAATTTTATGGTGTTACATTCGCCTGTTTATATGGATGAGCGAGTCCTAATGTTCAAAAAAATCATCTCAAAAGGAATCCTGCTATTGTTATTGCTACTCCAGGAAGATTGATGGATTTTATGAATCAGAAAGTGATCAATATCGGTGTTGTAGAATATTTCATCCTAGATGAGGTAGATAGAATGTTGGATATGTGATTTGTTCGTGATATTGAAAAGATTCGAGCTCAACTAATACATGTACAACAGACTTATACGTTTTCTGCAACTATGAATGATGATATGAAAGCTATTATCAAAAAACATATCTCTAGCTATGAATTTATTAAAATAGGTGAAGGAGTAACAGTCGATAAAATTCATCATAGATATCTTCCTATAGAACATGAACAAAAACTATATAATGTTATTAGGTTGATAAAAGCGCATAAACATGAAAAGGTACTTATCTTCACTCATACCAAAAGAAATACCAAAACAATATATCAAATACTTCTCTGAGATTGATTCAAAGCGGGACTTTTGAACTGAGATATGGCTCAGGGAAAAAGACAAGCTATGCTCAATGCATTCAAAACAGGAGAAACTCAAGTTATGGTCACAACTGATGTTGCTGCGAGAGGATTGAATATGAAAAATGTCTGACTTGTTATCAATTTTGATGTACCTGCTGATCCTAAGAGTTATATTCATAGAATAGGAAGAACAGGAAGAGCGTGAGCGAGCGGAAAAGCTATTATGTTGGTTTCACCTTTGGAAGTACCCTTACTCAAAGAAATAGAAAAGATCCACAAGATTAGAATACAACCATCAGAACATATTGTTGAACAAGATAAGATGTGATCATACGGACATCTCCGTCTCAATAGATCTACCGATAAAAAATGAAAGAAACCGCAAATGCCAAAACGTCAGAGTTTTACAAAAACCTATAATAAACTTTGTCCATCTGATGAACAAAAAGCTATTAGAACAGAAAATAATTATCGTAGTAACCCTAAACACAAACATTACACCGGATCTTTGCCTCGTACAGATGAACGTAGACCATCCAGAACGGGTGGTGCACCATCAGCAGGATGATATAAATGAAAACATCATGATGGTAGACCGAGTTCGCAAGTTTCATTTAGAGGAATAGGTAAATCCAAACATAGATAGATCAATTTTACCACTGGTGTGGTATTGTTCTCGCATCCAAAATAATTTATTTTGGCGGTCGAACAAAGATGAATGGGTAAACATAGACACAGATAAAATTGAAAATTGAAAATTGAAAATTGAAAATTGAAAATTGAAAATTGAAAATTGAAAATT
>CAYQLB010000008.1:0-38995 GCA_964418415.1 uncultured Candidatus Peribacteria bacterium
TCAGATATCATCCTTTTGATGTCTATGTTCACACCCTCCTCTGCTTGTTTGAATTGCAAAAAATAAATAAAGATCCACTCGTGAGATTAGCAATGCTCTATCATGATGTCGGTAAGGTCGATCAATTTGGCGCGTATGCTGATGGATTGAGCAAGGAAGAAATCAGACACATATTGGCTGGACCCTTGAATCATAGAAGAAGTTCTCCCGAATATGCCAAGACAGACTTTAAAGCACTCGGATTCTCGAGCAAAGAAATTACGGAAATCGCTCGATATATCGCACATCATCACACACCAGAAGAAATGATTTTCGCCAAAGAAGAAAATAGAGAAAAAAAAGTAAGGACATTCTTCAGTGAAGCGGGCTACGAAAGAGCTTTGAATGTCTTGGATATCGCTATGGCTGATAGATTGGGACAATACAATCCTCTACAGAATAGTTCTGATATCTCCGATGTAGACGAGATCAGAAAAATCCTGAAAAAACTTCAAAAGCAAGAGGGACAATTCACGATGAAGAATCTCGCCGTCGACGGTGGAGATATCATCAAGCAATTCAAACTCAAGCCCGGACCAACTATCTGAGTCTTATTGAAAAAAACGCTCGCACGAGTCATGAGCGACCTCAAAACAAGGAATACGAAAAAACAGATATTCGCATATCTCACTACGCAATTGAAGCATATTAAATAACTCAAATACGTACCCTCTTTATTTCCAAAGAGGGAGGTATCCGAAATTTCGGATGGGAGATTTCACTCAGTCACAAAATCCTCCACCGCCCGCCCCGTAGTACTACGGGGTTCGGTCCCCCTCCTTTCAGTAAAGAAGGAACATTTTTTTGTTACGATAATTTCCACACTTTATAGGCCACATTTTTCTATCAATATGAATTTACAATTCGAATTTGATTTGGATCTTTTACAATATATTGATCATATGTTCAATCTGAATCTCTTGTTTTATACGCAATAATTCAATCATATCATTTTTTTCGTATTTCTTCAACCTTTATATCTCGGTATTTTTCACGATTACAGTAAAAAGGGTTTTGAATAGTAATAAAACATTCATGCAGAAATATTCCATGATTTTTTGTCTTTTTTCCACCATATATTTGATCAAATTTATCCCTAGCATATCCACATGCAAACTGAAATTCACAAAAAAAGATTCACTTAGGATTTTTTTTGAAAGAGGTAAATCTTTCATGAGTTCAATGTCGTACAACTAATGGTTCATTAAATTGATCCTGAACAACAGATCATTTGAACCATTTTTTAAATTCCTCTGTTTTACTAATCTCCTGTTGATACCTCGTGAGATTTGACAATATACCAGGACGTGCATATACTAATTTTCCTATATTTCTCATGAAATACAATAATAAAGTAAAATATCATATTTTTTACGATAGTCTCCATACTTTGTACGTTACCTTTTCTCTCGGAAATTGAATGCCTTCTGCAATATAGCGGCGAAATCGGCTGCGTTGTTTTTTTGCTAATTGATGCGTAGCAATTTTGATACGATCTTCCATCTCATCGAAATTATAACTTCCCTCAAGGAATTCTACGACTTCTTTGTATCCGATTCATTGCATGGATTGAAGATTTTTACTGTATCCTTTTGTTAACAATCATTTTACTTCGTCGACCAATCATAACTTCAACATTTCTTTGATCCTCACATTGATCTTCATATTCGTATCCTCTTTTTCACGCCGAAGCCCCAGCATCAATAAAGGTCGTTGCGGTGGCTGAGAAATAAAGGTATCGGTTTTTTTCTTTCCGCTTTTGTAAAAGATTTCAAGTGCTCTTACTATATATCTCGTAGACTTTGGATGTAATTTACTTGCTTCTTCTGGATCTAATTTCATCAATTCCTTATGTAATATTCCCGGCTCCTTGTCTTCTTTTTCGAAAAGTTCATCTCTGAGTTTCATATCAGGTTCTACGTCAGGCAGTGAGAAATTTTTGTAGACCGTATCGATATAGAGTCAGGTGCCTCCCACGATCATCGGAAGCTTTTTACGTGATAGAATGTCAGGGATTATTTTATAAACGTCGTTTTTTCGTTGACCAGACGTATAGGTTTCATCTGGATTTACGATATTTATTTGGTGATGAGGAATCTTTTGTAAAATTTCATCAGGCACTTTATCGGTGCCGATATTCATATAACGAAAAATCTGTCTACTATCTGCAGAGATAATTTCTGTATCGAAATATTCTGAAAGCAAAATCGATAATTTACTTTTTCCTGTCGCCGTAGCTCATCGAATAATAACTACTCCATCAGGATTTTTTTCGCGAAAGGACTCGATTTCTTTTTTTGCTTCTTGAATTATTTTTTCTATTCCCATTTCCAAGAAAAAAATATTAAATTTTGTCTCCCTTTATAAAAGGGAGAGGTATCCCGGAGTACTCCGGGATGAGGGATTTCGTGTCGCACGACTTAAATCCTCCTGTGCTTCGCACCTCCCCTCCTTTTACAAAGGAGGTCATTTTTCTATTTCTTTTTTTCTTTCTTCAAGCTTTGCATGTAGATCTTGTATTACTGCTTCTAATTTTTTTTCAATTTCATCATTAGTATATCTTATAAGTTTAATACCATGTTTACCTAAAATTTGAGATCTTTCATCATCGTAATCAATAGTATAATTATGACTTTCTCAGTCTATTTCGATTCAGAGTTTTAAAGTAGGGCAATAGAAATCGAGGATATATGAATATATTATCTTCTGTCTGAGAAATATATATCAGGTTAATTTTTTCCTTAATACAAGATTCCGAAAAATTCATTCGTGTTTGGTCATTGTATATTGATTCCTATTAACTTTTGCATAGGTCTTGAGTTTAGGATTATAATATACCTTAGCCATTATTATCGTCTAAATAAATGTTCTATTTATATTTTTCTGGATTGAAAAATGGCATCATAGAACACCCCTTAGTTTCACACATCAGTTTACCGATTCTCCAACTTTCGCCTTTTTTGATAAGGACAGTAGATCGCTCTTCCGTGAATTTCTGTTGATTGCTCGTAAGCATATATTCTAGTGTATAGGTGAAATTTTTTATATTAGGATTTTCGGTAGCAGATTCTTCTTGGATATTGGTAACGACGATTCTGGGAGCAACGAGTGCTGCAGAAAAATTCGTGAGTCGTCTCTTACTGTAATAGGTCTTAAATACGTTAGACTCCTCTAAACGTCCATCAGTCAATCTATATAAGGTATCCATATCTACCATATTCACCGCCTGATAAAAATCTACTATCAACTGTTGTTCTGTAGTGAGATTCTGTATCGTCGGCTGGAGGGTATCAGGAGTATTTAGGGTTGTTGTAGGTCATTCTTTTACCTCAGCATCAGGCATATTGTAATCAATATTTCCTGTTTCTATATTCGTAATTTCTGCCATCTCTGCTTGAGATACCTGAGGTTTTTTGTCTTTCATAAACGTGAAATAAAGAGAAACAATGAAGAGTATAAATGAAAGAAGAAATAAGAGCAATATCACCATATCCTTCTTTTTGGAATCGTCTACAGATTTCGCAACAAATCCCGCAACTTCTGCAGGAACTTGTTGAATTGTATTCGCTGTATGATGTTTTCTTGGTCTCCCTGGTCCAGATTTTATCTTGGTCTTTGGCTTTTTGGAGATAAACTCTTTTTTTGGTCTTCCAGGAGTTTTCTTTTTTTGTTTTGCCATACTATACTATTATATGTTAAATGTTTGATGCTTGATGTTTGATGCTTGATGTTTGATGCTAAATGTGCTATATATGCTTGATGCACTATACAGTCTAATATTGTGCTTCAAGCTTTTAGCTTCAAGCTAATTTATTATCACTTTTTCACCAAAAGTAAAGGTAATAAGCGAGATTACTCGAATTTTTATACATTTATTATATAATTTCAAGTTGATTTTGGTTATGAAAATAACTAAATTGCTCGTACTCATTTGCATATTGACCCATTTTGGCATATAATTACAATGTAATGAGTCCACTCAAGCGGACGTAATGGATAGTAATGAGCTTCGCGTAATGTCCATTACAAATCATTACAAATCATTACGCACGAAGTGCACATTACCGTTTTATTTAGTAATATAGTATATGACATTAATCCCAAGCGTAATCGAAAAAGTAAAATGATGAGAGAGAGCCTATGATATCTATTCAAGGCTTCTTGAAGATAGAATCATTTTTGTCGGAGAACCTGTACAAGCACATATGGTGAATAGCATAGTAGCTCAATTATTGTTTTTGGAAAAGAAAGATCCTGATAAGGATATTATTATGTTTGTAAATACACCAGGAGGAGAAGTCTATTCATGAATGGCTATTTATGATGTCATGCAATATGTAAAATGTGATGTCTCTACTATCTGTGTAGGATTGGCTGCTTCTATGGGGTCCGTTATCCTTGCAGGAGGAACCAAAGGCAAAAGATATGCACTTCCTCATAGCAAAATCATGATTCATCAACCATTGGGTGGAGCAGAAGGACAAGCGAGCGATATTGTTATCCAGGCCGAAGAGATTTTGAAAATCAAAAATATGTTTATCGACCTCATGGCTGGACATACCTGACAAAAAAGAGACCAAGTCGAAAAAGATATGGAAAGAAATAAGTGGATGACTGCCGAAGAAGCAATGAAATATGGCATCATCGACAAAATAATTCAATAGTTCTTCTTAGCATTACATACCATAAAGAAAAACGGTCCTGAGACCGTTTTTTTTCTTATACTCCGACAATTTTACTATTATAAAAAAAACTCCCCGGGAACACCCGGGAGAGTATATTTTTATTATGTTCTTTCAATAATAAACTTATTCACATCATGTATACAATCTATGATAGAACTTCCCAATAATCTCATTCCATCAACCCATGTATAGGTAAGCTCTATAGCACGCTTTTTCTTAATGAAGAAATTGGTGCATGATATTTCTTTACCATTTCTATCAAGAAGCAACATTGTCTGCCCCATCAATAAGTTTTTTTCTCCGGCAATCGTAAAGTACACAATACCTACCAACACACATATACCGCTTTCTTTAAGCTGTGCGATGTCCTTGGGTTGGATCGTGGTATTTTTCTTTTTCCTATTCCACGAAAGAATAAAATTAACCTGATGACTTTGATTGAGCTGTCTACTAATTCTATTCAACTCCTTTTTCAAAGACTTCTTTTTTTCTTGTAATGTATTCATAGTTTTTTTCTCCTTTCAAAAATTATCTATTTTTTTTGCTGTATTATTAAGAATACGTACAAGCTGAGATGAAATACCAAAACGATCAGCGTTTTTTTCTATTGATTGCAGGATATTTCCATCACGATGACGTTCACTGGAAGCTTTCCAATCAAAGAACATCTCGATCAAATCAAAGAGGTCAAAATCATTGATTCCCTCTTTGTAATGTTCGGGGTGATGAGAATTGTGAGCATAGTGATGATCCAATGCAGGTTTGATAATCCTTCTGGATTCTTCGTACTCAGGAGTACCATAAGTCAGACCTTCTAACTTTGGTGTCTTACTACTATCAAAATAAGCTTTCTCAGGATATTTGAGTTTGCTATCATCATGATGTTGAGCGCGCCTCATCAGTTCAGCACAAGCCTGCAGAAGTAGACTATCGATACGTTTGATATGTAACAGAGTATCGACAGTACTATCGTAATTTGTAGTTCCAGTATTTTTTGCTGGTCGATTGAGTTTTTCATATAAAATTTTATAGTCTATTTCAAAATCTTCATCATCACCCTCCCAAAACTGACGCACAAAATCTTTATTGTACCATTTTATATAGAGATCAAGCAATGCTGATCCATGATCCATACCAGAACAATCAAGTGCGCTTTGAATATTTATACTAAGCCCTGTTGCTAAGCTAAATTTAATACTCTCTGCAAATTTTTCCATTTTTTTTGAGTCCCACATAATTAATTTCCTCCTTATTTTATTTGTTAACTAATTTTTTTTTATAACTTGCACATAAGCAAATCATTTGCATTTTTACTACTGCAGGATCCAAAATAGGACAGGCTTGAAATTGTATGCCGTAGCTCGAACATAGATCTGCAATACGTTCGTAGAGTAACAACCTACGTTGCTTGGAAACAGTCAATCCTCCACCAACATGGATATCAGCATATTCATCCATCTCTTCAAAACTTTTTCTGAGAAGTGGATGGCTATTCATGTAATTTACCACATCCAAATCACGGATATCCAAAACCACATAAGCAGCTTTGAAATATGTAACTCCTACACTTGCACAAGCTTGAATGGTTTGCAAAAGTGATTCATCAGTATCATCAATCCCTGGAAATAAGGGCATCATAATCGGTACCGTACGAATACCAAGAGCTAATAATGACCTCATCATTTCTACACGTTGCTCTCCTGAAGATGCCCAAGGTTCAACTATAACATTTATCGCATGATCAATGCGACTTAAAGATATCTGTACATATACCTGTGATGAATATGTAGCCAAAAGCGCCAGAGTATTGTCTGGAATATTACTCTTGGTGATAATGAGAAAAGGTACACCACGAGGCAAAAAATATTCCAAAACTTCATGAGTACGTTCACAATTCACTCTTTGAAAGGGATCTGAATTTGGACTCAGATATATTCCCTTCTCGCATAGATCCGCCGGAATGTCTGTGTACTGCCCATCTACAGGTATTTTTTTCTTTAGTGAGCAGTAGATACAGCCGACATAGCAACGAGAGCATATATCCACTTCATATTTTCCAATACAAGGATAATGTGAAGGGACAAACTGAAGATTCCATAGGTTTTCCATATTACGTTTTTTTTAATTTAACATTTTTTTACTATTACCTGCATGATATGATGCATATGAGGTATCGGTAAAGCATCTTCACGCAGAAATATTTTTTCTTCTACGATTTCGAACTCCTTTACCAGCTCGTACACATCGGATTTTTTCTGATGATAATCGATGGAATACTCCTGATCAATAATCAAAAGATTGAAGTGAATGAAAGCATAACCTCCAGGGCGTAAAGTTCTATAAATTTCGCTTAACACTTTTTGTTGATCGACGTAGTGCATGACATTGATACAGAAATAAGCGAGTTGAGTATTATCTTGGAATGGTAATATTTCAATATCATGATTGAAAAAAGTTGTTCTTGGAATATTTAAATGATTAGAAATATATACCATTACGGAAGAATCATTATCTAAACCCATAGCAGAGATTCCTGCACTAGCGAAATATTCCACATCTTTTCCGATACCACAACCAAGATCAACTACTACAAATTCTGAAGCCAACGCTTCTTTATTAAGATTCTTAGCCAAAAATCTTATAAATATTCCAGCATAATTTCTTGGACACCTTTCCCAGTGATTGCCATCACGATACTTGTCGAATAATTTTTTATTTTTCATAATTTTTTAGTTTTTTTTGTTTTCATTTAACAATACATCTCTAAATATCCTAAGTGCATCAATATAGACTTTGTCTGATGATGATCCACAACTTTGAGCAACCCGCGTAAATGCCTCAAAATCTTTTACATATGATTGCAATTCCTGTGGAAGTTCCTGAGGTATACTTTCTTTACATAAACAAAGATGTAAAAGTTCTAATTTTTCGTTTAGATGTTTCATAATTTTTTTCTCCTTGTAATTTTTTAGTTTATTTGTTTTTATTAATCCAGCTAAGCTGGATAATTTCGACCTCATAAAAAATCTTATTTCATCTCGACTTTTTATTGGGTCTCAATTAAAAAAACCCAGGGGAAACCCCTGGGGTAATTAGTTTCAGGGTTTATAAGTATATGAACAAATATCCCCTGATTGTCTTATCGTCATTGTTGTATCCTATACCGGGCAATAGGGTAAGCTTAGAAGCCTGCCATGAAGTATAAATTCCCCATTCACTACGAACAAGTTTGTTCGTTTTGAGGTCATATCCCATATCACTATAGATAGAGATATGATGTTTTTGGGAAATAGTACATCCAAACATATTGGCTACTACATTGTCCTGTTTCCAGACCAGTGTACTCCAAACCCTTTTACCTGTATAACTCAACGCTGCACCAGCCTTTCTGTCGTGCATACCGTAGTATCCTGACAATGTCAATTTTTTGAAACTCACATTAGCGTGATACTCAGGTTGTTTCTCGCGAACAGCTACACCGACGCCAAATGAAAAGTCCTTTACAGGAGCTATAGTCATTTTAGCACCAAGTGCGCCACCAGGTATCTGCGCCTCTGACCAGGTTTCGAAATGCCCTGCTCCACTTACGGGATGCGGACGTTGCTGAGTCGATAGTGTTGCCATCTTCCCTACCTCCAAAGTAAATTTGGAACTTGGGGTGAATGCCAGTGAAAATGAATTTAAGGTAAATTCGCTATTCACTTCATTTTGATAGACAACATAACTTCTCAACGACAACATCTTATTGAATGCATAAGTAGCTTTGGCTCCTATACGAAACTGCATGCCCTGGGTTGTTTCCAGACTTTTAACACTAAAACGGTTGATGCCCAGTATACCGATATATATCTTGTCGATACTCAGTGCACTGTCTTTTCCCATCTTAATGTTTTCGATCTGTCCGAAAACCGTTACACTGCATAACATAATTATTATTGTAGCAGCAATTGTTAATGAACGCTTCATATTATTTTGTTTTTTAGGTTTATAATTTTTATTTCTTGACATTTTCGTTTTTAATGATATTTCTATAAATATCAATACTTACCTAATAAAACCTGTTGTCGGAAAGTTACAACATATACAAAAAGAGCCTTTCGGCTCTTTTTTTACCACTTTCCTTTTCCATACGAGTTGCCATGAGTGTAATTTGACCAACCTACTGGATCTTTATTACTTCACCCTCCACCACTTGTATATATTCTTTCTACTTTACTTGCTTTCAACTCATTCCATTGATCTGATAAACTTTTTACATGAGCAATCTCTCTTTCCAAATTCAAAAGAAATCATGATGTCATGTTTTGATTTCAAGATTCCAATATCATATTTAGAATTTTTATCACTTGATCAGATTTGGATAATCATAATTTTGTTGGTCGATTATTTCTAAGAGCTTGAAAAATATATTCCAGTGTTTCTATTGGCGTATTTTTTCATTGTAAAATTATGATACATATTTCTGGTAATAATCACCAAAACTTTTCATCATCTATATTACACAACACCAATATCTGATTAAAAACATCTATTCAATATATACTTTCTTTAGTATTTACTATCCTATTTATAGCTATAATTTGAGCTTTAGTGTTGTTTTTGTTTAATGCTATCTTTTGTATTATCTCTGGTGGAGTTTTTTGATCTTTCGCCAATTCTATAGCTATTGTTGGATTATCGATATATGGCATCAATACATTAATTATTTCCTGAGCCGGAGTTCAAGAAATATGTTCTTGTGGTGTATCATTATGGAGTATTTCATTCATTTTTGTACTCTATTAGTATATAAAAGTTATTTTTGGCGATTCTTTATCGCTTATATATTGTCATGTATCTGTTTGTGCTACAAAGCACGCTTAAAGAGACACATAAAATAATATATTATCGATGATTTCATTGTAATGATAATAAAAAAAATAAAATCACAAAAATCCCCTACTCTAGTTGGTACAGTAGGAGATTTCGAGAATTGTATGGTATCAAGAAAAGCTCCTACCGCAGTAGTTTCTTGCTTTTCTTAATTACTATATTTTGTGCTATATACATAGTGTATATGAAATACTGTATAAAATATGCCATTTATTCGGCAGATAATGATATTCTCAAAGCATCTACTTCGTCTATAGTGCGTTTACCTATACCGTCTATTTTGAGAAGTTCATGAGAAGTATATTGGAAAAGTTTTCCAATCGTATCAATTCCTTCTGCTAATAAATTTTTCTTTCCTCTTAGATTTAAGCTATCTACATCATTGATTGATGTTTCTAATACTTCTTGTGAAATGTTCTGAGGGATGTTTTTAGGATCTGGACATGGAACATTCAGATCTCATGCGACAGCCTTGTGTACCATTCTTCTTATTCCAAAATTTCTCATCTGTCTTAGTCTCTTATGAGATACACTCAATGCCTTTGCTAGTTCACTAGGATCTCATCATGCAAAATAATCTAATATTATATGCTGTATTTTTGGCAATACCTTTCAGAAATTCGGAAGAATATCTTCTATACACAAAGGTTCTCCTATTCGTACCTTATTTATTTTTTCTTCTATATATGCCTTATCCCAGAGATGTCTTGGCTGCTCTTGAAAATCTGGAGATTTTCTGAGATCTTCACCTATTTTTTTGTAGATATCTATAAGCATCGCATGATCTTTTTTAAATGCACCCACAATATCTCTTATAGTCTTTGCTTTATTTTTTAGCATAGCATCAAACATAGGATTAGCTCTCTTTTCTAATGGTCTATACGACAATGCAATATTCATCATTTTTTCTGATTTCTTATAATGTTGTATTCTTTCTTCTTCCGACATAGCTGATATATCTTTTTCATTTTCCAAAAATTCATGCAATTCCTTTTTATCTTTTTCCTCTTGATCAAAATATCACGTCAGCATATCGCTAGATACTTTATTTTGTTTTTTTTTGCAATTCCATAATCTTGATACGGAGATCTGTTTTGAGTCTCGCGTAAAAATCAGACATCTCCTGAGGAGATAATTCTGTATATGATTCTTTCTTTTCCATTATGTACATAATAACTATATAAATATATTATATTGAAGTACGCCGACAGTCTTAGAAATTATCTATGATCTCGATAAATCCCGTCCCCGTCTCATCATCGTAGCCGATTTTGATCTCGGTACCGTCAGCATCGAAATAAATCTTTTTGTTGGAAATATTTGGTTTGACTATATTTACAACCATCTTCTCTGTAGAAGGCTTTGTTTTGGAGTGCTGTGATTCTATCATATCGATTCTTTTACAGGAGATAAAACTAATGAATCTTAATTATTTTTTTATTCTGATCATCTGTGTCCATTTTATCAAAAACAACTTTCACAACATCACCGATCTTGTACTCTACTCCATTCTCACGTTCTATTCTTCCTGAATACCTCTTTGTCAAAGATAGATATACATATTTCCCTTGGATATTATTTACGACTGCATCGTATTTTTTGCCGGAGGTGAAAGTTTCTACCAGTGCATCATCATGCGCCATACGAAACTGTACGACTTTGTGATATCCTGGTTCTCTTTCGTAATTCACGGTAATAGCATTTTCCTTTCGTAACTTTCTAACAGCAAACACATCTACTTTATCGCCGATAGCAAACTTCTGTTGCATCACGGTGAATTTTGGCAATCTCAATTTTATGGTACTATTGTAGGCTTTCATAATCCGATACGTTGGAGTTTCTCCCACGATTTTTGCACTCTTTACCTTAAAAAGCGGGAAATTTTCTATCGTCAGAGGATCTTTCAATATATCCTTTATCTGTATTTGTATGTTCTCCTTGGACTTTTGTATTCCTGGACTTACTACTGTCTGTTCCACCTTTTTTCTTCCCTTATGCTCTGATTTATTCACATTGGGTTTTATTTTACCATCTTCCCAATTTGTCTCATAGGTCAAAATTTCATGCTGGAGATCTTTGTATTCTTGCAAGGTAGATTTATTGTCCATATGCATGATAAATTTTTTCCAAAGCATTTTTTGGTATACTGCATCCAATGATCTTACACGACCCCCAAGCATAGATGTTAGCTTCCTAGCATACAAAGGGAATCCCTTGATGCCCGTATATATCTCAAGTTTTTCTTTTTTCTCTTTGGGTGATTTATTTGCGACATCATCTACGAATTCGGCTCCATATGCTTTTCTTGTTAGCTCTTTCACCCATCTATCATAATTCACACTTCCCAATACGGTTTCTGGATCGAATTCCTCACATTTACTCATTGCTACAAGCATATTTTTTATGTGTTGATTTTTTGTATAAAGATATGCATCTTCCGGAATTTGCAATTTTGGTTTCTTAGATTCAAATATTGCATCTTTTATCACCTCCATGGTAACTTTTCCTCATATCCCAAACAAAGAGACTAATCCATTTATCGTTTCATTGAGAAAAAATTCATTATTCTGCTGAGCATTGTATGCTCTTGCAAAAGCTTTATAAGAACTAGTATTAAACGTCTCTGGTGTAAAATTATCTTTGAGAAGTTCTATACATTTTATTCTATCCGTAAGTAATGTTCTTGTTACTTCTGGTTGATCGTCTTTTTCTTCTCATATATTCGTCCAATGATCAGGATTTTCCGTAAATACCGATCCCAACCTTTTACACCATTGATCATTGAAGATAATTTTCTTTCCTTGGTATTTTTTGAATTCCTCTTTTTTGAAATTCCTGAGACCAGGAAGCATGCCTTTGATTACATAGGTAGCATCTCTGAAACAGTTTCCCGTAATTTCATCAGAAATAAGAACGGTAACATCCCTATCATAGAAATAAAACTGATACCATTGATTGTTATCCGTAACGATATTGCTTGCACGGAATAATATATTATTTTCTATAACATATTTCATAAACGCTCATATTTTCTTGAAATTAGGAATCTCTCAAGGTCATTTCTTCACTATATCTTGATCTCCTCATACCCTAGGTAATGGTGTTTTGTTGAGTTCTTTAGCAAAAAACGCATAATCGACTTTTTTGATTGATAATCCAAGCTTCTCAAACAACTCTGATGGATTGGTATAATATTCATACATATTTCTGCTCTTTTCTTCGGCTAATTCGAGTAGAGAGGTCAATTCATTGATAATCTCCTGTTCTCTATGCTCCAATTTTTGTCTCACAGAGAGATAATGATCTCCTTTCCTGAGTGGTGTAGGCGTAAAATCTACAGGAATAACATTAGCAATCTTCTTTGGATTTTTTAATTTACCAAACTGAATATTTCCTGCATCATCAAAGCGCAATCATTTTTTGCTCAATCTTTCTAGTGCATCTTGAGTATTCTCCTTAAAATAACGCTCTATCGCCTTTTTTGGTCATTCTCTATTTTCCTTTTCAATGTGTTTATTGATTTTTTCGCGTCTCTCGACTCTTTCCTCCTGTCTATCTGTAGATTCAAGCAATACCAATTGCATATCATCTTTGATATCTTGTAATCTTTTTCTAAAATCTTCTGCATTTTCTTGCGTCAATCATCCGATTTCCTGTTTGAAGTGTATGATCTTCTGTTTAATCTCTGATAATGCAACGAAATTTTTTTGTGTCATCTTTTACTTTGTAACCTATATAAAATTTGTAGCTTGACATTTTATAAAATAACCAAATGTACATAAATATCAATACTTACCTCACAAAACCTGTTGTCGGAAACTTACAACAAAACAACATTTCGCTTTCAATAGCTTTTTATCTTATAGTTTCCTCTCCAACAACTCTATCAAATTATGTTTCTTTATCCCTCACATCACGGTATGATGATTTTGTTTTATAAGATCTTTAGGTATAGCTCCTATATCCTCTTTTGTTATTTCCCATTTAAAATCGTCTGTAAGCATAGCTATTGTCGGTAGAAAAGTCTGCTTTTCTACGAAGTCTGTTAGTCTAAATCCTGCATTTCTATTAATACAAAAACTTCAAATATTTCGTGCTGAATGCCATGATACTATTTTTTTTATTTCATCTCCTGATAGTATATCAGCAATAATTTTCTTTCTACATCGCGAACCAAGTCCTTTACTCTTCAATTCAGGATCAATCCTCGTGTAAGATTCCAATGAATTATGTAAGGGATCAAAACTATCGAAGAGTATACATCAGACAATCTCTTTTTGTGTATATTCTTGTATTATCTTGTAGATAGTTTTTTGTTCGGCTAATTTTTTTTCTATAGTGCCAATATTTTCTTTTGCTGACATCGGAACATCTTTCAAAAATTGCATGAATTTTTTATCTTTTTGTCGATCACTTAACTTAGCTGCAAGTGTCTGTATAGTATGTTCATCAAGATCTATTATTTCAAAATCTTTTCCATCTATATGTAGTATTGTTTCCATAATTATCTCAGTAAATAAGTAAAAAAAACCTCCCTATCTGCATAGGAAGGCGTATGTCGTATTTATAATGTGCTATTTAGCTCCAATACGAAAAATCCTTCCTACTTTTGAAGTAAGAACAATATCGTGACTTGGTAGTTATCAATAAAGTATTTTTCATAGTACTTATAATCTACAGCATAAATTCTTTCTCTATATATTCAATACGACAGAAAAATCAATAGATAATAGATATATCCTGTTGTCGTACCCTTACAACTAGCTTACTCATATAGCTATTGTTTAGCGATCATATAGAGGGTAAAGGGACTTTTTGGAGAAGTAATTTCATCAATTATTTTCAGTGATCCTTGCGATTGATCTATTTCATTTTGTAAACCCTGCTCATCCATTCTCTCTGATGAGATACAATGAAATATTGTACCATTAGGAATCTTTACTTCCTCTCCTGTCGGATGTATTTTTATAGGAAGACCATTTTTTGAATCAATCTTTGTATCAATATGAATACTCTTATCTTTGTATGTTACGTGTACTTCTATAGCATCTTGTGGTATTCCTAGTTTTATAAAAAAATTCTTTATGAATGTACTATTTTCAGGAGTATCATATCTACTCATAATAGTACGTATCTCTTTCTCATTTTTCGGTAAAGAAAACAATGACACACATAAGATATCACCCACATTCATTATACGATTCATATATTCAAGAAATGTCTTTCTATATCATCAAAAATTTCATAATGTTCATCCAAACAACGTAAACATATTCGACTTTTCCCTTATATCTGGTATATTCATAATAGATTCATGAGGATGGTTGGTTACTGAGGTCAATGTTTTTATTTCACCCGTATCAAGTAAAGTATCTATCCATTCTTGAGAGAACATTACCGTAGTCGTCCCTAAATTAAATCATCATATGTTTTTATTTATGGCCTTTTCGGCTTTGGAAAGTGACTTTAGACTACTATCCATCAAAAGTATTTTTTCTATATGTTCTCAATGAGGCAATGTACTCTCTATAGTATTTGTACTGGCTCTTTTAGCAATCATAGCATAATCCTTTTTTCCATTCCCACATCACAATCCTATATAACGTTTTTTGAGATATGGTAATATTTTTTCTTGATTTTTTTGTATGAGATCAAGTTCTTCTTTATAATATTTATGATATTCACTTTTTTCTATCACATCATCATAGAGATTATCACCATTATCCAAAAAAAAGCATTTGGAATCTAAATCAATGGTTTTTTTACTATTCTTAAGATCTACAACAATTTTTTGAAGTTCCTTATTATTATTGCGTATTCAATCAATATATCCCTTTGTCTGATATGCAGTATCAAATCATCAAAATTCATTTCCTATAGTAAGCAAGTTTGTAAATATTTCTACTTGTTTAGGAGAAAGTATTTCTTTCCATTTTCATCCATGCATAGACAATATTAATGAATCCGTAGTATATTTATTATGTTCTTTGAGAGTAAATCACTTTGGCATACCCAATGATAAAAACAAATCTTTCGTTGTTTTCTCTCGTTGTTGCAACAACTGTTCTTTTGTCTTCATATATCAGAATGTTGCAGCCATAGCATCACAATAATTATCCACTATAGCCTTTTCTATGATTGGATGCTCTTTGATATATGCGATTACATGTTCCTTGATGTTTTTATAAAATACTTCATCACCTACCTGATATTCAGAAAATTCAGTAATTTCGGAAGGTAAGAAAAAATCAAAATTTATATCCAAGAGATCTATAGATCCGGCTGAACGGATATTTTGTACAATATCATCATTTATGAAGTTTTGCATAGTTCTTGACCAAATTCTTCCATCAATATCTATGTATTTACCTTCCTTGTTGTGTATTTTTAGCGGCAGTTGCATAATAACTGTACGCGTAAATGGTCCTATAATTCATTCCTTAAGATGATCTATTTCATTGTAGTGATGCTGTCTGTCATATATAGCTACTTGTTCATCACGTACAGAAAAGGGAGCAATGTTTTTGTTTAATGAAATATCTGTAATGTCCCCAAACATCTTCTCATATTCTGCATATATTATAGTATTTGTTGGGATCTTCTGCATATATACACTCACTAACGATAAATATGGTTTATTTTTTAAATAATCAAGGAGTATATCCTTTACGTTTTGCATCTGGTTTCTTGGTATACCCTCTATATCAGGTAATAGGGAAAACACTATGTGAATCTTTTGCTTTATCGATAGATGGAGATGTACACTTCTTTTTGAGGTCATAATAATCTTCAGCTATCTCTTTGGCTACATAGGTGTAATAATCAGTATCTGGTAGTTCTTCTCCTTGACGTATAATTTTAATCGGAGTGTTTTTATCTGATCCTACAATACATTTTTTTCCATCAATGGTTATTTCTCCAAAATTATATACTTCTCATTTTTGTGTAAGATACGTACCTAAATATACAAACTGAAATTTTTGCTTCTGTTCTTCAGATATATATCCAATTCCTCATTTTTTTTGGAATTCGCGTACACCGTTTTGTAAAGCCTCTTCATAGTGACTGATGGTATCATAAGGAATAAATGATAATTTATCTTCTCCTTGTACTTTATTCCTTTTTAGACATCAGAGTACATATTCTACTATAGCCTCTGTATCATTTTCATCTATTTCATCTATCTGTTCTGTATTTACTAAATCTCTTATAATCATTTCTCTTCGATCGTTTTGTATACTCGTCCATCCATATTTATTATATTCATATTTATTATATTCCTTATTATGAAACACTTTGTAATAATAGGTAAGTATCTTACTCACTACAGGCCTTGTCTGTTCAAAATAATCAAATGCTATTACCCTGGATTCATTGAGGTTATATTCATGAGGATATTTTTGCTTTTCTTTCACATCAAGAACATAAAATGTTGCATATATATAATCAGGTTTACCTGTTTGTAGTCATATATCAAACGATGAAGAAGGATATTTGCCTGTATAGGTACCGACATCATATTCTCCTCATGTTAAGGATTGATATCATCATAGATGCGTTGTTGTCCCAGAGACATCAATAATATCTCACATATAGGTACTATAGGTTATGCTAAATTTCTCTTTAGCTTCTTCGTAGGTCATTTCTACATTTATCGTGTTTTTGAACTTTTCTTCATATTCTTGTAAATGCTTATAGGGAACGATATCAGCTCCATACTGCAACATATAATTTTTGTGCTGATTGACAAATTCATCAGCGAATTCAACAATTCTTATATATCTACTATCTCCATCAAAGAAGTTATCGATGGTATTTCATTCAAATAATTTATCTTTTACAAGACTTTCTATATCGTTCATATCTATTTTTCCTATACCGTAACGCACCTGTATACTTTGGATAACATCCTGTACTATCGATTCTACAAATTTTTCTTTTTCTTCCATAGTTTTTAGCTCCACACCATACATATCTCCATAGGTATATATCGATCTATCTTTTAGTTCCGTCTTTTGTTGATGCTGACGCTCTTGCTGAATTTGATTATTATACACTATATTTTTTGTTGTATAATATCCTCATAATAAAGCTGATCAGATCAATACTCATCAGATAATATTTCTTGCTTTCCTATATCTATCATGCATTCCTAATGTACTTTGCAATACTGCGACTCACGTTCCATATTTATCAGCATTTATCGTGAGTGTATATCATGCTTTTTTTGCTAAGCTCTGGATATCTTCTTCCGTAAATCTCGCCGATTGTATAGCTCGAATATGTTCTCCTTTTTTCTTTGTATATTTTTTTCCTGTAGGCGTAACTATCTCAACATCTCTAGTAAATTCTGCTCCTGCTTTTATTCTCGCTGGCCTATTAGCTGTTGCTTCGTCATATTCTACTCTATGTTTCAATGCATTTCTAGGGATACCCAATGCTTCCAATCATGACAAAATAAAATCTTCTTGTCATGGACCTGTATACATAGAAACAAGATCTTCCTTTTCTTTTTCGTATCGTCTTTGTTTCTGTTCGTATTCTTCTTCTGATGCTATCTTCTTTTTATCGGGTTTTTGGGGTGCAACGAAATACGTCAGAAAAAGACTATTGCTTTTGAGTGCGTTTTTTGATCTCATATTCTTGAATATCTGAACAATCTCGTCAAAACTAAAATTACCGATTGTTCCTCCAAACATAAAATAACTTGTACTTTCTATATTATTATATGCACTACTTGTTTCATCTAACATATTCCCCTCTATACATTCTACTTTACTTTGCTTTATTGCATCCAAAATATTCTGTTTGACTGATACATATCCCTCAGGAGCTATATCTAATAATTTTACTCTTTTTTCACTAAGAAGTGATGACAATCACTCTTCTCATCAAGAGAAGTGTTCCAGTGTCTCTAATAATTTATCTACTCATCCTGGTCCTATTTCCACTATGGTTTTGCTCTTGGAAAGAAGATCATACACCTTAGCATGTGTTCTTGGGTCGCCATCTTTTGCCATAAGTAATTCATATATTCCTGCTTCTGTAGGTTTGATATCTTTGTATTTTTTATTTTCTGTAGCATGGAGATATTTTTCTATACCACTGCTTTCTTCATTTTCCCGCGCATACAGAAATCATCCATTCCCTACACCATCCTTTTCGAATATTCTATCCAAGTCCCTCTCTATATCATCCAATTTGAGTCCAAATGCATTTTTTTTCTGTCCCTTGAGATATTCTTGATACTCTTTGGCATATATTTTTATCATTCCTTCTTCCTCTATTGCCTGCAAAAGGAAGGGCTTTTCTTTCATAAAATATTGTAGACATCATTCATGCGTTTTGGATGATTCTTTATCTTGTAGAAATTCATTGATGTACATCTTTATATACCTATATATCATTTCATCGAAATACTGTTTCATCTCTTCTTTGGCAATCTTTTTTTTCATCTGTTTCTCCTGTGAGTATTCTTTGAAATAATCGAAGAACGCATCAAATCATTTATCTTGATATCTTCTATCTCTCACGAACATTTCATATTCTTTGGTAGGAAGCCAGGTATAGACAAGAGTATCCATTAAATCTATTTTAAACTTTTTTCTATTATGAAATATATCGTACGTCATTTGAGGATGAAGTACTTTTTCACTTGGTTTCTTTCTTGTAAACCAATGTTTCATATTAGTCCTTATGTTTCCAGATAAAATTGAAGATACTGAGTAAGGTATCATGAAATTTTTTGCTATGAATAATAATCGCTGACATCTCTTCATTGTTAAACATTGCTATAGCTACTCTATTATCTCCATAGATATTGATTTCATGATGAAGAATAAAATCTACATCCTTAACCATCCTTGTTTCTCTCAAGGTTTTTTTATCCATACTTTTGTATATTTTATTTTTTTCTCCTGCATGAGAGATCACTCTTGCTTTTATGCCAAGTTTCACTCTTTGAGGAAGAAATTCTTTCTCTAGATGTTCATGAAGTTTGAGACTTATCGATTCCAATCCAAGAAACGCTGAAATAGGTTCTGTCGTAGACGTGAGCAAATCTCCATACATTTTCTTGATACCTTCCAATCCTTCGAAAAATTGTATTTTTGGTTTGCTGCCAAATTTTTCCGCCAAAGCAAGCATTTCAGGCACTTTTTCTTTGAAACTCTCATATTTTTGTTCTATCTGTTTCAAAAGAATATCCGGACTAATGACACTATAATACTTAACACCTTCTTTTGCGGTTTCATTGGCAATACCATCACGTTTGAGGTCTTCAAGAATAGTATAGGTCGTTACCCTATTTAATTCCGCACGTCTCGCAATAGTGCTAGCAATAGAGGTTCAAAGTTCCAATACCGTAAGATATACTTTTGCCTCTTTTTCTGAGAAGCCATAGTTTTGTAATGTGATGAGTAAGTTTGCGTCCATTAGAAATGATAAAATGATAAAGTATTGAAACGATACAATGAACTTTTTAGTCCTTACATAAGTATACACGGAAACCCAAAAAAAAGCAAATTTCTCCAATCGAAATTTTTGCAATAATTTCAAAAAAACAGGCCTAATACCTACCTGTTGTAAAATACCAACAACATTATTTACTTAAATTATATTGACTTCTTTATTCTTATTCTTATTATTATATTATCGTCACAAAAAGAAAAACCAAATGCCATCAAGAAGGTAGTAGGATACGGAGACTGGACACAGGTAAGCGGTACAATATCGCACGGTGTCTTTAGCTCCCTCTATCTGAAAATTAGGAAACGCTTCCACCTAAGGAAGTGTCGGGCTGCCAGCGTTGAACATTAGCGCAGCAAACTTTCATCCCATAGGATGAAAGCTACAAAAAATGTCGGCAAGCAGAGTTTTATCTAGCAGATTTATGTAGGTCTGTGAAGAATCTCGACGGAGAATTGATAGAATATATTGTTTGTGAATTCCTGCCGCTATCTTCTGGGTATTTGGGTTCTTATCGCCAGTCTGTGTTTCACAGATTGGTTTTATTTTACTTCAATTTTTTTACTCTATCGGAAAAAAATAACACTAAAAACATATCATCATACCATTATAGATATCTTATATGGTTTGTAACCTTTTTATTACTCTTTCTTTTCCCATCACTTGCATGACAGAATAGAGATCTGGTGTTTTGTTTGCACAACACAACTGAATACGCATAAACATAGCAAGATCTCAGATCTTCCCTATATATCCTCACTCTTTAAATTCTGCATTATTTCCTGCGAAGCCATATTTTTTTCAGACTTCTTTTAACTGAGAGAACCACTCTTCCACACTCATACTCAAATCAAGCACGGATATATATTCTTCGACGAATTTTTTCATAACTTCTGCAGTAATAATCTGAGGAACTGCCTGATTCCATTTCCCTTGTCCCTGTTCCCTGAGTTTAGTTCGCTCACTGTCAAAGAAAAAACGTAATTGTGTTTCCACATCCGCATAGGTGGTAAATCTTTTTGGATCTTTTTCGGTGTGACGTTCGATATTCATCGCAGCTTTGGTATACACGATATCAGACTCCATGAGTTGTGCTAGTTCTGGTTTATATTTCTGTGCTCGAGCCAAACTTTGTTCATACAGTTCGTCAGTAGAAATCCTTGATAAGTAATTATTGTTTACGCTTTGGAGTTTCACCAAATCGAAAAGTGCTCCTGATTTTGGCATCTTTTCAAGATGAATTTCAAAATCAACATAACTCTTGTCAGGATTGGCTTTTTGTCGATCTTCAAATCACGGATCTATGATGGTCAAAAAATATTCAATAATTCCCTGAGTCGAATATCCGTTCTCGAAAAAAAATCAGATATCTGCTTCTGGATCATGTCTTTTGGAAAGTTTTCTTTTGTTTCCGTTGTCTAGTTTCAATAACGGTGCCACATGACAATATTGTGGATGTTGTAGTCCAAAAGCGGAAAATAATTGGATATGTAAGGGAACTGAAGCAAACCGTTCTTCTCCCCTAATCACATGAGAGACTCTCATGAGATGATCATCGGCAATATGCGCCAAATGATAGGTTGGCAATTCATCAGATTTAATAAGAACGATATCATTGAAATTGTCTATCGTTTCTACTTTTCCTTTGATAACATCTTCAAACACTACTCTTTTTCCCATTTCACTAGGAGAACGAAATCTGATAACAAAGTTTTTATCTGTCTCTAATTTTTGCATGATTTCATCGGGCGTTTTACTTCTTCGCACAGAATAATTTCCATAAATACCAGGAGTTACCTTTGTTTTTGTCTGTTGTTCACGGATAACTTCCAATTCCTCGGGTGTCATTCGACAAGGATATGCTTGTCCATTTTCCAGTAAATATTTTGCGAAAACATTATAGATATGTTTTCTCTGAGACTGTGTATACGGACCATACTTTCATATATCAACATTATATTCTCCAATCGGTCATTCATCTATTTGGATACTAAAATATTTTAATCATGCGATAATTTTTCCCACTGCACCTTCGACTTCTCTCTTTTGATCTGTATCTTCTATCCTCAGTAAGAATGTACCTCCCTGTTGTTTAGCAAATTTTTGTTCGATAAAGGCAGCATAGATATTTCAAATATGCACAAATCATGTCGGACTTGGCGCATAACGAGAACAGATAGGATTAGCTCTTGATGGATATTTCTTTTCCAAATCTTGAATCGTTTCCTTTACGTCGGGGAAAATGATGTCTGCAATGTCTTTTCGAGTAGTCATTTTAAAAAATTCAGCATGTAAAATTCAGAGTACAGAATTCAGAATAAGGATATGGCAAGTAGTTTCAAGAAAAATCAGCTTGAATATACTCAATAATTTCATAGCTATAGAGTATACTACAACAAATCCAGCATTATTCATTTTTAATTATTAATTATTCCACTATGAACAAATCAAATTCCAATGGGATTTTTATCCTTGGAGCAGCATTGATTCTTGCGATCGGACTCTCCGTATTAGGATATCTTCTTTTCAAATCCAATATGGCTCAATCTCCCTACGGTATGGCCAATAGTATCACCGTTATGGGTGAAGGCAAAGCTATGGTCAAGCCTGATATGCTCATTATCAATCTTTCTGTGTCTGAATTAGCCGACACTACTGAGAAGGCGCAAGCACAGAGTAATGAAAAAATAACCAAAGTGAGAGCAATGCTTTCTGGTATGAATATTCCAGAAGATAATCTCAAAAGTACTAGTGTCAATGTTTCCCCTGAATATGATCGAAGTGAACCGAGTGGAAGAAAGTTACTTGGATACAGATCACGACATAGCATGAGTATGACGATCACGGGAGAAAATTTCGGAGAAATCGGAGGACAGATCATTACAGAAATATCCAAGATTGGCTGAGTAAATGTAGACGGTACCTCTTTTGATCTCAAAGACAAGAATGCTGCTTTGGCATGAGCTCGTGAAAAAGCATTGGAAGACGCTAGAGCAAAAGCAGAACAGCTTGCAAAAGCTGGAGGTAGCAAACTCGGTAAAATTCTAACCATTACCGACAATACCTATTACAACATGCCTGGACCTATCTACTATGCAAAAGCTGAGGGTATGGGTGGCGTAGCTATGGATAGCGCAGCAAGCACCTCACTTTCTCCTGGAGAGACTGAAGTTGTGGTAAATGTGAATGTAGTATATAAAATAAAATAGCTTCAAGCATAAAGCCGTTTATTAGCTATAGTACGGCTTTGAGCTTTTTTCTCCATATCAACACTACTACTCCTAGCAAGAAAAACCCTATAAAAAACCATTGTGAAATAGTGAATCGACCATGAAATTCGAGCTGAGAATCAGCTCTTAGATACTCAAGCAAAAATCTTATGAAACTATATCATAGCAAAAACACTGCGACTATCTTTCCTGGCTGCGGTGTTTTTGTTTTTTTTCGTTTACGAACAAAAAAGAGCGTGATAATAAGCAAGACGAGTCCTTCAAAGAAAGAAGATAAAATATTGGTATTTACCCTCAGCATGGTATCGACTTGCGGATAGATATGATAGAGTCCTAATTGATGGAATACTGAAGAAGCAATATAGCCGAATTTTCCCAAGACCTCAGCAGCAGTGATACCATACAGTTCTTGATTGAGAAAATTTCCTATTCTACCCAGCATGATACCAAACGGCAAAATCGCGAAAATCATATCACCAAGCAATAGGAGCTCTTTTCGCTTTAGATGCTTTTTCCAAGCCAAAATGCCTAATGAAATCGTTACACCAATCATCCCTCAGATAAATGACATCCCTCATTTCCAGACTTGGAATATTTCACTAGGATGTTGTAGATAATAAGAAAAATCATAGATAATAACATGCCCTAATCTTCATCACACCAAAACCCCGAGAAATATGCAAAGCATGAGATCATCCAGATTCTTTTCGAGAAAGGTCTGCAAACGAGGAAATGCCTTTCAGAATATATTTTTTTTGGAAACTCGAAGAAGAAAAAGATATCCTACGAGAAATGCTATGACATAGAAAATTCCGTATCGATAGATATCTATTGAGCCTATGGAAAATGCGATCATACCTATATTACAATTGATAAATATCCGCCTACGCGGATGACAAATGTTTAGTTACAACAAGATGCCAAAACAATATGTGTCTATTGTTTATCAATAGTCAGTCAGAAATCAAGTTATTGAAAATGTCGAGCAAATATATACAGTGAATGTTAAACTAAAAACAAAATGCCTATGGAATATATTTTTTACGTATTCGTATTCTCATTTTTTGGTAGCATCTTGCTGGTACTACCTTTAGCAAAAACATCGCCAAAAAGTGCCATAAGCACCATCGGCTATCAAACAAATGAAATTTTATTTCTTCTGAGTTCCGGCATCTGTACGATTTGTTGGACTGTACTACTTATCTCTCCTTTTTGGTATGCTATCAAGTCCATCGTACAATTCTTTGTATGACACATCTACACTTCCGGACATTTGCCGGAAGTTTTTTTTATTATTACTCTTGGTAAAATTTATACTGATTTTTCAACAGGTTTCTGTATCAGCTTCTTGTATTCCTGAATGAGCCCCGCTTGTACCTTAGATTTCATAAGATCTGTCGGAATGCCAGCATTTGGATTAAAACAAAAACTCACTTTGAATTCACAGGTCTTGGAATCGAATTCCTGGATAAGCGCCTGTGTATATTCTTTGTAGATGACAAAATCATAAGAATTAGTTTTGGCTATGGTAAGTTCAAGCACTTTTTCTATATCTATACTCATATCTACTTTGAGATTAATTTCCAACTTCAGGACATTTTCCAAACTATAGGTCTTGATCACTGCTCTCACGAACTTTGAATTTGGGATCACTACTCTCTTAAAATCAAACGTTCTGATAATAGTATTTTTCATATCGATCTGTTCTATTTTTCCTGTCATTTCACCTCCTAACTTAATGGAAACAATACTTCCTGGCTGATATTCTTTGGTAGTATAAATCATTATCCCTGAAATGAGATTCGTCAATGTTGTTCTAAATGCAAACCCTACACCGATAGAAATACCTCAGAGAATCAGTCCGACCTTTAGTCCAACGATACTGAATGCCATAAATAAGGAAAGTACCGTCAAGGTATAGAAGATAATATCTCCGATCAATGCAGAAACATTTTCGATATCTTTACTTCACTTGGTTACGAAGTTTTGAGTAATTTTTCTCTTGAGATATGCGGCAAGTATTTTGGACAATGACATAAAAATGAAACTCAGAATAATTGCCAAAATGAGCAATACAATCTTAGAGACAAAAGGATTCTCATAAATTCTAATCAGAAAATCCCGGAAACTTTCCGTTACATTTCATGCTGCTTGACCTAAAGTATTCATGTATCTGACCATAGAAGATAAATGATACACTTTTAATTATATTCGGAATCGTAAAAAATGCAAATTTCCTGAAAGGAAATGCAGTCCTCGTAGGAGGGCAAATTCTGGTGGATTATGGAATGACCTTGATACTCACCGCAAGATATGTAGTATCATCGCTGTTTATTTAGTACATTAAAACAATGCGAACCCTACTTATTCTCATAGTTATAGTTATCTTGATCGTCGGAGCAGTGCTCCTATTTTTCCTCAAAGATGAACATGAACATTTTCTCTCTGTATTCAATATTTTCAAAAAAAAACATCATACAGAATCTGTTCGTCATGGTATCGATACAAAATATTTTCAGGAAGGACTTCTTCATATAGACTTCCATAACAATGAATTAAAACAACTCAAAGAACACCTTCACAAACACATCATAGGAATGGATGACCTTATAAATGCGATACTCATTAATATCCTCTGTGGAGGTCATGTACTGGTGGAAGGATTCCCTGGACTGGCAAAAACTAAGACCATCCATATCTTCGCACAGCTTTTGGGATTGGAGTTCAAAAGGCTTCAATTTACACCTGATCTCTTACCAGCAGACATCATCGGCGGTGAGATTTACAACGGGAAAACACAAAGCTTCGATACCAAGATGGGGCCGATTATGGCAAATATCATCTTGGCTGATGAAATCAATAGAGCAACTCCAAAAGTCCAATCAGCGCTTCTCGAAGCAATGCAAGAACATCAGGTTACGATCGGGTGAATTACCCATAAATTACCTGAACCATTTTTTGTCCTTGCTACCCAGAATCCTATAGAACAAGAAGGAACCTACCCCCTTCCAGAAGCTCAAGTCGATAGATTTTTATTCAAAGTAGTAGTCAATTATCCCAGTATTGCACAAGAGAAAATTATCCTCGATACCATAGAAAAAGAGCATCTGCACGAGCTCAAAGCAGTCATCACCCATAAACAATTGAATGACTTAAAAAAAGAAGTCGATGATATCACTATCTCCGACGAGATCAAACACTATATCACGAGACTCACAACTATCACCAGAAAAGAACATGACTATATCCTTTATGGATCATCACCAAGAGGTTCGATAGGACTCATGCTTGCAAGCAAGGCAGTCGCCTTAGCTGAATGAAGAGCGTACGTCACTCATGAAGATGTCCAAAGAGTCGCATTACCGATCTTGAGACATAGAGTGATTCTAAACTATCAGGCGAAATTATCAGGTCTCACGGAAGATCAGGTATTATTGGAGCTCTTCAGTGGAGTGAAATTAGTATAAAAAACATATCTTCTTTGACAAAAACACCACATTATCTTATAAATATTAGTATTGACTTTTATTATCTTTTTTGTATAATAATTTAAACAAAAAATAAAACATATCATGAAAAAATTAATTTGCATTATTGCATGTATTTCCCTGGTAATATGGGGAGGCGTAAGACTTTATCAAGATAACATTACTTTTAATCAAAATTGCAAAGGCCACCTTAAACTTGCTGCAGATGCCAATACGGTCGAACTCGCAAAACAAGAGCTAGCAATAGCTGTAAAATACTGCGAAGATCAGGGACTGACACAGGGATATACTTCCATTATGTACAGAACACCTGATGAAGACGTAAAATTTTGGTACACTAATCTGAAAGCATCATTAAATGAACTAAATGCTGTATCTGCAGATGCCACGCAACTCGAAAAATCCAACGTACTCATGAAACTCCGTGAAACGTTACTGGATAATAGAAATGATGGAACTTCGGTAACTTACCCTGAAGGCATATCTATCTATCCCAATAATATGGCATATTGTATATGGGCGCTTATATCGTTCATAGTAGCTGTTATCGCCGGTATTGGATGGTTTCGTGAAGATTATTAGAATACCCATTCCGTATTTTGCAAAGGCTTCGTTTTGAAGCCTTTTTTTTATTCTAGAAATTTCTTGGTCATATCTACGATAGCGTCGAGATCCACTTTGGTGAATCTTTTGTATTTTTTACTAAGGGATCCATTTTTTTTGGTACCATCAAGAAAAGCTATTTGTTCCGTCTTGCCTTGTACATACGTAGTCGTAAACGTATAGAGATCTTTTACCGGCTTCACATATTCAGACCTTACGAAGAACATCTTATCATTGAGGGTTATACGTTTGATGTTAAAAAGAAAATAGAGGATGCTATATTCATTCGGTTTTCCTGCAGCATATACTTCCAAGATCTTATCATAGAATTTATTTGAAGCAAAATCTATCACTGATCGATCCAATTCACCGAGCGTCCAATTCTGTAATCCATTGGTCAGATCGACATTGAAATAAATTGCGCCGACGATTCTTGATTCTCTAAGAAGAAACTCCTTTAGCTGAACAAGCCAAGTATTTTTAAGTCCAGAATTATTGAGATATACTTCGATAGATTTTTTTTGACTATATGCTCAGGTATAATTGACTGCTGTCGTTCCGACTTCGTCAACGAAAATCGGCTTATCGATAGTCTTCAATCTCTCCAAAGTACGTCGTGATGTATTATTTACGATCTGATCTGGGGTTCATCGCCAGCGATTACTATTTCCCTTTCCTCGATTATAAAACGTCACTCCCATAAGATCTACATAGGTATCTCATGGATAATAGTCCTCAAAGGTCGGGCATTTGAGCTTAGCTTTTACGCTTGGCATGCACTGGATAAATATAGCTGTCTGTGATGGTTTTCCTCATTTTGCTGGGAGATCTCGTGCATTCACCGACATATCGAAGAGGATATTGTTTTGATCCAAACCTTCTGCTCTCGAGAGTTCCCACACGTGGATCCATGCTTTCTTGAATCGATAAGGATCAGAACTTCGTGGATATCGTCCTCCATTCATTTCGTGCATCGTACGAAAAATTACCCTCAGATTATTTTTTTTCACATCCTGAAAAAATTGTTTATATTGGGTATCAAATGCTCCTGAAGCAACTTGTTTGGCAGTAAACATATTTGGCGACAAAGAAATATGATAGATTTTATTTTCTCCCAATCTCTCGTTGAGTTGGTTCATCATACTCTCTACATGTTTTCCCCATGGATCAAAAATAAAGGAGACAATAGGTATATCAAGCTTATACTCCTTTTCTATACGTTCTATATTTGAAATACTATTATCCCAGGATTTCATCCCAAACATATATGCCCCTGTCTTTGTACTCAACGAGACTGCTACGATACCAAAAAGTATTCCTATCACTATTTTTATTTTCATATGTATAATAATTTTAAAATTTTTAATTTCTAATTTTTAATTTCTAATTTTTAATTTCTAAACACGAAAGATATCAGAAATCCGCTTGTCAACTATATTATATCTTTACACTTTACGCTTACAACTTCAAGCTTATAGTTCTTTTACCGTTGTCGATCTAAATCCTTCTTTTTTTCATGCGCCTTTTGGGGACATTCGTAATCTATACATCAGATCAGGGAGTTTCTGTCCTTTATCGTAGATAATATCTTCTTTTACGATTCCGAACAATGCGCTTATTTTCACTACCAAAGCTTTTTCATTGAGAGTGATCTTGGCTATTGACCCTATATCGGGAGTAATTGAAAACACTCTATTTCCCAGGGTAAAATACATTGATTCTACAGGAGCATCTATTTTTCTGGGACTGATGTCGAATCTCTCTGGCAAATTCAATTTTTTGACGCTTTCTGGAGACATGGGTTTCCCTTGTAAGTTTCCACTATCTCGATAATAGGTGATTTTATATCCTCATTCTGGTATCTGATCGATACTATTGAGTCCTGTAAGTGATTTTTTTATACCATCCTTAAAAATGGCCTCATACGATACTATATGCTCTACATGCTCTTTTTTATCATTTGCCTGATGATATGAAGCTACTGCAGCATCTTTGTAGAAGGATGAAACATCTTCACTCTGAACGGTCATACTCGGTACAAACATGAGTAATGCTGCTATATATGATTTCATATTGGCTATCTTCTTGTGAGTTTCAGTAGGATGTGTAGCTACTATTTCTTGCTTTTCCATAGCATATATTTTTTATGCTCAAATAAAAAAAATCTAGTATTCGTGCTTTGTTTCGATTTATGTTCTCTGATTTTTTTTATTTTATGAATAGCTTGTACACATTTACGAAAAAATATCCAGCCATAATGATACTAACAACCAATTTCAACAGACTACCCGTCACGAATCCGATAAATGATCATCGAGCAGATCTTAATGCATGGTTGTGCTCCTTTCCGGCGTATTTTTCTCCTAGATATGATCCGAGAAACGGTCCTGCTATAAGGCCTATGAGTCCAAATGGGCCTATAGTTATTCAGAGCAAAGGGAGGATAATCACTGCGATAACAAGTCAAATATTACTACCACGTACTCCCCGCTTGGTTCAGCCAAATTTTTTAGTTCCTCGTGAAGGAACGACATAGTCGAGAACCGTGAGAAATATGATGATAAGCGCTCGAACGATGAAAAACGTCCGAGAGAATGGATGTCCTGAAGTTAATTGGAGAAGAATGAACGCGATATACGCAAGCAACGGTCCTGGCAACACGGGAAGTAATGAACCGATGATAGCGATAATACACAAAATTCATCAGAGAATGATAAGTGCGATATCCATGTTACTTCAATTACGAATTAAACAATTACGAATTACGAATGTTGGTATTTGTTTTGGTATGGACTATAGCTATATAGCAATTTCGCACCCGGGTGCAAACGGAAAAGAGCGCTGGGGTTTCCAGCGCTCTCATAGCAACGTTAATTAGTAATTATTTGCCCTTTAGTCCCCAACTGGGGAGGGCTTCGATCGATTTTGCTCTACTCCCAAAACGGCATGTATCGGCAACGGGAGATTAGAGCTGGGTTTTGGATCTTCAGCCTTTACTTTGGAACGCTAGGCTGATTTCATGGCGTTCAAAGATTGCCATTCCGGCAATATTTTTAATTTTTTTGCCTCGTATGCGGAGCTACATTCCCTTTTTTAGTATCCGTTTAGACGGGTGCGGGAGCAGCATAGCGGGGGCTATAGTTTTTAGCGGTAGACTTACTACCATAGTCTTCTCGACGCGGAGGCTCTGTTTCCTCTAGGCTCCCATTTTCCGTTAACATCCACGGAAATAGGTGATTAAATCACGCCCCTGCTTTTATTTGTGTCGCGGGGAATTGTTTTGATAATTGTAGTTTGGTTAGGCATATGCGTCCTGAAAACGCACGCCTAGGCATCGATTTTTGATCATACATTTGTTTTTGTTATCTCTCTTATATATATTTACTTATCAATGTCAAGTCTATTTTTTACTTTTTTATATACCCACTCTCATCACGATACGAGAAAAGGAAGCCGTTGATAGTCCGAGGTAATACCTGGGTGAACGTGCTTCCTTTATTTTCCAGTACTATCTGGAAACCGGTTTCTCCGGCAAATTATTAAACGCTCTTTATGTCAAAGAACATCCCATCACTGGGACTCTTTGTATATCTATTTTTCATCAAAGAACAAGACAAAAAAACTGTCACCAAATCCGGTGACAGTATTCATCATGATTGTTTATACAATGTAGCTATGCTTTTTTTTGGACACTTGGTAACCATAATTCGTTCACGACGTTTACGTGTCGGATGTGAGTAATACACACCTGCTTTATTGCTTTCCAAGGGTATCCAATTTTTGTAGATAACATACCTCCCCCGCTTTAGTGGTTTGGCAGTATACGTAATACCATACTGTGTTTCCATACGCTTTTATATGTGAATATTTGTTTTACAGACTTGGCACGGGAAATTTCAACGCTAATATTCTGATTTTTTCTTTTAATTCAGCTAACATTTCTTCGTTCTCTCTATTCTTCAACACCTGATCCATGAATTCAACAATCTGCTTCACCTCTTCTTCTTTGACTCCTCTGGTCGTCATTGCTGGTAATCAGATACGTAGTCCAGATGGACGGAATGGAGGATTTGGATCGTCGGGAATAGTAGATTTGGAGGTTGAAATTCAGATGTTATCTAATATTTTTTCTGCGATAGATCCATCTAATTCAGTTCAAGAGAAATCTACGATGACCATATGATTGTCGGTTCAGCTGGTCACTAACTTGTATCCACGAGTTGTTAATTCACTTGCTAAAGTCTGTGCGTTTTTGAGTGCTTGCTGCGCGTAGACTTTGAACTCCGGTGTCTGGGCTTCGTGTAATGCTACGGCAATAGCGGCGATAGTGTTCATGTGTGGTCATCATTGCATACCAGGAAATACTGCTCTGTCGATTCTTGTCGGGATATTTTCTATCGTGTCTTCTGGTTTCTTCAATGGATTGGAAACAGTTCACTTGCTCAGAATCAAAGCTCATCTCGGTCATCTGAGCGACTTATGGGTAGTTGTCATCATTACATGAAATCCGTAGTCCAGTGGATTTTTCAAGAGTCCTGCAGCAATAAATCATCAGATATGAGAAACATCAGCGAATGCGATAGCTCAGACTTCCTTTGCTATTTCTACGAATTTTTCATATTCGAGCTCTCTTGGGTATGCAGAAAATCCTGCGAGAATTATCTTGGGTTTATGTTGTAAGGCGAGTTCGCGTACTTGATCGAAATCTATCTTCCCATCTGGCTTTGTCTTGTAGCGGATAAAGTTGAATACTTTGGAAAAAAAGGTCACCGGAGCGCCGTGGGTGAGATGTCAGCCGTGGGTGAGGTCCATCCCGAGAATCGTATCTCCTGGGTTCATAAGTGCAGAATAGACACAAAGATTCGCAGCCGCTCATGAGAGTGCTTGGACATTCGCATGGTCCGCATGAAATATTTCTTTGGCTCTATCGATAGCGAGTTGCTCGATGATGTCGGTATTTTCCTGTCATCCGTAGTATCTGCGTCCAGGTGTTCATTCAGAATATTTATTTGCAAACACTGAAGATTGCGCTTCAAGTACTGCCGCAGATTGATAATTTTCGCTCGCGATAAGTTCCATTCCTTCTGACTGCCTTTTTTGCTCAGCGAGTATAGACGCGTAGACTTGAGGATCGATATTTTGAATATGTTGCATAGTTTAAAAATTAGAAAATGAAAATTAGAAATTGGTTAGTGTATAGATATTTATCATTATCTATCAAGTTGGATTTTAGTAGTATAGAAAATAGATAAGGATTAGAAAAATATTATTTCTCCTACAAGATATGTTTTATAGAAACTTATGTATATATTTTTAGGGCATAATCGATATCTTGATTACTAATCCCTTGGATGTGATAGGATTACCATTATTATCACGCTCCGACCAGTCTATGCGCATATGCGGAGTAAACTCTTGTATTCGGGGATCAGATTCCAATTGTTTAAGTATCTCTTGATAGGCATCTATTTCCTTGTCTCCTTTTTTACGATATATGTTTTTTATACGGACTTTAATAACACCCGTTACTTCTCTCTCTTTCGTCTTAGATACAACTTCTATTTCTTGATGTCTTTTGATCACCCAAATCAAATCATCCTCTTTTTCCAATGATTGTTTGAGTATTTGTAATCTCTTTTTTCTATTTTTTTCTGATTCTAACCATAGCGATCGACCATAAATAGGATGTTTTACATCTACGATATCCCATTCTTCTTGACCATATTCTTCTTTTATTTTTTTAATTTTCTCTGTCTCTTGCACGAGATAGTTTGCTATATATTGCAACTGATTCTGATCTTCATCAGTCATATGTCCTGATCTTATAATATCAAATACCTGCTTTTGTATAGTTTCTACCTTCTCAATATCCTTATCGATATATTCCTGTAATTTTTTCTGCCTACCTTCTTTGGTTGTATATTTCTTGTATTCATATGGTTCTCTTTCATACAAATGATCGATATCACCTTCATGGAGGAATGCTTCGAACTCCATACTATTGTGGGTAGCAGCATATCTTCATGCTTCTCATTTACCATAATCAATTCTACTCTTTTTTAATTTTTTGATTTCTTTGAGTGTTTTTATCGACAAAACGATAAACCCCAAAAGCGCTCTAACATCGTTGGGTACCCATTGTGGCAAGAAAGAATTTTCATCATATTGTAATTTATGATGTGCCTCATGTGTCACCAAGGTCTGCATATCATCATCATTACCTACATCGATATATGGTCCGAAACTCAAACCTACAAATTTGGATCCCATAATTTCTCCCCGCAACCATTTCAATACTCATAGCTTTTTTATTTTTACCCCATGAGTTCTCATCACTTTTTTTAATTCCTTTTTGTCATCCTTGTATTCGTTCGGATACCCATGTAATGCTTGCAATAGCTCTTTTTTCATCTCTTGACTTGACTCGGGCAGTTTTTGCTGTTTAGTAAAATTTTTCAATGTATCGACGGACATTTCATGTTCAGTATTCATTTTATCATACTTATACATATTTTTTTTCATAGCCCTGGTTCACACTAAATTATATATACATTATATTCCAAATATTTTTTTTTGCAAACAACAAAATGACATCGTTCGGGCATATGATGTATTGACTTAGCTAACCAATCATGTTTAAAATTTCATCGATATTTTTTCTATCATTGGATACTTTGGGAATTTTATGCTGTCCACCGAGTTTATTTTTGGATTTCATCCATTCATAGAAAGTGCCTTGTTTGACACAATGAACGATTGGTTCACCAAGCACTTTTGTATCAGTTCTTTCATCAAAATAATAGGAATTGATCTTGCCAAGTTCATGATCAAGTGTTTTTATAAACTCTTCTGGGTGTTCTGGCATCTTTACAAATTCTACAATCCATTCATGACAACCCCTTGTTTTTCCTCCCTCGTATACCAGAGGACCTACTGTATAATCAGTTACTATAGTATTGGTCGCTTTGGTTGTCTGTAACAATGCTTTCTCGATATGTTCAAAAGAAACACGTTCACCTATCATATCTATAAAATATTTTGTTCTACCGGCGACTTGGATTTTTCGTGGTTTCAGTGACGTAAATCTCACCACATCACCAATCACATATCTCCACAATCATGAACAAGTAGTAATGACGATAATATATTCTTTGTTCACTTCTACATCATTGAGCGTCAGCACTTTAGGGTTTGCTTTACCATATTCTTCCATCGGAATAAATTCATAAAAGGTACCATGATTGATCAAAAGCAGCATATCATTGGCAAAATTGGTATCTTGTATACTAAAGAAACCTTCCGATGCATTATAGATCTGATAATATTTCATTTTGGGAGACGGTATGAGTTTTTCAAATTGCTGTTTGTACATATCTATAGGAAGCCCTCATCGAAAAAAAAGTTCTAGTTTGGGTCGCACTTCAAGGATGGTATTTTTTCCTGTATATTCCAATACTTTATAGAGAAAATTAAGGATCCATCATGGTTGTCCATTGATAAAGGTAATTTCCTGATCGACTGTCCTCTCTATAATAGCTTGTACTTTTTCTTCCCAATTTTCTATATAAGCGATATCATCCTGCGGTTCTTTGAGCATTTTAATAATCGCTGGAGTATTCTTCTGGAGAATTGCAGAAATAAAACCGACATTTTCTTCTCAAGTATATGGGTTTCTCGAAAATCCTCATCCTATTACCAGTCATTTTCCCATCAGAAACTGGCTCCTCATATTGTTTTTACAGAAAAAATTGAGTACATCGGCTCCTCCTCTAAAATGTGATTTTTTTAGCCCTTCTTTGGTGACAGGAATATATTTTGATTCTCCTCAGGTTGTTCATGAAGATGTAGCGAACCGATCAATTTTGCCTGGATACGTAATATCTTTTTCTCCTTTGAGCATGTAGAGTATCCAAGGTTCAAAATCCTTATAATGAGAAATAGGGACTGCATTTTGAAAATCTTCTATCGTTCTGATACTCTCAAATCCGTATTTCCTTCAAAAAACAGTTCTCCTACATTTCTGGATCAGATCAAACAAGATATTCTCCTGATGTTTGAATGAAGATTCCTGAAGATGAGACTTTACCATAAGATATGTTTTGATAATCTTATTGATAATGCGCTTCGGTACAAGTAAAGGACGTATCCTCATAGTATGGATTATCGACTAAAAGATATCTATCATCCTTAGTTTTTATTGAAGCTTTTTTTTATGGAATGAATGTATAATTGCAAGAAGGAAATTTTTCGCTTTATTTCTCAAATGATTTTGTTATTTATAGTAGCATATGCGAACATAGAGTTCTCAGTTTATTTATTTAGCCGGACAATGAAATATACTTCACCGCTTTTGAAAAAATTCATTTCTATAAACGATACGCCAGAAAATATCGCCAAAAATCTGATATTGAAGACTTGTGAGATCGAAGAAATCAATAAAAGAAACATCGCCGACAGTATCGTTATCGGATATACTACTTCTTGCGAAAAACATCCGGATGCAGATAAATTGTCTGTTTGCCAAGTCGACTGTGGAAACAAAGGAAGCTACCAAATCATCTGCGGTGGATCCAATATCGCTACAGGATTGTATGTACCGGTAGCATTACCAGGAACAGTATTTGAAAAAGCCGGAATAACGATCGAACCAAGAAAAATGAGAGGTATAGAGTCCAATGGTATGATCTGTAGCAAAGAAGAATTAGGAATCAATGAAGATATCGAAAAACATGCTATCTGGGATTTAAAAGAAGATTTGGACGACATCTCGGACAAAGACTTATGAACACCATTGAAAGAAAAATTTCCTCGACTAGAAAATCGAGTGATGGAAGTGGATAGTAAATCACTTACCAATAGACCTGACTTGACCGGTCATTTTGGTGCTGCAGTCGAATTGAATGCTATCTATAGCGTAGTCGAAAGTCCAAAGTCAAAAGTCCAAAGTCAGTTGATTTCGTTCAATAAAGTCAAAGAGTATTTTGAACAATGTACACCGAAGCATATCATGCAGATCATAGATAACAGCATGAAACCTGAGAGACTAGTGAAGTGAGAAAGCGAAGCGCTAAATGCCTATCTTTTGTTGCATCTCAAAAACATAAAAATCCAAACATCATCATTTTTTACTAGACTCCAAATGCTCGATCTCGGAAGTAATCCTATCAACAACCGAGTAGATTTTTCCAATCTCTTTATGCATATCAGCGGACAACCAATCCATTTTTTCGATGCCGAAAAAGTCGACGGCGATATTATTGTGAGAAATGCAAAAGACGGAGAAAAATTTATCGACTTATTCTGAACCGAACATCTATTACAATCAAGCGATATCGTCATTACGGATAAGAGAAAAATCCTTGCACTCGCAGGAGTCGTCTGAGGTTTGGAGAGTTGAATCACCGAAAGCACCAAAAATATCTTGGTCGAGATAGCCAATTTCGATCCTGTAGCGGTCAGAAAAACAGGAACCAGATTAAGTTTAAGGACAGATGCAGAGCTGAGATTCGAAAAAAATATTAACCCACGACACACCTTATTCTGTCTGATTCTTTTCTTGGACGAACTACATTACTATAAGAAAGACTTGGGAGACTTCGAGATTGGAGGACTTTCCTCCTATATTAGCCCAAAGCTTGAAGCTTGAAGTTCAAAGCATATTGAAGTAGATACAAAGAATATGGAGCAATTTATCTTTGGCAAAAAGACTAAGTGACTCGACAAAAAAATCGAAGAAATATTAGTATGACTCGGATTTACGTGAAAAAATAATGGAAAGATTGAAATATTGAAAAATGGAAATTTGGACCTTACTTGTCCTTTACGAAGATGACCAGATGATCTCAACATACAAGAGGATATCTACGAAGAAGTTGCTAGAATCTATGGGTATGAACAGATAGAAAATATTCCTCTCCTCAGTACGGTGGAAAATATTCCTTACAGCGATTATGTCTCTATACAAAGAAAACTGGAAGATATCCTTGTCAGAAATTTCGCTGCCAATCAAATAGAAACCTATCCACGAGTTAGTGAAAAAATCCTAAAAGATTTTGGTAGAAAACCTGAACATTGTTATATCTTACAGAATCCTACACATCCCGAATCCCCTTATATGAGAGATAATATGATCTATAATCTTCTCGCTCATACCGCCAAAAATAGCAAATTTTTTGATACATTCAAAATATTCGATATCGGAAAAATATGGAGACAGGATTCTTCATCCAAGCGTGAATGATCATTTGCTTCAGCATTCGTACACGAAAAAACAGAACTTTGAATACTGATATATAACAAAGCTGTTGATCAACGAGATAATGATCCTATCTTGGAAGCAAAACATATCGCACAAAAAATCGTCAAAGAACTCGAATTAGGACCTATAACTTTTGAACATATAGCCACACCACGATTTCGATTGCACCCTAAAAAACAAGCACTCATCAACATAGGCGATACAAGTATAGGCTTTGTATGAACGTTACATCCTATCATATTACAAACACATAAAATCGGAGAAACAAGTAGTGTGGTATATCTCTCATTGGATATCACTGCCCTAATAACACATATGCAAGAAACTAAAGACCATATCTATACGTTCGAGACCTTACAGGATCAGATCATCCGAAGGGATCTTTGTTTTGTTGTCGATACCAATAAAAGCTTCGATGAAGTTATTGAAGCCGTGAAAAAAGTCCCTGAAGTGAAGGAGGTCGAAGTCTTCGATGTCTATGCTGGCAAAAACCTATGAGAAGATAAGAAATCAGTATCTATTAAAATCAAAATAGTCGGAGACCCCGTTGCTGCGAACGGGGCAGGCGGCAATATGACAACAGAACAGATTAATGAAATTTTGAACAAAGCCATCAAGGCGGGAGAAAAAACTTGAGCAAGTTTAAGAACATAAACAACAATACATAAAAAAAACCCTCTCATAGAGGGTTTTTTGTTACTATATAGAACTATTCTATTTAGGTTTTGATCATTCTGGATCGTTTTCATATACTTTCAATAATGCTTCGATATCATCATCACTATAATCGCTAGTATTTTTTACTGTAACAAATTTACTAGTATCGGGCATTACTGCTCCTGTTTCGATGAATGCCTTCAACGCAGGTATTTCGTTTCTTAGGTCTTCATTACCAAGATTCTCTGCCTGATACATTACATCCCCGGTATCGGAATTTAAACGAATCATCAATTTTCCTTTATTGTTGACAGTCATGATCATCTGACCTTCGCCGAGAACGGTTTTACCTTCCACTGGTACAAGCGGTCGACCTACTAATTGGACAGCGATATCTTTTCTTGTGATATGATATTTACGAAAACCATCCTGTTTCACTATGGCAAAATCTTTTCCGAACGCTTCATACAAAATATCTGCAGCCTTATTTGCTCTATCTTTGGCTTCTTTTGCTAACAATGCCTGAACTAGAGCTTTTCTCTGTTCTGGAAGATTCCCTCTCTGAAAATTGCGAGAATGTCTCATCATATCATGATCTTCTTTGCTTATACGTTTATTCATCTCTTATGTGCTATAGAATAAACCAAATTTATAGAAACAAGTGCAACAGAAAAGTTATAGGTTATAGTAACAATA